>NZ_JBITHV010000015.1:0-216153 GCF_044458365.1 Kribbella sp. NPDC050470 | reverse complement strand
CTGGCGAACCACGAACCGCGCTTTCCTCACCCTCCGGGCCTCCTGATGCCGACCTGGGCCCCCCCCCCCCCCCCCCCCCCCCCCCCCCCCCGCCGGGGGGGGGGGGGGGGGGGGGGGGGGGGGGGGGGGGCGCCCCGCCCCCCGGCTACGGGCCTTGGGTGAAGTTGGTGATCAGGCCTGGTACTGCGGTGTCGAAGCCGGAGATGTCCAGCATGCCGGGGTCGGTGGGGTCGGCGATCGTGCTGCCGGTGGCGGTCATCGCTACGACGATCAGGCGGGCGTCGATCCCCATCTTCCGGCGGTACTCCTGGAGCGCCTGGTGCGGGTGGATGTCGCCGTACCAAGTCTCGTTGTCGGTGAAGATGAGGAACGCGTCGACCGGGATCTTCCGCCGGAGCGCGTACTGCATCGGCAGGGAGCAGTCCGTGCCGCCGAAGGGCAGGTTGGAGACCGAGCTGATCGCGTCGTTCAGGCGCTGGCGCGGGCTGATCGAGAGCGGGATCAGCTCGGACTTCCGGTAGTCGCCCTTGCTGGTGAAGCCGACGATCTCGTACGACGACTCGGTCGCCGCCGTGACCAGCGCCAGCGCTGCACTCGCCTCCCGGCAGGTGATCGGCAGACCCGACACCGACGCCACCATCGACCCCGACACGTCGAGCGCCAGCATCAGCCGCTTCCCGGTCGGCTCCACCGCGTCGTACGCCGCGTAGAACGCCGCGTCGAGCGCGTCCACGATCGGCTGCGACGGCGTCCACGACTGACTGCCCCGCGCGCCGCGGCCCGACGCGTAGGTGCGCTGAGCAACGAGCACGTTGATCGGGTGCACGCGAGCCTTCTTCAGCCGTGCGGCGTCGGACAGCTGCTCGGCCACGATCGGAGCCCACGAACCGAGCGGCTCGAGCAGTCCCAGCCGGGTGAGGCGTGGGAGTTGCCGCAGCAGCGCGGTCTGCGGGAGCCCGTTCGCGAGCAGGACGTCCCAGACCTTCGGCTCATTGAGGAACCGGTCCGGGACCATCTCCCACGACACAGCGCGGTTGAGCGCGATGACGTCGGCCACCTCGGTGACGTCCGTCGCCGCCTGGATGCGCTCGAAGGCAACGAGCAGAGACAGCCCGGACAGGTCCGCCGGACGACCGTGGATCCAGTCGAACAGCTCCCGCCGTACCGGCTCGGTCGTCTTCGGGTGCGACAGCCGCAGCAGGTCCGCATGCGACCAGCCGTCCCGCTGGCGGTACTTCAGCACCTGGTACGCGACCGCGTTGACGTCGCGCTCCGGGTCGACGTACCAGTTGCCGATCGCCCGGCGCGTGCCGCGGCCCCAGCCGCCGAACTGCTGCAGGTAGCCCGCGAACAGGAACAGGTGCGTCCCGGTGCGTGCGACCAGCGGTACGGCGGCCAGCGCTGCCCGGCGCCCCTCGTCGTCACCGAGCTTCGCCGCCGCGGCAAGGGCGAACAGCGCAGGGTTCTGCTTCGGCGCACGGCCAGCCAGAGAGATGTCCAGTACGGCGGTCACGACGTCGGTCGCACGCTTCGTCGCCAGCTCGACGACCACTCCGGCCGTCTCCCGGGTCAGCTCGCGCTCGGAGGCGTAGTACGTGCCTCCGGTGGTGCCGAGCGTGAGGAACCGGTGCAGCCGGGCGAGCTCGTCCAGCACGAACGCGTAGCCGCCGGCGCCGTTCTTCCGCTGCCGTGGGTCGGCCTGCTCGTGCTGACGCGTCTGCCGGGTGCTGATCAGAGCCAGCGGGTCGTTGGACATTCCCTTCTCCTGTCGTCTGGGCAAACAAAAGACAGGCCTGGGCGGACGTGGTGTGCCGACCGGCGTTTAGCTGCTCTAGCCGCCTGAGCTACGCCGGACCGAAGCCCGACGGCGGGACTCGAACCCGCGACCCGCCCATTAGGAGTGGTAACCGATTGACTCCGGCCCACCCAGGTCTGTCTTGCTCTAGACCATAGCCAGTTTCAGCCCGATCCAGCGAAGCATTTTGAGGGCTGTGGACAACGGAGACCGCCGGTCGGGGCGTGGGACTGTGGTGGGGGAACGGGTCGGTCTGTAAGCCGGATTCTGTGGTGGCGATCATCCATCTACGGTGACCGTTGCCGGGCACCTCCAGCGGCCTACCCGCGAGCTCGGGCGGGCAGCCCTCGGACGCTCGCGCGGGCGGTGGTTGCCCACCGCCCTTCTTGGCCTTGCTCCACGTGGGGTTTACCGAGCCTCCGCAGTCACCTGCGGAGCTGGTGGTCTCTTACACCACCCTTTCACCCTCACCCGCACTTCGGCGAACCACGGGGTTCACCGAAGCCGCTGGCGGTCTGCTTTCTGTGGCACTGTCCCGCGGGTTGCCCCGGGTGGGTGTTACCCACCACGCTGCCCTGTGGAGTCCGGACTTTCCTCGGCGCCCCTCAAGGGGACGACGCGATCGCCCGACCGACCCGTTCCAGCTCTCAGGATACGGCGTCCGCGGTCACCTCGGGCCATCGCCCGTCTGCGCCGCGCTCGTACCGCCGTACGTCGACCACCGCGTCGAGGTTCAGCGGTCCGTAGATGTGCGGGAAGCTGATGCCGATCGCGTCGAGGTCCTCATCGCACAGCGCGGACACCAGGCGCTCGGTGTCGATCACCAGCAGGCTCAGCGGCTCCTGGACGTCGTCGTACACGAAGTTCGCGACCATGGCCACCTGCTCCGGCCGGGAGGCGTGGATGAACGTCGCCCCGTCGTCGAGGCTCTTGCCTCGCGTCGACCAGCGGTAGCAGCCCGCCTCCTTGGCGGCCTCCCACTGCTCCGGGAAAGCGAGGTGCAGAATCGTCGCCATGGCCCGAGGCTATCCAGTTCGCCGGTCCGGGCCGCTGTTGCGACACTCGCAGGTCGTCTCGATGTCACCATTCGCCGCTACCGTGCCGCGCATGACACCGCCCAGAGCAGAGCTCGATCGTCGCAAGTTCCTCGGTGCCGTCGGAGGTGTCGCCGGGCTGGCGACGCTCGCGCAGTTACCGGTGGGGCCGGCGAACGCCACCCCGCGGCCGGCCGGCGGGGACTACCCGTTCACGCTGGGGGTGGCCAGCGGCGACCCGACCCCGACCGGAGTCGTGCTGTGGACCCGCCTCGTGCCCAACAAGTTCGTCCCCGGCGGCGGGATGCCGGCCACCAAGGTGCCGGTGGAGTGGCAGATCGCCCTCGACCAGAACTTCCGCCGCATCGTGCGGACCGGTACGACGTGGGCGCTGCCCGAGCTCGCGCACTCGGTGCACGTCGAGGTGGAGGGACTGGCGCCCGACCGCGAGTGGTTCTACCGGTTCCGGTACCGCTCCGACGTGTCGCCGACCGGTCGGACCCGGACCGCGCCGGTGCGCACCGGGCGGAACTCTCAGGTCAAGTTCGCGTTCGCGTCCTGCCAGGAGTGGTCGAGTGGCTACTACTCGGCCCTGCGGCACATGGCCGACGATGACCTCGACCTGGTCCTGCACCTCGGCGACTACGTCTACGAGGGCGGCATCCCGGCCGACGGCGGCTACCGGAAGACCCCTGTGCCGGCAGTGCTGGGGACCGCTCCGCGCGACGTGGAGCGCTGGCGCGTGCAGTACGCCCTGTACAAGAGCGACCCGGATCTTCAGTCCGCGCACGCCCGGTTCCCGTGGATGGTGACGTGGGACGACCACGAGGTCCAGAACGACTACGCCAACACGCAGTCGCAGTACGAGGGAGACATCTCCGCGCTGCGGGCGGCGGCGTACCAGGCCTGGTACGAGCACCAGCCGGTACGACGCCCTGCCCGGCCGACCGGTGAGGGTCCGCGGATCTACCGACGGCTGCAGTGGGGCGACCTGGCCCAGTTCGACGTGATCGACGGCAGGCAGTACCGCAGCGTCCCACCGTGCGGCTGGGGCGAGGCTGACGCTTGCACGGGCGGCTACGACCCGTCGATCACCATGCTCGGCCAGACGCAGGAGAACTGGCTGTACGACGGCCTGAAGCGCTCGCGGGCGCAGTGGGACGTGCTGGCGAGCAACGTGATGCTCAGCCGGCTCGACCACGACGGCGCCGCGGGCGATCTGCTCTGGCACGACGCGTGGGACGGCTTCCCGGGTGCCCGGCAACGGCTGATCGCGGCGTGGGACCGGGCGAACACCCGCAACCCGGTCGTCGTCACGGGTGACTGGCATTCCAGCTTCGTCAACGACATCCACGCGGACTTCGACCGCGAGGGGACGCCGGTGGTGGCGACCGAGTTCGTCGGCACGTCGCTGACCAGCAACGGCGACGGTGAGGTCTACGGGCCGTACTACGGGCCGATGATCAAGTACAACCCGCACATCAAGTTCTTCGACGGCGACCGGCGCGGCTACGTCCGCTGCACGATCGACCGCGAGGAGTTCCGGACGGACCTGCAGATGGTCACCACGGTGAGCCGCGCCGACGCCCCGAAGTACACCTACGCGTCGTTCGTCGTCGAGGACGGTCGCCCCGGTGCCGTGAAGGCCTGATCACAGGCTTGCCGAGTTCCATTAGGGTGCTCGGCATGGCGAAGGATGAGAACACCGAGTCCACGTCCGAGGCGGCGGCCGAGGAGACCAAGGCGGCGCCGCCCACGGACGACCTGGTGTCGACGCAGCATGTGCTGCCGGTCGGCCGGAAGCGGCTGAAGTACACCGCGACGACCGGCCGGATCGTGCTGCGGCAGGAGGTGCTGACCGAGGGCAAGTTCGACGGGCACAAGCCCAAGGCCGAGGTGTTCCTGACCGCCTACACGCTGGACGACGCCGACGCGAAGGACCGGCCGGTGACCTTCGCGTTCAACGGCGGTCCGGGCTCGTCGAGCATCTGGCTGCACCTCGGCCTGTTGGGCCCGCGTCGGGTGGTGTCCGGTGACGCCGGTGAGCTGGCGCCCCCGCCGTACGGCCTGGTGGACAACGCCGAGTCGTTGCTGCAGCACAGTGACCTGGTCTTCATCGACCCGGTCTCGACGGGTTACTCGCGCGCGGTCGAGGGCGAGAAGCCGGGCGACTACCACGGGTTCACGCGCGACCTGGAGTCCGTCGGTGAGGTGATCCGGCTCTGGACGTCGCGCAACGGGCGGTGGATGTCGCCGAAGTTCCTGGCCGGTGAGTCGTACGGTACGACGCGCGCCGCCGGGCTGGCCGCGCATCTGCAGGAGCGCTACGGCATGTACCTCAACGGGGTGATGCTGATCTCGGCCGCGCTCGAGTTCGGCACGCTCGACTTCACCCCGGGCAACGACCTGCCGTACACGCTGTTCCTGCCGTCGTACGCCGCCATCGCGCACTACCACGGTCTCGTGCCGGACCGGACCCTCGACGAGGTGCTCGCCGACGCCGAGCGGTTCGCGGCCGGCCGCTACCCGAATGCGCTTGCCCAGGGCAACCGGATCCCGGCCGACTACCGGGCCGAGGTGGTCACCCGGCTGGCGTCGCTGACCGGGCTCAGCGAAGACTACCTGGACCGGGTGAACCTGCGGATCGAGCACATGCGGTTCTTCGCCGAGCTGCTGCGGTCGCGCCGCCAGGTGATCGGCCGGCTGGACGGCCGCTTCACCGGCTGGGACGCGGACTATGCCGGCGAGACGCCGGGCAAGGACCCGTCGTTCAGCGCGATCATCGGGCCGTACACTGCCGCGCTGAACCACTACGTGCGGGTCGAGCTCGAGTACAAGAACGACCTGCCGTACGAGATCCTCAACGTGGACGCGGCCAAGAACTGGTCGTTCAAGGAGTTCGAGGGCCAGCAGATCACCGTGGCCGAGAAGCTCGCCGACGCGATGCGGGTCAACCCGCACCTCAAGGTGCATGTCGCGTCCGGGCACTACGACGGCGCGACGCCGTACTTCGCCACCGAGCACACGCTGGCGCGGTTGCAGATCCCGAGCGAGCTGGTCGGCAACATCGAGACGAAGTACTACCCGGCCGGCCACATGATGTACATCCACGAGGAGTCCCGGATCCAGCAGTCCGAGGACCTGGCCGCCTTCATCAGCACCGCCTCCAACCGATGACCGTCCCGGCCGAGGTCGCGGCGATCACCTCGCAGTACCTGGAGCTCATTGACAAGACGAGGCCGGGGCTGGTGCGCGGGTTCTACCTGACCGGGTCCATCCCGCTCGGCGACTACTCCCCGGGGCGCAGCGACATCGACGGTGTCGTCGTGGTCTCCGAGCCGGTGACGGATCCGGAGGTCGTCCGTGCGGTGCACGCGAAGCTGCCGGAGCGGCCGTACTTCGATGTCACCTATCTGACCGCGTCCGCGCTGGCTGCTGAGCCTGATCGCAGTACGCCGGTGGTGTACACGATCGACGGCCAGTTCCAGGACCCGGCCGCGGCCGGGTCGGTGACGCCGGTGTTGTGGTCGGAGCTGGCGCGCCAGTCAATCGCAGTATGCGCGGTGGACGGCTTGGTGGTCCACGACGACCACGAGGCGCTCGTCGACCACACTCGCGACAACCTCACGTCGTACTGGGTGCCGATGCTCGACCGTCTTGACCGGGCCATGACTGACCGGCCGGTCGATCAGCCTCTCGACGGCCGGATCGTCTCCTGGGTCGTCCTCGGCATCTCCCGCCTCCACGCACTCCTTGCCACCGGCAACATCATCTCGAAGACCGCCGCCGGCGAACACGCCCGCGCCCGCTTCCCCGCCTACTCGGCCCTCTGCACCCAAGCCATAACCCACCGTGCCGGCCACGGCATCCCTCTCACCTCCACCGACGGCACCCAGACCGTGGCCTTCGGCCGAGCCGTGATCACCTCCGCACAACACCTCTGATGCTGACCCTCATCCGGCGAGCAGGCACCGCTGAGCCAGTCGCGTCGCCGGAGGGCGTCGTACTGCGCGCGCTGTCGCCGGACGACACCTTGGAGCTCGGTCGGTTGTACTTCGCGTCCTACGAGCCGGGCGCGGCGTCCGAGTCACCGTCGGCTCGGCGTGGCCAGTGCGTTGCTCACGCGCGCGGTGTCTGTCACCTCGAGTCCACTGGCCCTCAGAGTCGCGCCGACGAACACAGCTGCTCACACCTTGTACGAACGCCTCGGTTCTCAGGAAGGGTAGATGCGGAAGCCGGTGAACTTGCGGTGGGGGAGCGAGGCGTAGAAGTTGTTGGCGGTGTCGGTGACCAGGTCGATGCGTTGGGCGCCGGTGAGCGGGGCGGCGTACTCGAGCAGTGCGCGGCCGATGCCTTGGCGACGATGAGAGGCGCGCACTGCCATCTGGGACAAGTGCGCCTGGATGTGGCCGTCGCTCTGGAGGTACGCGAATCCGACGACCTCATCGCCGTCGAGAGCCACCACGGTAGTCACACCGGGGGCGGTGAAGACGGCGTGGGCGCGCTCCGGATCAGCCGGCAGACTGGGCCAGCCTTCGGCCTCGCACAGTGCGAGCACGCCGGGTAGGTGGGCGGGCTCGTACTGCGTGAGGATCACGGGAGGGTGAGGACTTCGGCGCCGGTGTCGGTGACGACCAGGGTGTGCTCGAACTGGGCGGTGATGGACTTGTCCTTGGTGGTGGCGGTCCAGCCGTCGTCCCACAGGTCGTACTCGTAGGTGCCGAGGGTCAGCATCGGCTCGATGGTGAACGTCATCCCGGGCTCGATCACGTCGTCGAACCGCTCGTCGTCGTAGTGCGGGATGATCAGGCCGCTGTGGAACGCCGTCGCGATGCCGTGACCGGTGAAGTCGCGGACGACGCCGTACCCGAACCGCTTCGCGTAGGACTCGATCACCCGGCCGATGATGCTGACCCGGCGCCCCGGCCGGACCGCCTTGATGCCGCGGTTCAGGGCCTCCTGCGTGCGCTCGACGAGCAGCCGGACCTCCTCGTCGACGTCGCCGACCAGGAACGTCGCGTTGGTGTCACCGTGCACACCGTCCAGGTACGCCGTGATGTCGACGTTGACGATGTCGCCGTCCTCGAGCGGGCGGTCGTCGGGGATGCCGTGGCAGATCACCTCGTTGACCGACGTGCACAGCGACTTCGGGTAGCCGCGGTAGCCGAGCGTCGACGGGTACGCACCGCGCTCGACCAGGTACTCGTGGCCGACCGCGTCGAGCTCGTCGGTGGTGACACCGGGCTTCGCGGCCGCACCGACCGCCTGCAGGGCCTGCGCGGCCAGCTTGCTCGCGACCCGCATCCGGTCGACGATCTCCGGCGCCGTGACGTAGGAACCGTCGTACGGCGTCGGGCCCGGCTTCCCGACGTACTCGGGACGCGGGATGGACGCGGGGACTTCGCGGCGCGGCGAGATGATGCCGGGAGTGAGAGACGACATGGTGGGAACATTGTAGTGAGCTGCGACAAGACTCCCGGGAGGCGGTCATCCAGATGAGCGACGATCACAGCAACGAGTGGTACTACAACACCAAGACCGGCAAGGTCGAGCCTTACCAGGGCGGAAAAGCCGGCGACCGTCTCGGACCGTACAACTCCCCGGAAGAGGCCGCCCGCGCCCTGGAGAAGGTCCAGGAACGCAACGAGGAATGGGACAACGACCCCAAGTGGGACGACGACTGATCTTCACCCCGGATCGATCCCGCACAGCCTGACTCTGAACGCACCGAGGGGCACCACCGTCGACGGTGGTGCCCCTCGGGTTTGTTCAGCCGATGCAGACGGCCGGTTCAGCGAGCGACCCGGCGGGCGGCGGTCTTGCGGGCCGGCGCCTTGCGAGCCGCGGCCTTCGTGGCCGCGACCTTGCGGACCGGGGCCTTCTTCGCCGCGGTGCGCTTCGCCGCCGTGGTCTTCGTGGCGGCGGTCTTCCTCGCAGCAGTCGTCTTCTTGGCTGCGGTCTTCTTGGCGGGCGCCTTCTTCGCGACCGTCTTCTTCGCCGCGGTCGTCTTCTTCGCCACGGTCTTCTTGGCGGCCGTGGTCCGCTTCGCCGGGGCCTTCTTCGCGACGGTCTTCTTCGCTGCCGTCGTCGTCTTCTTGGCCGGGGCCTTCTTCGCGACCGTCTTCTTCGCCGCCGTGGTCTTCGTGGCGGCGGTCTTCCTCGCAGCAGTCGTCTTCTTGGCTGCGGTCTTCTTGGCGGGCGCCTTCGAGACCGCCTTCTTTGCCGCACTCACCTTCTTCGTCACTGTCTTCTTCGCTGCGCTGACCTTGCGCGCGGACGTCGTCTTCGCGGCGCTGGTCTTCCTGGCGACAGTCTTCTTGGCGGGAGAAGCCTTTTTGGCTGTCGCCTTCCCTGCGGCTGCCTTCTTGGCTGGCACTCTGCCTCCTTGGTGCGGCTGAGGAAAACCACGGTGGATTCCTCGTCGTCATGATGATGACAACACTTGGTGCCTACGTAAAGCACCCGAAACGTCTGCAGGTTAAGGCGTCCTGGCCGCCGGCCGGCGCGAAAATGCCGAAAATCCTTGTGCAGAAGGGATTCCGCCGCGCTAAGAGGATGCCTGACGGCCCGAAGAATTTCTTGGCGACACGCGCACAAAGTTCGTGTCGAACGCCCGATTCGGCGAGTGTTGTCCTCGGCAACGGCCTGCGACCGGCACGTCGTCAGGACCGCTGAAGAGTGCTCGAGACGACCTCGAGGACACCTGAAGAGAGTGTTGCCGACGACGTCCAGGACGCATGATGAGAGTGCTTGCAGACGACCTCGGGAAGGTGTGATGACAGAGCTCGTGGACGACGTCGGGAACGTCGTCGTACTGCGTTCCGAAGTGACGCGCGTGGTCAGCATCGTGCCGTCGTTGACCGAGTCGATTGCGGCGACGCACGAACACCTGCTGGTCGGCGCGACGGACTGGTGCACGCATCCACAACACCTCGACGTGGCCCGTGTGCGCGGCACGAAGAATCCCGATCTCGATCTCGTCCGCGCACTCCGGCCCGATGTCGTGGTCGCGAACGCGGAAGAGAATCGTGCTGTCGATCTCGACACGTTGCGCGCGAGTGGAATCGCGGTCTGGACCACCTCGCCGACCACAGTCGACGAATCACTCGACTCACTCGAACGCATGCTGTCCGCGATCACCGGCGATGTCCCGGAGTGGTTGCGGCAAGCACGTGAGGTGTGGAGCACGCCGTACGACGGAATGCGCCGGCGCGCTGTCGTACCGATCTGGCGGCGGCCGTGGATGGCATTGGGACGTGACACCTTCGCGGGTGATCTGTTGTCCCGGATCGGCGTCGACAACGTGCTGCGTGATTCCGGTGAACGCTATCCGCGGTTCGATCCGGATGCGTTACCCGATCACGATCTCGTCGTACTGCCGGATGAGCCTTATGCCTTTTCACCCGACGACGGTCCGGAGGCATTCACGCGACCGGCGAAGTGTGTGTCCGGGCGGCACCTCACCTGGTACGGACCGTCCCTTGTCGAGGCCCGCGAACTACTCAGCGCACAACTGCGAGCCTGACCGGACGGGCGCAGTGACGTGCGACACGATGGCTGCCCGGTCAGCTAGACGGTTAGGTATGCCTCACCTACACTCGCTGCGTGCCGCCGATGACCGCGAAGAAGAAGTGCTGCAAGGACAAGCCGAGGTGCAAGAAGTGCCCGGTGGTCCTCAAGCGGCTGGCTGACGCCGGCTGCGCGGAGCGGCTCGACCGGGTGCACTACGTCGTCGACAAGAAGATCAAGAAGAAGGTCCTCAAGGAGGCCCGCAGCCGCTGAGTGCGGACCGCCACGCCATCACAATTCACTGGCCGCAGCTGGTGTCAGGCGTGGGAGCGCAGGCGGGCGGTCGTTGTGATGGCCTGGCGGTCCGTGCTTCAGGAGGCTCGGCGGAGGGTGATGGCGTCGGCGGCCTGACGGAGGATGCCGGGGATGGTGACGTGTGCGGCCTGACCGGTCGCCTCGAGATCGTCGCCGTACCACCAGCCGTGCGCGCTGATCGTCTCCAGCTCCAACTGCTCCTGGTTGGCGAACGTGACGTCGACGCCGTCCACCGCCACCGCGAAGAACGTCTGGTGCTGGATGATCGGGCACCCGCCCCACTCGAACTCGATCGTGTTCGTCGCCACCGGTGTGCCGAGCGCATCGATCGGCAGCTGAATGCCGACCTCCTCGCGCAGTTCCCGGCGCGCCGCCTGCACAACCGTCTCACCGGCTTCGACGCCGCCGCCGATGGTGAACCAGTACGGCGCTTGCGGCTTCAGCGGATCCCAGCCGTGCAGCAGCAACACCTTGCCGTCCGGTCGGACCGGCAGGACGCGGGCCGTCGTACGCCGTACGACGGTGCCAGGTGGTGGCAGACGAGATTCGCTCACACAACAAAACGCTAGACGAGGAAGGGCATCCCGCGTCGGCCGATGCGGCGCGTCTCACAGTTGTTGCCGGGGACACCTAGGATCGAATGCATGACGGCGAGCATCGGTCTGGGCCTGGCGGCACTCGGTCGACCCGGGTACATCAACCTCGGACACGACGAGGATCTGCCGCCCGGGCGGGCGGTCGACGATCTGAGAGAGCGCACACATCAACTGCTCGAGCAGGCTTGGCAGGCTGGTGTTCGCTACTTCGACGCTGCGCGTTCGTACGGTCTTGCCGAAATCTTCCTCGGCGAGTGGCTGACGCCTGAGCGACGTGAGCAACTCACTGTCGGGTCCAAGTGGGGCTATACGTACGTCGCCGATTGGCGGCATGACGCGGATACGCATGAGGTGAAAGATCACTCGCTCGGGACTTTCGAGCGGCAGTGGCCGGAGACCGTTCAAGCGCTTGGTGGGCCGCCGGATTTCTATCTGATCCACAGTCTGACGCCGGACAGCCCCGCGCTGGGTGACGCGAAGCTGCTGGATCGGTTGCGGGCTCTGGCGGATGACGGTGTGCGGGTCGGGTTGTCGACGAGCGGGCCGCATCAGGCTGAGGCGTTGCGCGCGGCGTTGGCGCTGGGCGGGCCATTCACTGCTGTGCAGGCGACTTGGAACGTGTTGGAGACTTCGGTCGGGCCAGCGCTGCAGGAGGCTCATGACGTGGGGTGGTTCGTGGTGGTGAAGGAAGCGGTTGCCAACGGGCGGTTGACGGCCAAGGCGGGCGAGACGCCATTCAACGCGTTTGCTCGGCAGCATGGGGTTGCACCGGATTCACTCGCGCTGGGGGCTGCGGTGGGGCAGGCGTGGGCTGACGTTGTGCTGAGTGGCGCGAGTACGGCGGAACAGTTGGAGAGCAACCTGGATTATCGGACGGCCGGCCCACTCGACGAGTTCGTCCAACAGCCCGACGAGTACTGGACGGAACGGTCAGCACTGCCCTGGATCTAGCGCACGTGGTACACCCCACGCGCCCTGCGCAGCCCCTCCTGCGTCGCGTCTGCTCCGCGCGCTCCCGCCCGCCCGGCTTGTGTGCGGGCTGCCGCCCACGGTTTACGCGCTTATCGCGCGAAGGTGATTGCCGGGTTGGCGTTGTCCGCTGAGGTGGTCGGGGTCGTAGTGCTGGTGGGTATTTTGCCCACGCGTGCTGCGCAGCCGCTCGTGCGTCGCGTCTGCTTCGGCGCGCTCCCGCCCGCCCGGGTCGTGCGGGCTGCCGCCCGCCGTTTACGCGCTTATCGCGCGTAGGTGAGTGCCCGGGGTGGCGTTGTCCGCCGAGGCAGTCGGTGTCGTGCAGCCGGTGGGCATTACCTACGCGTGTAGTGCAGTCGCTCGCCCCGGTATGGCGTGCGGGCTGCCGCCCGCGGTTTACGCGCTCGTCGCGCGTGGTT
Organism: Kribbella sp. NPDC050470; assembly: GCF_044458365.1. Taxonomy (NCBI): domain Bacteria; kingdom Bacillati; phylum Actinomycetota; class Actinomycetes; order Propionibacteriales; family Kribbellaceae; genus Kribbella; species Kribbella sp. NPDC050470. The sequence continues at coordinate 203,516 of NZ_JBITHV010000015.1, read as the reverse complement.
GATTGCCGTGCTGGAGTTGTCCGTCGGACAGCTGCCGTCGCAGCTTCCGGGTGCTACGCAACCCGGATCGCACTCTGCTGACTTGCCGAAACAGGAACCTCGTACACCCTCTGGTTGGCGTGGACACGAGATGCCCTGTGCTGACTCCCGAGTACCTGTACGCGCCCCGGGTTTCGGCCCAGAGCATTCACATCTAAAACGCGACTCGCGACGACGCCGCCTGACTTGGCCGAAACCAGCGACCCGGCGATCCACCATGCGCGGGTTACACACGAGCCGCCTGGCACCGCCCCCTCGGCGGACAACGCCCACCTCCGGCACTCAATCACGCGTGATAAGCGCGTAGACCGCGGGTGGCAGCCCGCGGGGAGGTTCTGGGCGGGTGGGAGCGCGCGTAGCTGACGCGACGTAGGAGCGGCTGCATAGCACGCGTGGGATCGTCCACGGGCTGCGTAGTGCGGGGGTAGAAGTTAGAAGGTGTGTTCGTCGGTGGGGAAGGTGCCGGAGGCTACTTCGGCGGCGTAGGTGGTGGCTGCGGTGGTGAGGATGCCGCGGAGGTCGGCGTACTGCTTGACGAAGCGGGGCATGGTGCCGGAGCGCATGCCGGCCATGTCTTGCCAGACGAGGACCTGGGCGTCGGTGTCGCGGCCGGCGCCGATGCCGATGGTGGGGATGGTGACTCGTTTGGTGATTTCGGCGGCGACGTCGCCGGGGACCATCTCGAGGACGACGGAGAACGCGCCGGCTTCGGCGAGGGCGATGGCGTCGTCGATGAGGCCGGCGGCCTGGTCGCCGCGGCCCTGGACCCGGTACCCGCCGATGCTGTGCTCACTTTGCGGCGTGAAGCCGATGTGCGCCATCACCGGGATTCCGGACTGGGTCAGTTTCTCGACCATCGGTACGACGGTGCGGCCGCCTTCGAGCTTGACCGCGTGCACGCCGGCTTCCTTCATGAAGCGTACGGCGGTGTGGAATGCCTGCTCGGGGGACGCCTGGTACGAGCCGAACGGCAGGTCGGCGACGACGAGGGCCCGGTCGACCGCACCGGCGACGGCGCGGGCGAGCGGGATGAGTTCGTCGACGGTGACGCGCAGGGTCGTCTCGTAGCCGAAGACGTTGTTCGCGGCGGAGTCGCCGACCAGGAGGACGGGGATGCCGGCGTGGTCGAAGATCTCGGCGGTGTACTGGTCGTACGCCGTCAGCATCGCCCACTTCTCGCCACGGTTCTTCATGTCGCGGAGGTGGTGGACGCGGTACCGGCGCGGCCGCTTGCTCTGACCCGAGCCCTCAGCGGACCCAGGGGCCGGACCCGACCCCGGCGCCGCACCCGTCAACGGCCCGGCACCTGACAGCGGAGCCGAGCCGGACGACGAAACGGAGCCGGACGACGGAACGGAGCCGGATGACGAAACAGAGCCGGACGAAGGGGCTGAGCCTGATGGACCAGCTGGGGTCTGAGGCGCGCCGGCAGCCTCTGCCGGGTTCTGCGCGGCAGCCGGAGCGTTGCCGGCCGCGGCTTGGGCCCGACGGGCGCGGTGGGAACCGGTGTGCTCGTTCGCCACCTGGCTGGGGGCGTCCTGCTGGACGTCCGCACGCCGTCGCGCGCCGACTCGCTTGGGTTCTTCACTCATCGGTGTGTTGCTCTCGTACTCCGCGCTCGGGTCGGACGGGTAGCCGTTGTCGGACTGCCTTGCGGCCTCCACCATCTCCGGCAGGTACGCCGTGATGGTCGGGGCGTCCAGCGAGTTGTTGCCCTGCTGCGGGTTCGCCGGAGCCGGAGTCGGTGCGGGTCCCTGCGCCGGCGCCTGCTGTTGCTGGCTCTGGGGCTGCGCGGGAGCAGGCGGCGGTGTCGGCGCCTGGCTCGGCGGTTGCTGCTGAGTGACGCCGTTGTTGTGCGGTCCACCGTTCTGGGCGGGCGTCGGGGCGGGACCGCTCCAGATGCCGTTGGCCGTCCCGTTCGAGCTGTGCGGCGCGGGCGGGTGCGGGGTCACGCCGTTGCTGCCGGCCTGCGGGGGAGCGGGCGGGCGCTGCGGCAGTTGCTGCGGTGCACCGGGTGCCTGCCGGTTCGGCGGTACGCCGTTGCTCCCCGGACCGAATGGGCTCGGACGCCCCTGCTGCGGCGGCGGTCCGACAGGGTTCTGCTGCGGTTGCTGCCGCCGGAACGGGCTCTGCTCCTGGTAAGACGCCGGCCCGAAAGGCGACTCCTCACCACGACCAGGCTCACCACGACCCACGTCACCACGCGACGGCTCACCACGACCGGGCTCCCCACGCAGGGCCTCACCACGACCGGCCTCACCACGGAGGGCTTCACCACGACCTGGCTCACCACGCAGGGCTTCACCACGACCTGGCTCACCAGGCAGGGCCTCACCACGCAGGGCCTCACCACGACCGGCCTCACCACGCGAAGGCTCACCACGACCAATGTCGCCACGACCAACGTCGCCACGACTTGCGTCACCGCGAGACGGTTCGCCCCGGCCCGTGTCGTAGTACTGCTGCTCCCCATACGGCCGGCCCTGCGGCTGCTCGCCGTACGGAGGCTGCTGTGGTCGCGGCTGCTCGCCGTACCCGCGCTGCTGCTGGGGTTGCCCGGCCGGTGGCGGCGGGGGACCCGGCAGGTACGGCGGCTTCGGCACGTAGGGCTGCTGGGGCACCGGCCCGCGTTCGTAGGCCCTGGGGGCGTTCGGCAACGACGGCGACGGGTCGAGACCGAGGCCGTTGCCCCGGTCCCGCCAAGCTTCGTCCCCGTAGTCCGAGCGGCGGTGCTCCTCGGTTGTCCGGTTCTTCGGTCCGGTCCCGTACGGCGACGGCAGCTCGTCGTCGTCCTGGGTACCGGCCGACAGGAAGTTGTCAACCATGCCTTCATCGTCCCACCGTTGCGGAGGGTGAGCGCTACCGGCTGCGGCTGAGCGATCGCTCACATCGTCCGCGGGCAGGTCGGAGCGGTCCGTGGGCTCCACAGGAGTCCCCCACGGGGTTTCGGAGGTCGGGCGGTACCGCCAGGAATCACTCAGTGCTCTCCGCCACCTTCCGTGCCTCCTCACCGGTCGCCGGCGCCTCAGGTCCGGCGTCGTCGGACTTCACGTGCGCAGCCTTGCGCGCGTCCTCGCGCCAGGTGCTCGTGATCGGCAGCCGGCGGTCCCGGCCGAATGCCTTGTGGGTGATCTTCGGGCCCGGCGGGTACTGCCGGCGCTTGTACTCCGCCTTGTCGACGAGTTGGATCACCTTGGACACCAGGTCGGTCTCGAAGCCGGCCGCGACCAGCTCGGCGCTGCCGCGGTCCTGCTCGACGTAGTCGTCCAGCATGTCGTCGAGGAGGTCGTACGGCGGCAGCGAGTCGGTGTCCACCTGGCCGGGCCGGAGCTCGGCCGACGGCGGCTTGACGATCGAGTTCTGCGGGATCGGCGGCTGCTGGCCGCGCGCCTTCGCGTCCTCGTTGCGCCACTTCGCCAGCCGCCAGACGACCGTCTTCGGAACGTCCTTGAGCGGTGCGTACCCGCCGACCGCGTCGCCGTAGATGGTGGAGTAGCCGACGGACAGCTCGGACTTGTTGCCACAGGCAAGGACCAGGTGGCCGTCGGCGTTCGACAGGCCCATCCAGACCACCGCCCGGACCCGCGCCTGCAGGTTCTCCTCGGCCAGGCCGGTCAGCCCGAGGGTGTCGATGAACGGCTGCACCATCGGCTGGATCGGGATCACCCGGTAGTTCAGGCCGGTCCGCGCGGCGAGCTCGGCGGCGTCGTCACGGGAGTGCTCGCTGGAGTACACACTCGGGTTGGAGATGCCGAACACGTGCTCGGGCCCGACCGCGTCACACGCGATCGCGGCGACCAGCGACGAGTCGATGCCGCCGGACAGGCCGAGCAGGACCGACTTGAAGCCGTTCTTCTGCACGTAGTCGCGCAGTCCGGTGACGATGGCGCCGTACATCTCGGCCTCGTCGGCCAGCCGCGGCGCGACGGCGGAGGGGATCGGCTTGTACGCCTCGAGCGGCTCGTCGTGGAGCACGGTGTGGACGATGTCGATGCCCTTGTGCGTGCCGGACGGCGTCCCGGCCGGAGCGGGCAGGTCGAGGTCGACGACCATGCTGCCTTGCTCGAACTGCGGAGCGCGGGCGAACACCTTGCCCTCGGAGTCGGCGATCAGCGAGTCGCCGTCGAACACGAGCTCGTCCTGGCCGCCGACCAGGTTGACGTAGGCGAGCGAGCAGCCGGCCTCGCGGGCCCGGCGGCTGACCAGCGCACCGCGGACATCGTCCTTGTTGGCCTCGTACGGCGAGCTGTTCACGACGAGCAGGAGTCCGGCGCCGGCGGCTTTGGTCACCGCGACCGGGCCACCGTCCTGCCAGAGGTCCTCGCAGATGACGATGGCGACGTCGACCCCGTGGACCCGGACCACCTGGAGGGTGTTGCCGGGGACGAAGTGCCGGAACTCGTCGAAGACGCCGTAGTTCGGCAGGTGGTGCTTGACGGCGCTGGTGACGACGCGGCCCTGGTGGAGCACGGCGGCGGAGTTGGTGGGGGAGCCCTTCGGCCGGCCGAGCCGGTCGATGCCCATCGCCGTACCGGTGGCGCGGTCGAGGTAACCGCAGACCACGACGATGTCGCCGAGGCCCTCGTCGGCGAGCCGGGTGGCGAGGTCGTGGATGCGGGCCTGGGAGGCGTCCACGAACGACGCCCGCAGTGCCAGGTCCTCGACCGGGTAGCCGGTCAGCGCCAGCTCCGGGAAGGCCACGACATGGGCGCCGCGCTCGACGGCGTTACGGGTCCACGCGACGATCTTCTCGGCGTTTCCGTCGATGTCACCGACGGTCACATTGAGTTGAGCGAGGGCTACCCGAAGCTGAGGCACGGGAGCACATTACTGGTTCGTTGGCTCGAACCCACGCCCGATGTGCTCCTTGATCAAACCCGGGCTCGAACCCGAGCTCAAACCCGAGCTCGAACTCGGGCTCAAACCCTGGCCGCGACGAGGTCGAGTTCGTTGTTCTCCGGATCGGCCACCGTCGACCGGCCGGCGGCCTGCTGCACGACTCGCCCGCCGATGGCGGCAACCGCCTCGAGGCGCTCGTCGAGCCCGTCCGAAGGGACGACGAGCTCGAAGCAGATGCGGTTGCGTTGCCGGCGCCGAGCCTCGTCGGCCGCGTCCATCTGCTGGAAGAACAGCGGTGGATTGAGCCAACGCGGGTCGTAGATGTCGGAGACGTGCGCGCGAGTGTCGGCGTCGTACCCGAGCACGTGCTGCCAGAACGCCCGGACCGCCGGAACGTCGACCGCGTCGATGCCGAACTGCACGAACCGCAACCGGCTCGGGTCCGCGCTGAGGCCGAGGTCGTGCGCGGCAGCCTGAGTACGGCGGGCCAGGTCGGCGAACCGGTCGTCCTCCCACAGGTCCTTGCCGGTGTCGAGTGCGACGCCGTCCGGTCGTACGTCGACCATGAGCGGCATCCCCGACTCGTCCGCCAGACCGGCGACGGCGGTGACCAGGTCGATGGTCTGCGCGGGCGACGTGGTCGGGTAGAAGGTCATCCCGCCGAACAGCAGCCGCCAGTCGGCAGCGTCGTCGAAGGCCTCGCCGCCGACGATGTCGACCTCGTTGCCTTCCGCATCAGCAACAGTGCTGTAGTAGTCGCCGGCGAACGCTTCCCGCCCGCCGGCCGCGGCGACCGTCTCCCTGGCCGCCGCGAGCGTCCACGGACGTACGACGTCGACGTGCACCCGGTTGCGCAACGGCCGCGCCTCATCCAGCCGCCCGAAAACGAAGCCCGGATCCCGCCGCAGCGGATCCACGAGAGCGTCGCGTGCCTCATACCCGAGTACGGCGCTCCAGAACTGCACCACCGATCGGTCGGCGGCATCGATCCGCACCTGAAGCGCCTGCAGAGCAGCGGGGTCGGGGAGGAGGTCGAGGTCCAGGGCTGCCGTCGAGACCGCCTGCGTCGTCGCCGCATCCACCGGACCCCGGAACCGCACCTGCACCCCGCGGTCCCGCAGGTTCACGTCCGGCAGTTCGCCGGTCAGCTCCTGGATCCGGCCGACCAGGGCCGCGCCGGCGCTTTGTGACGGGGCGACGAACCACGTACTCGTTCCGAACGGCAGGTCCCACCACTCGCGGCTCATGCCGACGACAGTAGCGACGAAGGTTCCACCCGTCGCTGACTTTGGGTGGATGTGAGGGGTCTCGGCGGCCGATTTACTGAGAGACATGACATCTCAGGGTGGGCCGACGGGGTTGAGCGAGCGGGCGCTGGGTCCGGATCTCGCTCGCGGCTTCATGCTGCTGTTCATCGCGCTGGCGAACTCGCACTACTTCGTCCACGGTGGCTCGATCTTCGGCGGCTTCCCGACCGACGGCTCGGCCGTGGACCGAGTGGTGGCGTTCCTGATCTCGACTGTGGTCGACGGCCGGGCGTTCCCGATGTTCGGCCTGCTGTTCGGGTACGGCGTCGCGCAGATCGTCCGCCGGCAGCGGGAGGCAGGCAAGGAGTGGAAGCCGATCCGCAAGCTGCTCCGGCGGCGCAGCCTGGTGCTCGTCGTACTCGGCTTCCTGCACGCGATGCTGCTGTACGTCGGCGACATCCTCGCGGCGTACGGCGTACTCCTCTTCCTCGGTGTCTGGGCGCTGCGCTGGAAAGACCGCTGGCTGTTCATCGTGGCCGCGTTCGTACTGGTGATCTCGTCGCTGCCGAGTGACGACTCTCTCTCGACCGCGACCGACGCTGCCGACGGGTCGATGCTGCCGGTGAACCTGCTCGACCAGTTCGCCGAGCGGATCGTCGTACAGCCGTTCATTGCGCTGCTCGGCCCGATCGGGTTCATCGCGCCGTTCCTGATCGGCCTGTGGGCCGGCCGTCGGCGCATCCTCGAACGCCCGGCCGAGTGACGACACCCTCTCGATCGTCGGGCCGTTGCACGACACGTCCGGCGTACTGGGTGGGTTCGGGTACGCCGCCTTGATCGTCCTGATCGCGCTGCGGTTGGGCGATCGCCAGGGCCGATTCACCCTGGCGATCGCGGCGGTCGGGCAACGTTCACTGACGTGCTACCTGGCCCAGTCCGTGGTCTGGGCTGTCGTGTTCACGCCGTACTTGCTCGATCTGTCCCGGACGCTCAGCACGGCCACGACGGCGCTGCTCGCGATCGCGACCTGGCTGGCGACCGTTCTGCTGGCCGTGCGGATGCGGCAGTCCGGCTATCGCGGACCGTTCGAGATCCTCATCCGGCGGTTCACCTATCAGCCGTCCAGGACCGCGGCCACGCGGTCGCGCAGCTCCGGCAGCCGGGCGTAGAAGACGTTGCCGGGGCATTGGGTTGCGTTGTAGTCGCGGTGGCCGACGATCGCCGCGTGCGGGTCGAGGCTGTACTTCGTGCACAGCCAGGCACACGTCAGCACGGACATGTCGAACAGCGCGACCGGTACGTCGACGCTCGTGTAGAGACCCTCGTGCTCGATGCCGATGGTGTGGCTGTTGTGGTTGGCGGTCTGGGCGCCGAGGACGTTCTGGCCGTTGTTGATCGACGACAACGACTTGCTGCGGCCCTCCATCAGGTAGCCGCCGCGGCTGATCGTGAGCTGGTTGCCGATGTCGATCCAGCCGTTGTCGTCCATGTGCAGGTCCTGGATCCAGTGCTGCACCCGGTACGCCGCCGCGAGCGAGTAGTCGGTGACGTTCGCGCTGGCGGTGTGGTGGATGACGATGTGGTCGGGCTTGCCGATCACCTGGGTGGCGGACCGGGGTGGCCGGGCGGACCACTCGGTGCGGGTGTAGCAGCGCGGTGCGGGCGCCGCGTGGGCTGCGGTCGTCGGAAGGGCGACGCCACCGAGCAGCACGCCTCCTGCGGCGGCGCCGCGGAGGAGGGTGCGCCGGGACGTCCGGGCAGTTGGAAACTTTCTGGGGCGGTCATGTTGTAGCAAATTCCCTACATGGGAGTCGGTGAAACCGCGGCGGACGGTCGGGAGTGGTGTGTAATGGCGGGCGTGACGAGTGGGCAGGAGCCGGCGGGGGACGTCCGGCTGGGACGGGTCGGCAAGGGGCTGCGAGTGCTCGTGGCCGTGGTCGGGATCGGATTGCTGATCAACGGATCGGTCCGGGCGACGGATGACGCGTGGCCGTTCGGGCCGATGTCGCAGTACGCGATGTCCGTGCCCGACGACGCGTCGATCACCTACACCCGGATCAGCGCCCGGACCGACGCCGGCACGACGGTCGACGTACCGCTCAACATCGAGGGCGCCGGCGTGGCCCGGGCCGAGATCGAGGCGCGGACCGGGGAGATCGTGAAGGACCCGTCGCTGCTCCAGCAGGTCGCGGACGGGTGGGCGCGGAAGCACCCGGACGAGCCGAAGTACGTGAAGCTCGAGCTGATCCGGGACACCACTCAACTGGTCAAGGGCCGGGTCGAGGGCCCGCCGAAATCCGAGGTGCTGGCGACCTGGGAGGTACGGCGATGAGGGCGCTCAACTGGTTCACGCCTGCGATCGCGCTGGGGCGGATCGCCTGGTTGCGGACCGTCCTGTACCTGTTCGTCATCCTCGACATGCACGCGTTCGTCCGTGACACCCGGCTCAAGGGCGAGCACCCGGGCCTGTACCAGCCGTTGCTGCTGGCCCGGATCTTCGAACTGCCCAGGCCGTCGGTCACCAACACCACGATCCTGTACGTCGTCCTGATCGTGTTCTGCCTGATCGGCGCGACGAACCGCTTGCCCCGGATCTCCGGCTGGATCGTCGCGCCGGCGTTCACCTGGTGGGTGCTGATCGGGATGAGCGACGGGAAGGTCGACCACGACCACCTCGCCCTGGTGATCGCGCTCTGGGTGCTGCCGACGGTGGGGAAGGCGTCGTACGGCGACCAGACCCGGTCGGAGGCGGCCGGGTGGGCGGTCCGGTGCGTCCAGATCAGCGTGATCGCGACGTACTTCCTGTCCGCCGTCGCGAAGCTGCGGAGTGCCGGGTGGGCGCTGACGTGGCCGGGCAGCGCCGTACTGACGTGGGCGATCGTACGGCGGCCGCACCCGGTCGGAGAGTGGTTGCTGCATCACCCGTGGATGCTGCACCTCATGCAGTGGGTCGGGATCATCGCGGAGTTCCTGTCGCCGGTGATCCTCTGGCTGAAGGGGCGGTGGCAGCTGCTCGGGGTGCTGTTCTTCCTCGGGTTCCACGCGGCGAACACGGCGATCCTGCTGATCCACTTCCTGCCGACCGTGGTCTGCTGGCTGGCGTTCGCGCCGATGGAGCGGATCGTGCCCTGGTTCCGGCGCCGGCGGGACCGCAAGACGTCAGACGGCGACGCCGGAGAAGCGCTGGACGTCGAGACCGGGCAGGCGTCAGACGGCAACGCCGGAGAGGCCGAAGACCAGGCCGAAGAGGGCCGGCAGGCCAAGGAGCAGGCCGGCGCGTAGCCGGAACCGGCGGCCGCCGGGGCCGGGTGTCCGGACCACGCGGGACAGCACGGCGCCGGCGTACCCGAAGACCAGTGCGGCGAGCAGGATCTGCTTCGTCGGCAGGTCGTCGGCCTCGTGGTGGGTCAGCCCGAGCGTGACCAGCCCGGTGCAGCAGAACGCGCACATGCCGAACCCGAGCTCCGGCACCGGGATCCAGCGCCGGCCCAGCACGTCCCGCTCGGCGGGTCGCCGGCCGCGTAGCGACTGGGCGAACCGCGCCGTACCGAGGATCAGGTCGCTGGCACAGAGGATCGCGGCCACGATCAGCGCGGCGCGAAAGACTGTCTGCACCCGGGAAACGGTAGGCCCTGATCGGCGCAGTGTCCGCACCAGCACGTAACGTCTGCTTAACAGACGCGGGGCAGACTGTGTGAGGGGCCCTGAAGTATCCGGCGAGAGGTGGACTGATGGACAAGCAGCAGGAGTTCGTACTGCGCGCGCTCGAGGAGCGCGACGTACGCTTCGTGCGGCTCTGGTTCACCGACGTGCTCGGGTTCCTGAAGTCCGTGGCCGTGGCGCCGGCCGAGCTCGAGGGCGCGTTCGCCGAGGGCATCGGGTTCGACGGCTCCGCGATCGAGGGCTTCGCCCGGGTCACCGAGGCGGACATGCTGGCCAAGCCGGACCCGTCGACGTTCCAGATCCTGCCCTGGCGCGGCGAGACGATGGGCACCGCGCGGATGTTCTGCGACATCAACATGCCCGACGGCTCCGCGTCCTTCGCCGACCCGCGGTACGTGCTGAAGCGGACGCTGTCGAAGGCGGCCGACCTCGGCTTCACCTTCTACACCCACCCCGAGATCGAGTTCTACCTGTTCAAGTCGCTGACCGGCGAGCCCGGCACGAAGCTGGAGCCGGTGGACCAGTCCGGGTACTTCGACCACACCCCGCAAGGCATCGGCAACGACTTCCGCCGCGAGGCGATCACGATGCTGGAGTCGATGGGCATCTCGGTCGAGTTCAGCCACCACGAGGGCGGCCCCGGCCAGCAGGAGATCGACCTGCGGTACGCCGATGCCCTCACCACCGCCGACAACATCATGACCTTCCGGGTGGTCGTGAAGGAGGTGGCGCTGAGCCAGGGCATCTACGCGTCCTTCATGCCCAAGCCGCTGAGCGACCAGCCCGGGTCCGGCATGCACACCCACATGTCCCTGTTCGAGGGGGACCGGAACGCGTTCTTCGAAGGCGGGGCGCAGTACCAGCTGTCCAAGACCGGCCGGGCCTTCATCGCCGGCCTGCTGCACCACGCGGCCGAGATCACCGCGGTCACCAACCAGTGGGTCAACTCGTACAAGCGCCTCGCCGTCGGTGACGAGGCGCCGTCGTTCATCTCCTGGGGTCACAACAACCGGTCCGCGCTGGTCCGGGTCCCGATGTACAAGCCGCACAAGGGGCAGTCGTCGCGGGTCGAGTTCCGGTCGTTGGACTCGGCGACGAACCCTTATCTTGCTTTCGCGCTGATGCTGGCGGCGGGGCTGAAGGGGATCGAGGAAGGGTACGAGCTGCCGCGTGAGGTCGAGGACGACGTGTGGTCGCTGACGTCCCGCGAACGCAAGGCCCTCGGAATCAAGCCGCTACCCAGCAGCCTGGCCGAGGCGATCAGCGCCATGGAGGACAGCGAGCTGGTCGCGGAAACCCTCGGCGAACACGTCTTCGACTTCTTCCTCCGCAACAAGCGCGCCGAGTGGCAGGACTACCGCCGCCAGGTAACGCCGTTCGAACTCAACAAACTCCTGCCCGTCCTGTAGATCCAGCCCACGCGCGCTACTCAGCCGTTCCTCGTCGCCCCGCTCCTCGTCGCGGCCGCTACGCGCGCTCCCGCCGACCCCCCGGCTCACCGGTGCATCCTTTGCCTGGCTACCGCCGGCGAGTTCGCGGTGCTGCCGCCCCGGGTGTGCGGTGCTGCCGCTCCGCTGTGTGTGACGGCTGTCGCCGTCCACTTGCGGGCTTCCGCCTGCGGTCTGTGGGCCACGGCCGCTCGGCTATCGCCCACAGGCTGCCGCGACGGTTGCGGGCCTGTCGCCCGCGCTCCGCGTGCTGTCGGACAGCGTTCAGGCAATCGGCGTTTATCCGGCTGGGGGTCGGGGCCGAGGACAGCTTTTGGTTGGCGCGGACAGGAAATACCAGGTGCCAGCCCACCAGTACCTGTCCAAGCCCCCGATCCAGCTCGCCCACCTGAACAGTCACCCTGGGAGGACACCCACCGGCTGCCTACAAGGCCCACCTGTCCGTCTGCATCACCAAACCCAGCCGGCGGCACCCGGCAGCTCTTGCGCATCGCATCGCTTGAGTGGTTATCCGCCTGACTTGGGGGTTCTCCTCTCGTGTACCAGGGGAGAACCCTCGTGTCGGATGGATATCCCTTCCAGCGGCGGGACCGTCGCGTCGCTTCCGTCGAGGAGCGACCGCGTCGCAGCCATCGGCGCGACCGTCGCGTCGCTTCGGTCGGCAGGAGCGTCGCGTCGCTTCGGTCGGCGGGACCGTCGCGTTGCTTCGATCGGCGGGACCGCCGCGTCGCTTCCGTCTGTGGAGCTGTCGCGGTGGACGGCCTTCGGCTGGGAGCGGGGTGGGCGGAGGTGCGGGTGAGGAACCGGGGCTTGGCTGTGCCCGAGCTGCTGCTTGCCTAGCCCACAAGGACGTTGAGGATCTGCACAGGTTGTGGGGAAGTTAGGACGGGCAGGCCGGTGGTTACGGTGCTGATGATGGTGTCGGGGCCGGGAGGTTGGTCGCTTCGAGGACGAAGAAGAAGGCGCTGCCATTCCCGGCGTCGTTGCTTAGGGCAAGTACGCCGCGGGTGTACGACTCCTTGCCGGTGAGTTCCGGTGCGAACTTGTAGCCGGGCCGGCGCGCGTCGCACTCGAGGGTCGCCCGGGGGGCGCGATGGCGGCGACCAGCAGGACTGCGACAACCCGCTTCCAGCGACGCATGTCTCCGAAGGTAACACTGAGTAGGCAGAATGCGACAGAGTGTGTTCAGAGATCGACGAGTTGGTCGTCGGAGGCGTGCTTCGAGGTCCAGCGTGCGGCCGCGGTCGAGTGTCGGTACGGCGGGTCGATCGGGGGCGGCGGCGTGGGGACGGTGAAGTCCGCGAGGACCGAGACCGGAGCCGGGAGGATCGGCGAGCCGTCGGGCGCGAGAGCGTGCACCTCCTCGACCGTGAGCAGGCCGACCGGGCGGGTGCCTTCGGTGATCACCACCAGGCATCCGGGGATCACTTGTTGGGCGCGATTCCCCTTGGCCGGCACGAGAATCCCCTCGGCCGCGGTGCGCCAGGCGCCGGGGACGAACTCGCGTAACGCGATCCCGGCCTGGCCGTCGTCCGCCGTCCGTGGTGGGAGGTAGGCGGTGGCTGTGTAGTCGTAGTCGTAGTCCGGCTCAGGCGGACCCGACACTCGCCCGCCCTGCTGGGGCGTCAACCAGACCACCGTGCCCCGAACAGCGAGCGACCCCGTCATCATGACCATGGACAGCCATCATGCCGACTACTGAGCGAATTCGCTACACGACGCCGAGTATTCATCGCAATCTCCTCGCGATCTGTCCGAGATCTTGAGTGTCGCACCTAGGCCCTGTCTGCTGATCCCCCGCCTACTGCGCGGCGCGGGATCAGCAGACAGGACCGAGCCCGCAGACCGGGACATCGGGGGCTTGGATAGCCTGCGGGGGTGGCTGAGGCGCGCAGGGGCTCGTGGGAAGGCCGGCTCGTTCGGCTGGGGTTTGCGGATCCGCAGCGGGCCGGGTTGATGCTGGAGCAGTTGGACCAGTTGGAGTCGCACAGCCCGATGGCGACCGAGCCGCTGATCACCTCGCTGTCCGAGTCCGCCGACCCCGATCTCGCGCTGCACGGGTTGCTCGGACTGGCCGAGGCACTGCACCGCAACAAGTACGACGTCGCCGCGTTCGCCCGCACGTTGGAGATGGACGACGACTTCCGTCGCCGGCTCGTCTTCGTGCTCGGTGCGAGTGAGGCGCTCGGCCGGCACCTCGGCGTGCACCCACGGCACTGGTACGACCTGGCCGACCCGGCGCTGGCCGGCGTACGTCCGTCGGCCGAGGACGTCCGGGCCAAGCTCGCCAGCGCGGTCGACGCACCGAACCCGGTCGACGCGCTGCGGGTCGAGTACCGCCGGCTGCTGCTGCGGCTCGCCGCTCGTGATCTCGCCGAAGGGCTGCTCGTCGACGAGGTGGCCGCCGTACTGGCCGATCTCGCCGGAGGAGCGCTGGAGACCGCGCTGCACATCGCGCGCAACGAGTACTTCGCCGCGCACCCGGCCGCCGCCGAGTGCCGGCTGGCGGTCATTGCCATGGGCAAGTGCGGCGGCCGCGAGCTGAACTACGTCAGCGACGTCGACGTCCTGTTCGTCGCCGAGCCGCACGACGGTGAGCCCGAAGCGCCAGCGCTCAAGACCGCGACCCAGCTCGCTGCCGCCACGATGCGGATCTGCTCGGCGCACACCGCCGAGGGCACGCTCTGGCCGGTCGACGCCGCGCTGCGTCCGGAGGGCAAGTCCGGCCCGCTCGTCCGTACCCTCGAGAGCCACCTCGCGTACTACCAGCGCTGGGCCAAGACGTGGGAGTTCCAGGCCCTCCTCAAGGCCCGCCCAGTCGCGGGTGACGCGGAGCTCGGTCAGCGGTACGCCGAGAAGACAGCCGAGCTGGTGTGGTCGGCGGCGGATCGGCAGGGGTTCGTCGACGACGTGCAGGCGATGCGGCGGCGCGTGATCGACCACATTCCGGCCGCCGACGTCGATCGCCAACTCAAGCTCGGGCCTGGCGGTCTGCGGGACGTGGAGTTCGCCGTACAGCTGCTGCAACTCGTGCACGGCCGCAGCGACGAGTCGGTCCACAGCGGTACGACGCTCGTCGCGCTCGAGCAGCTCACCACGCACGGGTACGTCGGTCGCACCGACGGTGCCGTACTCGCGGATGCCTACCGCTTCCTGCGGTCGATGGAGCACCGCATCCAGCTGTACCGGCTTCGCCGTACGCATCAGGTCCCGGACAACGAAGCCGACCTGCGCAGGCTCGGGCGGTCGCTCGGCTTCACGAAGAACCCGGTCAAGGACCTGACCGCGGCCTGGAAGAAACATGCGCTCGAGGTGCGGCGCCTGCACGAGAAGCTGTTCTACCGGCCACTGCTCGCGGCCGTCGCGCGGATCCCCGGCGGCGAGGTGCGGCTGACGCCGGAGGCGGCCAAGCAGCGGCTGACTGCGCTCGGGTACGCCGATCCGTCGTCGGCGCTGCGGCACATCGAGGCGCTGTCCGAAGGAGTGTCCCGCCGGTCGTCGATCCAGAAGGCGTTGCTGCCGGCGATGCTCGGCTGGTTCGCCGAGTCGCCGGATCCGGACGCCGGGCTGCTCGCGTTCCGAACCATCTCGGACACGCTCGGGTCGACGCCGTGGTACCTGCGCCAGTTGCGTGACGAGGGCGCGTCCGCCGAGCGGCTCGCCCACCTGCTCGCGAGCGGCCGGTTCGCCGTCGACCTGTTGCAGCGGGCACCCGAAGCGACCGCGATGCTCGCCGACGAGCGGGAACTCGTCCCGCGGTCACAGGACAGTCTGCTGTCCGAGATGTCCGCGGCCGCGGGCCGCCAGGACCAGCCCGAGGCGGCGGTGGCTGCGATTCGTGCGGTCCGGCGGCGGGAGCTCTTCCGGGTCGCCGCGGCCGATCTGTCCGGGCTGCTCGACGTCGAGACAGTCGGTGCGGCGCTGACCACGATCTCGGTCGGAACGCTGACCACCGCGCTCGACGTGGCCCGGCGGGCGATCGCGAAGGGGGAGCCTGAGCCGACCCGGATGTCGATCGTCGCGATGGGGCGCTTCGGCGGGCATGAGCTCAGCTACGGCAGCGATGCGGACGTGATGTTCGTCCACGATCCGGTGCCGGGTGCCGACGAGAAGGCCGCGACCGATTTCGCCACCCAGACCGCCACCGAGTTGCGGCGGTTGCTGGCTCTGCCCGGTGCCGATCCGGCCGTTCAGGTCGACGCGGATCTGCGGCCGGAGGGTCGGCAGGGACCGTTGGTCCGGACGTTGGCCTCGTACGCGTCGTACTACGCGCGCTGGTCGGCGGTGTGGGAGGCGCAGGCGTTGCTGCGAGCCGATCCGCTGTGTGGAGATGCCGACCTGTGTGAGTCGTTCCGTGCGCTGATCGACCCGCTGCGCTACCCGGAGGACGGTGTCAGCGAGCGCGACGTCCTCGAGATCCGCCGGATCAAGGCGCGCGTGGACGCTGAACGCCTGCCGCGGGGCGCCGACCGGAGCACGCACACCAAGCTCGGTCGCGGCGGTCTGGCCGACATCGAGTGGACCGTCCAGCTGCTGCAGCTGCGCGAGGCCCACAACGTCCCCGCTCTGCGTACGACGCGCACCCTCGGCGCACTGCGGACCGCAGTCGAGGCCGGCCTGTTCCAGGCGACCGACGCCGAGACCCTGCGGATCGCGTGGGAGATGGCGACCCGGATCCGGAACGCGATCATGCTCGTCCGCGCCCGCCCCGGCGACTCGCTGCCCCGCGATCCCCGCGACCTCGCCGCGGTCGCCCAGATCTGCGGCTACCCGCCCGGCGAGACCAGCCGCTTCTCCGACGACTACCTGCGCATCACCCGCCGGGCCCACAACACCGTTGCCCACTTGTTCTGGGACGACTAATAGACTTCTGCTGGTGGAAGCGGTGGATCAGGTCAGGCAGGCGGGGGTTTTCAGCCACGTCCGGCGTAGCGTCCGGATGACGGTTGGGCAGCAGCGTGTCTGGGAGACGCACTGGCCGTCGCTGGGCCGCAAGCTCGAGGACCTGCCGCCGGGGCCGCTCGATCTGGACGAGTGGTTCGGGCGGGAAGCGCCTACCGTGCTCGAGATCGGCTCCGGGATGGGTGACGCGACCGCGCAGCTCGCGGTGGCGGCGCCGGAGGTGAACCATCTGGCCGCCGAGGTGTACCCGGCCGGCCTGGGCCAGCTGATGCTGTGGGTGGAGAAGTACGACCTCGACAACGTCCGGCTGCTGCAGGGTGACGCGCTGGACCTCCTCCGCGACCACGTCGAGCCTGGCGTGCTGGCCGGCGTACGGATCTACTTCCCGGACCCGTGGCCGAAGAAGCGGCACCACAAGCGCCGCCTGGTCACCCCGCCGTTCGTCGGGCTGGTCGCGTCCCGCCTGCAGCCCGGCGGAACGTTGCATCTGGCAACGGACTGGGCGGACTACGCGGACCGCATGCGCGAGGTGTGCGACGCGGAGCCGCTGCTGCGCAACCAGTACGACGGTTGGGCCCCGCGACCCGAGTGGCGCCCGATCACGAAGTTCGAGGCGCGCGCCCAGACCGAGGGCCGCGTGTGCCGCGACCTGCTCTACACCAAGGTCACGCCGACCGGCTCGTGAACGTCCACAGCCCGGCCGGCACCGTGTAGACGGTGTAGCCGTCCTCGTACGACGGCTCACCCACGAACGGAGCCGGTACGGCGCTCACGTCCGAAGCCGACGCGGACGGCACATGGACCTCGGCCGTCGTACCCACCGGGACCTGCACATCCAGCGACAGCACCCGGCTGACCTGCTTCCACGCCACCGAGACCCGGCCGCGGATCGTCTCGGTGCGGATCGCCGCCGAGCCGACCTGGTCGCGCGCGTCCGGCCGGACCAGGATCCGCTCCCAGCCCGCGTCGAGGTTGCGCAGGCCGGCGACGTTCTCGTACACCCACTGCACGACCGTGCCCTGGAAGTAGTGGTTCCGCGACCGCGAGTCCTCCTCCCACTTCTCCCACATCGTGTCCGCGCCCAGATCGAACCAGTAACCCCAGCTCGGGTACGTCCGCTGCAACGCGACCTTCGTCGCCGCATCGGCGTACCCGTACGCCGTCAGCACCGGCAGCAGGACGCCGACACCGAGGCAGCCGGTGTTGAGGTGGAAGCCACGCGCCTCGACGTCCGCGGCGAGGTTGGCCGCGACTCGCTCGGCCAGGTCCTCAGGCACGATGCCGAACGCCAGCGGCACCGCGTTGGACGTCTGCCGGTAGTCCGGGTCCTCACCCGACTTGTAGACCGCCGCCTCGCGATCCAGGAACGCGCGGTTGAGCCCGTCCTGCAGGTCGGTCGCAGCCTTCCGGTAGTCGTGCGGCCTGCCGATCAGGTCGCCGATCTCCGCGGCCGCGATCACCGCCCGGTAGAGGTACGCCGTACCCGTGAGCCGCCGGTCCTCCGGGGCCGGGCCGCTGCCGAAGCCGGGTGGGAGCCAGTCGCCGAGCACGCTGACGGACAGGCCGTCCTCGACCCGGTCGAGCTCCCAGGACAGGTAGCGGGTGAGCGAGTCCCAGTGCTCGCGCAGCAGGCGCTCGTCGCCGTACGAGCGGTAGAGCTCGCGGAGCAGGAACGGGTACACCGTCGGCCACTCGGTCGCGGGGGAGAGGTCGGTGAAACCCCAGCCGCTGGACGGGACGATCACCGGCAACTGCCCGGACTCGGCCTGGCTGTCGCGGATGTCGCCCAGCCACTTGGTGAAGAACCTCGCCAGGTCGAGCGACGCCAGCATCGTCGGCCCGCCCACCTGCGCGTCACCAGTCCACCCGTTCTTCTCCATGAACGGCGTGTCGGTCGGGATGCCGTGCAGGTTGTTCAGGATCGTCCGCCGCATCGCCCGGTCGAACTGCTCGTACGACGCCTGTGCCGAGGTGAACCGGGTCACCGTCCGCACGTCGGAGTGCACCTCCCGCATCCGCACGTCGGGTCGTTCGGACACGCCCTCGATCTGGACGTAGCGGAAGCCCTTGTAGGAGAACCGCGGCTCCCACTCCTCGACACCGTTCCCGGCCGCGATGTACTCGTCGCGCTGGATCCGGTCGCTCTCGACGTGCACGTTGACCGCCACCACGTTGCCGTCAGCAACCGTTTCGCCGTGGGTCAGGGTGATCACGGTGCCGGCCTCGGCGGTCACGGCGAGCTTGGTCCAGCCGGCCGTGGTTCGCCCGAAGTCGGCGATCCATACTCCGGGCCGGACCTCGGTGACGTCCACCGGGTCGACCGTCTCGATCACCCGGATCGGCTCGTGGGCCTGGGCGACGAGCTTGCCCTTCGGTGCGTCGACCACAGTGGCCGCTGCCCAGGTGGAGGCGTCGAAGGCTGCGGTGTCCCAGCCGGGGAGGGCGCGACGGGCGTCGTACGTCTCGCCGGTGTAGAGGTCGTCGGAGACGGTCGGGCCGGCGGTGACGTGCCAGGACTCGTCCGACACGACCTCGACGCTGCGGCCGTCGTCGTACTCGATCACCAGACGGGCGAGGAGTTGGGGCTCGGCCGTCCAGGGCGTCTGGTGCCAGCGCCAGGCGTTGGGTGTGGTCAGGCCGAAGAATCCACGGCCGAGCTCGGCGCCGACCATGTTGTCGCCGGACTGGACCAGTTCGGTGACGTCGTGGGTGACGTAGAGGACGGTGTGGTCGTAGTTGGTGAAGCCGGGATCGAGTACGGCGTCGCTCACCGGCCGGCCGTTGAGTCGCAGGTCCGCATACCCGAGGCCGCTCGCGTACAGCCGGGCTCGCGTCACTCTGCCGTCGGCGGTGAACGACTTGCGGAGCAGGTTGGCGCCGCCGATCCAGCGAGCGGCGCCGAAGCCCTCGTCGAGGAGCGCGGTCTCGAACCACTCGGGCTCGGCCCAGGCGCCCTCGCGGTCCTGGGAGTCCCAGAGGCGCACGGTCCAGTGATACCGAGTGCGAGGTGTCAGCGGCGAGCCGTCGTACTCGATGCCGAAGCTCCGGGACGACGGCTGCTTGCCGGAGTCCCAGACGTCGCCGAGCCCGGGCTCGGATCCGACCATGACCTGGTACGCCGACTGGGTCGCGCCGTACCCGGGAGCGGTGGCGATCCACCCGAACCGTGGCCGCCGGACATCGGTCCCCAGCGGACGAACGGCGTACTCGGTCTTGAGCGTTCCAGCACTCAACGGACCACCAGGTGTCCATCCGTCCGGCAGCTCGTGCATCAGGCGGCTCCTCAGGCTCGTCGATACCCCGAGGACCGTAGGCAGGTGCCCGCCGCGCTTTCAACATCCTGACCAGAACCGGACGACTGTCTCACAGAGAGAATTCTTGTCTCGGATCGTGAAACCTGAGCATCTTGCTCGACTTTGTCCGCTTTCATGGAGGCATGCAGGTCACCACGAACGCACCCGGCGACGCCCTGACGCGGCGCCGGCATGTCGACCTGCTCCGCGTGAACTCCGCTTGCTGTTGACCTTCGGCGCACCAACTCGGTCCCGTCCACCCAGTCCTCGCCCGAAGGAACAGTCCCGTGCGTCGTCTCATCCTGATCGCCCTGCTCGGTTCCGTTGCCCAGCTCGTCGACGGCACGCTCGGCATGGCCTACGGCGTCACCGCCACCACGGCCTTGCTGATCACCGGCATCACGCCTGCCGTCGCTTCCGCCTCTGTCCACCTCGCCGAAGTCGGCACCACGCTGGCCTCCGGTGTCTCGCACTGGCGGTTCGGCAACGTCGACTGGCGCGTGGTCGCGCTGATCGGTGTGCCCGGCGGTGTCGGTGCGTTCGCCGGCGCGACCTTCCTGTCCAGCCTCTCGACCGAGTCGGCCTCGCTGTGGGTCGCCGCACTGCTGCTCCTGCTCGGCGTCTACCTCCTGGTCCGGTTCGCCACCGGCAAGGTGCGGGCCGTGCTCGAGGGCCGGCCGGCCGGTAAGTTCCTCGGCCCGCTGGGCCTGGTGGCCGGGTTCATCGACGCCACCGGTGGCGGCGGCTGGGGGCCGGTCGCGACCTCGACGCTGCTGAGCAGCGGCAAGCTGGAGCCGCGCCGCACGGTCGGCTCCGTGAGCGCGGCCGAGTTCATCGTCTCGGTCGCCGCCAGCGTCGGCTTCCTGATCGGGCTCGGCAAGGAGAACCTGCCGCTCGGCATTGTCGCCGCGCTGCTGATCGGTGGTGTCCTCGCCGCACCGCTGGCCGCTTGGCTGGTCTCCCGGCTGGCGACTCGCTGGCTCGGCGTCGGCGTCGCCCTGGTGCTGGTCCTGACCAACGCCCGCACGCTGCTCAAGGGCATCGGCGTCGCCGAGAACACCCGCTACCTCGCGTACGGCGTCCTGATCGCCGGCTGGGCCGCAGTCGTCGCCTACAGCGTGCTCACCACCGGCCGCCGCGCCGACGTCCGCGCCGAGCGCGAACGCGAGCTCGAAACCGTCTGACCTGCGGGCGCGCGGGTTGACCGTCACCGCCCGCTGACCGGCCGGTGCCCGACCGATATCGGTTACGGCTTGGCCACTGGCTGCCCCGTAGGTGGGTGCGTTCGGCGGCGCGCCGTACTGTTGGAGCGTGGTTCGATTCCTGCCGTTCCTGATCAGCCTGGCGCTCAGCGTGTATGCGCTGTTCTCCTGCATCCAGACGCCCGACGAGGACGTGCCGCACCTGCCCAAGCTGGTGTGGATCGTCCTGATCGTGTTCGTCCCGTTCGTCGGGCCGATCGTGTGGCTGCTGATGCTGCGCAACCAGCTCGGCCGTCGCGATCGGGCCGCGCGGCAGCCGAAGCCGCCCACCCGCCCGGTCGCGCCGGACGACGATCCGGACTTCCTCAAGTCGCTGGACCGCTTCCGCGACCCGCGCACGACCGTGAAGCCACCCGAACCACCCAAGGACCCGGAGCCGGAGTCCTCGTCCGAGCCGGACGAGAAACCCGAGCCCAAGAAGCCTCCGAAGCCTCCGAAGCCGCAGCCCAAGAAGCCGCAGGACGAGAACACCACGTCGGAGCCCGACGACGGTAAGGCCTGAACTCTCGCGCAGGCCCTACCGGTTCCGTCTGGGTTTCAGTGGTGAAGTAGCGACTCCGTCACGCCGACTTGCGGTGCTCGGGCAGGAGGCTGTTGTCGCGCTCGGACTCCGTGGTGCCGCCCCAGACGCCGTACGGTTCACCGACCGACAAGGCGTGCTGACGGCACTCGGGCCGGACCGGGCAGGTCCCGCAGAGCGACTTCGCCACCATCTCGCGGGCCCTCTTGCGAACGCCACGCTCCGATTCGGGCGAGAAGAACAACTCCGGGTTGACGTCGCGGCACGCGGCCTGTGACTGCCAATCCCACAGATCCATGAGCGGGCGGGGCAGGCGAGGCATCCCTCTCGACATGGCAACCTCCTTGACTCACCGTGAGCGCGGACGGGCGCTCCGTGAAAACTATGCTCAACTCACACCGAGTTCAACCCTTGTTGTCTCGAACTTCGGTCCATTTGTTATCGGCAGGTGGCCTCGCAGCCGGGAATCGGGCCCTGTTCACGCGGTGAGCGTGTTCACGTCATCACCTGGTGTGACATGAGTCACTCAGTTGCTGCAGGCCAGCAGAGCGCCGAGTACGGCGGCCACCAGGCCCACGCCGAGGTTGAGCACCACGTTCAGCAACGTTTTCCCGCGATGTCCGGAACCGGCCAGCGCGGTCGTCTCGGCGGCGAACGTGCTGTACGTCGTGAACGCCCCGCAGAACCCGACTCCGACGAGCAACGTCGTGGTCCGGGCGCTCACTCCGGTCAGCAGCCCGAGCACGAAGCTGCCAAGAATGTTGACGACGAAGGTTCCCCAGGGCAACGGTGGTTCGGTCTGCCGGCCGAGGAGCAACCGTCCGACCATGTGCTTGTCCACCAGGAAGCGCAGGGGCGCCCCGACGGCCGCGCCGAGCGCGACCAGCAGGACGTTCATCGCGGCCGCCCGACCCACTCGCCGAGGGTTGCCGCCAGCAACGCCGCTGCGAGTGTCCCGAAGAAGTAGATCAGGGCAACGACCGCATGCCCGTGCAGCAGCTTCTCGGTGTCCACCGCGAACGTCGAGAAGGTCGTGAACCCGCCGAGGATCCCGGTGCCGAGGAACGGCCGGAGCAGCGGGTGCGATCGCGGCGTCAACCGCGCGAGCAGGATCCCGATCGCGAAACAGCCCAGCACGTTCGTCGCGAACGTTGCCCAGGGAAACTCACCCGAGCCATGGGGAAACGCCTCAGCGAGCCCGTAGCGGGCCAGCGAGCCGATGATCCCGCCGATCGCTACGACGCCCAGGACGCGAGGCAACCCACTGTCAGACATCGTCCGCTGGATCGTAGCGGTAGTACTCGTGGCCGCCGTGGGCCGTCCCCGTCTCGCCGGTCAGCGCCCGGATCACCATCGCGTGCGTGACGGCGAGCACCGGTCCGTCGGTGATCGCGACCAGCCGGCCGAGCGCGGCCCGGGCCCGTTCGCGGACCTTGGACAGCGGCTCCCAGCGACGCAGGATCCCGTCCGGCCACTCACCGCCGTACGTGTCCAACTCCGCCTGTGCGGCCCGTACGTCGGCCACGCCGCGCCACAACCCGGTGTGGTCCGGCAGCCAGTCCCGCAGGTCGTAGTCGACCCGGACACCGAGGGCCAGCCGGTGCCCGATGATCGCGGCGCTGTGCAGGGCGCGGGTGTACGGCGAGCTGGCGAGGCAGGTCGCTCCGATGCCGCTGAGCAGGTCCGCAAGCTCCTGCGCCTGCTTGGCGCCGAGTGCGGTGAGCGGGGCGGAGTCGGCCGCCGGCCCGGGCAGTCCGCGGGCGTCGACCGGTCCGTAGTCCGGCTCTCCGTGCCGGACCAGGTAGATCTGCGTCACGGGCATGTTCTACCTGAGATGACGAGCGCCTGCCCATCCCCGGGCGTGGCTGCCGGGGAGCGGATCGGCGATCGAAGAAGGCGGGCGCACTTGGTGAAGGTCTTCGAACAGGCTGGACCTGGGCTGCTGCTCGATCCAGCGCACCTCGGTCGCCCCCTGGTGGCCGTGGACCGCGAGCACGGAGTCTATGTCCGGCCAGACCGCCGTCGCGGGGTTGCTGCCGCACCACCGCAGCGCCACCGACCCGTCGCTGAACACACACCCCTCAGCCACCACGCCGGTCCCGGACACACCACTCGGATCCCGATAACGAACCAACTCGAAGGTCCGCGGCCTCACCACCGTGATGCACTCCTCGCTGTCTCGACCCGTCTTGCAGCCCTCAACGAGCCCACACCACCCGCGGTTACTCGCGAGCAACGACCCGGCGCATGAAGACGCGCTCCGCCGGATCCAGCCCCAACGCCGCCTCCGCGGCCTGAAGCTCGATCAGACCCGGCGTCAGCTCCCCGAGCTCCACGAATCCGCGGCGGGCGTAGTACGGCGCGTTCCACGGCACACTCCGAAACGTGCTGAGTGTGACCGCCGGCAACCCCTGCCCGGCGGCCCACGACATCACCTGCTCGATCAGCGCGCTCCCGAGCCCCTGTCCCTGATGGTCCGGATGGACGCTGATCTGCTCGATGTGCGCAGCCCCGTCGACGAGCACCACGAAGACGAAGCCGGTCGGGCGGTCGTCGGCGTCGGCTGTCACCCAGAGCCGGCCGGCCTGCCGGGAGTGCTCGAAAACCTCCAGCGACGGTGGTGGATGCCCCGCGACGTCGGTCATGCCGATGTCGCGGAACAGGACGCCGGCGGCGACTTCGATGGTCTGGAGGGTTGGCAGCTCGTGCGGCTGGGCAGTGCGGATGGTCACGGGATGAGACAACCAGGTCCGGGTGGTGGTTGCCACTGCAATTCGGCCGGGTGCTATCGTCGTACTCGTGAAGCGCAGCTATTGGCGATTTTTTGAGTGGCCGGCCTCGGTGCCGGGCGACTCAGCCGCCTGCTGACGCCCAGACGAAGACACCAGAGCCGGCCCGAAGGCAAGGACATGAGTCCTTGCCTTTTCTCGTTCCCGCCGGCGCTGCTCAGGATCCTCCTGGCGAGGCCGGCCAGACCTAAGGATCCCAGCAGATGAACACCCTCCCGCAGCGAACCAGCCAAGCGGCCGTCGTCGACAGACGGATCGAGAAGACCGTCCCGTTGATCACGCCGCTCGCGCTGCACGACGAGCTGCCCCTGAGCGACGCCCTGGCCCAGCGGGTGATCGACGGTCGCCAGGCCGTGAGCGACGTGCTGAACGGCGTGGACGACCGCCTACTGGTCGTCGTAGGCCCGTGCTCGGTGCACGACGCCAAGGCGGCCCTGGAGTACGCCGAACGCCTTCAGCCGGTCGCCGAGCGGCTGTCCGACGGCCTGCTCGTGGTGATGCGGGTGTACTTCGAGAAGCCGCGCTCGACCCTGGGCTGGAAGGGCCTGATCAACGACCCGGGCCTGGACGGCTCCGGTGACGTGAACCACGGCCTGCGCACCGCCCGCCACTTGCTGCTGCAGGTCCTCGAGCTCGGCCTGCCGGTCGGCTGCGAGTTCCTCGACCCGATCACCCCGCAGTACATCGCCGACACCGTCGGGTGGGGCGCGATCGGCGCGCGCACGGTCGAGAGCCAGGTGCACCGGCAGCTGTCGTCCGGCCTGTCGATGCCGATCGGCATGAAGAACCGCCCGGACGGCAGCATCGGTACGGCGGTCGACGCGATCAAGGCCGCCTCCGTGCCACACGTCTTCACCGGTATCGACCACGACGGCGCGCCCGCGATCCTGCACACCCGCGGCAACCCGGACTGCCACCTGGTACTGCGCGGATCCGACAGCGGACCGAACTACGACGCGGACTCCGTGGCCGGTGCAACGGAGCTGCTGCGCAAGGCCGGGCTGCAGGAGCGTGCGGTCATCGACGCGAGCCACGGCAACAGCCGCAAGGATCACCGTCGCCAGCCGGTGGTCGCGGACGAGATCGGCCGACAGGTGGCGGCCGGAAACCACGCGATCACCGGCGTCATGCTGGAGTCGTTCCTGGTCGAAGGCCGCCAGGACCTGGACCCGACGCAGGAGCTGACCTACGGCCAGTCGATCACCGACGCCTGCATGGGCTGGGACACCACGGAGTTGGTGCTCGATGGACTCCGGGCGGCCGCGCTGGAACGCCGTACCGCGCACTAGGCTCTCGGCATGGCTTCCGGACGGGATCGGTCGCTGCCGACCAGCAAGGACGTCGCCGCGCTCGCGGGTGTCTCGCAGAGCACGGTCTCGTACGTCCTCAGCGGCAAGCGGCCGATCTCGCCGGAGACCCGGCAGCGGGTCGAGGCGGCGATCGCGGAGCTGACCTACCAGCCCAACGCGGGCGCGCGGGCGCTGCGCGGACGCCGTACGAACGTCATCGCCTTGGTGGTCCGGCTGTCCGGGCACACCGACGTGCCGGACACCCTCCCGTACGTCGACACCGTCGTCGAGGAGGCCCGCAAGCGGGACTTCGACGTCATCCTGGTCACCTCCGGCGACGGCCCCGAGGAACTGACCCGGCTGGCCCGCCGGTCGATCTGCGACGCCATCGTGCTGATGGACATCCGGCGCAAGGACGACCGGGTCGCGACGGTGGCGAACCTCGGGGTGCCGGTCGTGCTGATCGGGACCACGGACGACAACCATGGGCTCGACTCGGTCGACTACGACGCACGGCGCGCCGGCGAGTCGATGGTGGCGGAGCTGGTCGCCACCGGGCATCGCCGGGCGGTGCTGATCGGGGAGAAGCCGCAGAAGCAGCGGCAGTTCTTCTTCGCCGGCGAGTTCCAGCGCGGAGTGAGCCGGGCGGCAAAGGCAGCCGGCCTCGACCTGCTTGAGCTGCATCGATCGGGTCCGGGATGGGGTGGCGTCAGCGAGCTGGCCGACGAACTGTTCAGCGGTGACCGGCTGGGCATCATCGCCCGCACCCCGAACGTGATCGGCTGGGTCCTGCAACTCGCCGCACTTCGCCGGCTCGTGCCCGGCCGGGACTTCTCGCTCGTCGGGCAGTGCACCGACGACACCGCGGTCGCCTACAGCACACCGGTCAGCAACGTGTCGACCGAGCCGCGAGCCGTGTCCAGGCTGGCGATGTCGATCCTGTTCGACCGGTTGGACGGAGTACTCGCGGCCGGCGGCAAGCACCACGTGGTCGAGCCGCAGGCCCTCACCCGCCGGGCGAGCACCGCCGACTTCTCCTGATCGCCTCCTGGAGCTGTGTTACGGTCGACATCGATACGTATCGACAGGAGACGGCGTGAGGCGAGCGTTCGAGTTCGGCGGCGGCCGGGTGGTGCTCGGTCCGGACGGTGGGCCGGTGGCGTTCGAGCACCCGGCGGACCCCGGCCGGATCTACCTGCTCGACGAGACGCGCGAGACGTGGCACGGCCCCGATCACTTCTGGGGCACCGGCTTCGTGATCACACCGCAGGGATCCGGCCGCTGGCAGACAGTGGCCGGCATCGACTGGTCCCACGACAGCGTGACCGTCCGGCACGCACCACGGCCAGACCTCGACCTGACCGTCGTACGGCGAGTGGCCGGCGACCGCTTCACCGAGTCCTACACCTGGAGCAACCTCGGCGCCGAGGCGATCGACCTCACCGGGCTGGCGATCAACCTGCCGATCCGGGACGTGTACGACGGAGCCGCGTCGGCGCTCGCGCAGAGCTGTCACGCGCACGTCTTCACCGGGGGAGCGTGGTCGTGGGTCCTGGCCGAGCCGATGTCGGCAACGCCACCGCTGCTCGGCGTGATCGTCCGAGAGGGCGGTCTGTGGGCGTACTCGATCGAGTCCCGGAACCGGAACACGTCGTCGGACGTGCGCGGCCACATCGTCGTCCACCCGACCGACCACGCGCGGAACCCGGAAGCGTTCGGCGGCCAGCCGATCCTCTCGCTGGCGCCGGGCGCAAGCTACACGCTGGCCTGGGAGATCGGCTGGTTCGACAGTCGCGAGGACTTCATCAGCGCGACGGACGCGCCGGCCGTGCTGCCGGAGTTGACTGCGCCGGTCGGCAGCGCCGTACCGGTGGCGCTTGCAGAGGGGACGAAGCTGCTGGCCGAGCCGACCGCCGACGTGCACGGCGTGCAGTACGTCGAGCTCGAGCGGGATGGGCGGCGGAGCCGGACGGCGGTGGCGTTGCTGGCGCCGGTTCGGGAGTTGGTCGAGGCTCGGGTCGAGCGGATCCTCGCTGATCATCGGCCGATCGAGCGTCCAGAGCCCGAGCGCTTCGCGTTCCTTCCGGTGGACACTCGGACCCGGTTGCGGCAGACCGAGAACGCCTGGCCGGACTGGACCGACGGCGCCGAACGGGTCGGCATGGCCGTGCTGCTGCAGCAGGCGCGGATGCGTGGCTGGGGTGACGCGGCCGCGATCGACGAGGCGTTGCACGGGTACGCGCGGCTCGCTCGGGAGCGCTTCATTCAGCCCGACGGGTCGATCCACCGGAGCAGCAAGCCTGGAAACGAGCCGCTGCGGCTCTACAACACTCCGTGGGTGGCGCACTTCTTCGCGGACCAGTTCGCGCTGTTCGGCGACACCGCGGATCTCGACCTGGCCGCGTCGTTGCTGGAGTCGAGCTATGCGTTGGGTACTGCGGATCACCTCTCGATCGGGCATCCGGAGGCGGTCGTCGCGGTCGCGGCAGCGCTGGAGGACAAGGGAGATGCGAACCGGGCGAACGCGCTACGTGCGGCTCTGCTCGACCACGCGCACCGGTTCGTTGCCCTGGGCACTGACCTGCCGGCGCACGAGGTCAAGTACGAGCAGTCGATGGTCGCGCCGCTGGTCAGTCTGCTGGCGATCTCCTACGACCTGCAGCCCGACGACCGTGCGCTCGCCGCGCTGCGGACCGCGGTCGGCTGGCTCCGGGCCTTCGGTGGGCCGCAGCCGCACGTCCGGCTCCGCGACGTCGGCATCCGGCACTGGGACGGGTACTGGTTCGGCGGCGACCGGCAGTGGGGCGACACCTTCCCGCACTACTGGAGTGTGCTGACCGCGATCGCGCTGCGGCAGCTTCCCGCAGTACTCAGGACCGCGGAGAACCAGCGGGCCGCGGCCGGGATCTTCGCCGCCAACCTGGTCGACTTCACCACTGACGGTGACGCGACCTGCGCGTTCCTGATGCCCAGTTGCGTCGACGGCCGCCCGGCGCACCGCCCCGACCCGCTCGCCAACGACCAGGACTGGGCACTGGCGCTGCTGCTGAGGTCGGACGGTTGTTCACCTGCTGGCAGTTCGGCGGCTACAGGGCGGTCCTAATGTCCCGGGCATGACTGAGATATCTCGGCGTCTGGTGCTCGGGTCGGCGGCCGGGGGCGTGGCGGCATCGCTGCTTCCCCCGTCGCTGCACACGGCGATGGCGCAACCGGTGAGGCGCGGTGGTCTGCGGGCGGTCGAGCACGTGATCGTGCTGATGCAGGAGAACCGTTCGTTCGACCACTACTACGGGACGCTGCGCGGCGTGCGCGGGTACGGCGACCGGCAGCCGCTGCGGCTGCGCAACGGCAGGACGGTGTTCCACCAGCCGAAGACCGGCGGTGGCGAGGTGCTGCCGTTCTCGATCCGGAAGGCCGCCGCGGACGCGGGCCGCGCGCCGGACGACATCCAGTACCTCGGCGACCTGCCGCACGGGTTCAACGACGCCACCCAGGCCTGGGGCAACGGCTGGAACGACGACTGGGTCCAGGCGAAGACGGCCGCCACGATGACCCACTACGAGCGCCGCGACATCCCGCTGCAGTACGAGCTCGCCGAGACGTTCACGATCTGCGACGCCTATCACTGCTCCGTCAACGGCTCCACCAACCCGAACCGCAACTACCTCGTGTCCGGCACCACCGGCTACGAGCCCGGTACGACGCAGCGCGCCGTGACCAACGCGGCCTACTCCTACGACCACAAGGGCTACGACTGGACGGCGTACCCGGAGCGGCTCGAGCAGGCCGGGGTCTCGTGGCAGATCTACCAGGAGTGGGACAACTTCACCGACAACGCGGTCGAGTACTTCAAGACGTTCAAGGAGCTCGGGCACCGCATTCTCGCGTCGGTCCCGGGTGGTTACCGGACCACCGAGGAGTTCTACGACAAGCTGTTCGCGAAGACGCCGGCCGAGCGGGCCGAGGCGCTGAAGCAGCTCGAGGCCGCGGTCGCCAAGCAGCCGGCCGCCGACCAGAAGCTGTTCTACAAGGCCATGTACCGCTCGGAGCCGGAGTCGCTGGTCCCGCGGCTGCGCGCCGACATCAAGGCCGGCAAGCTCCCGCAGGTCAGCTGGCTGGTGCCGTCCGCGGTCGACTCCGAGCACCCCGGCGCGTCCACGCCGGTCGGCAGCGCGAACCTGGTCTACGACCTGCTCGACGCGATCGCCTCGGACCCGGAGACCTGGTCCAGGACCGTGCTGCTGATCAACTTCGACGAGAACGACGGGTACTTCGACCACGTCCCGCCGCCGGTCGCGCCGCGGCCCACCTCGGGCAGCGGCGACGACTGGTACAACGGCCGCCCGATCGGCCTCGGCCCGCGGGTCCCGATGACCGTCATCTCGCCGTGGTCGGTCGGCGGGCACGTCAACTCGCAGGTGTTCGACCACACCTCGGTGATCCGGTTCCTCGAGCGCTGGACCGGGGTGCAGGAGCCGAACATCAGCAGCTGGCGACGGACCGCCTGCGGCGACCTCACCTCGGCGTTCGACTTCGGGCGCGACTACCGGCAGCCGTCGGTGGACACGCCCGGCCCGGTACCGGCGCCGATCGCCCGCTGGCGGCCGACTCCGCCTGCCGACCAGGCCGTGCCGCTGCAGGAGCCCGGTCACCGGCCGGCCCGCGCGCTGCCTTACCGGCCGTCGGTTTCCGGGTTCGTTGCTGATGGCAAGTTGACGTTGGCCCTCGGCAACAAGGGTGCCGAGTCCGCGCACTTCGCGATCTACTCGTACGGCGGTGAGCTGCCGGCGCCCGCGCATGTCGACGTACGGCGGGATCGTGTCGAGTCGATCGCGGTCGACGGCCCGTACGAGTTCGCCGTACAGGGTCCGAACCGGTTCTGGGCCGAGCTGGCCGGAACGGCGGACGGCGTCGCGGCGGGTCTCGACGTCCGCGCGCAGCAGGACGGCAAGTCGCTCGAGCTCTTGCTGGTGAACACGACGCGGAAGCCGCTGACGTTGAAAGTGCGGGCGCGCGGCTACACCAACAAGACCGTGACGGTGGAGCTGCGCGGCAAGCAGACCCGCGAGCTGGACTGGCCGACCGACCACGGCTGGTACGACGTCGAGGTCACGACGGCCGAGGACACGTCGTACCGACGACGGCTGACCGGGCACCTGGAGACCGGAAAGCCCAGCATCACCGGCTGAGGCAGACCTAGCGAGCGATGGCCGCCGTGCGGGCCTTGGTGACGGTGATCAGGTCCGCGGGGGACAGGCCGATGTCGAGGCCGCGGCGGCCACCGGACACGTAGACCTTGGCGTGCTCGGTGGCCGTCGCGTCGATGACGGTGGGCAGGGGGCGCTTCTGGCCGATCGGGCTGATGCCGCCGACGACGTACCCGGTGGTGCGTTCGGCGGCGGCCGGGTCGGCCATCACTGCCTTCTTCCCGCCGGCGGCGGCCGCGATCGCCTTCAGGTCGAGCTGCTTGTCGACCGGTACGACGCCGACCGCCAGCTTCCCGTCCACCTCGACGAGCAGCGTCTTGAACACCTGCTCCGGCGCGAGCCCGAGCGCCTCGGCCGCCTCCAGGCCGAACGACTTCGCCGCCGGGTCGTGGTCGTAGGTGTGCGCGGTGAACTCGACCTTCGCCTTCGTCAGCGCCACCGTCGCCGGCGTGCCCTGACTCTGCTTGCTCTTAGCCACCCGCCGAGCTTAGGCCCTCCGGAACCAGCCTGACGCAGCAGTTTCCGGGGGACGGCTCGAGACGGGCCTCGTAGGGGATGCCGAGGGTGCTGACGAGGCCGGCGAGGAGGTGCAGGTTCATCCCGCAGACCAGGTGCGGCTGGTCCTTGGCGATCCGCTGGAACGGGCAGTTGGCGAGCGCGATGCCGTCCTTGTCCGGCCGCGGCTCGAAGCCGTGCGCCTTGAGGATCTGGTCCACCGAGCCGGCGCCCGCGGTCCGGCCGAGGGATTCGCCGTACTCCCGGGCGCGGCGGTTCACGGCCTCGCGAGGTGAGCCGCCCGATGCCTCGGCGTCCTCGACGGCGGCGGCGAGCAGGCGGCCGGCAACGGCGTACTGACGCTCGGGCAGGGTGAGGTCGATCTCGCGTTCGGAGCGGTGGTACAGCTTCGCGGGCCTCCCTGCGCCCGGTCCGGAGCGTCCGCTGCGGCGCTCGAAGCAGGTGGCGAGCAGGCCTTCCTCGGTGAGTTTGTCCAGGTGGAACGCCACGGTCGTCCGGGGAATGCCGAGCGCGGTCGCCGCCTCGTCGCGTCCGACGGGCTCCGGCTGGGCGACGACGTACTCGTAGAGCCGGCGCCGGGTCGGTTCCTCGAGTACGGCGACGGCCTGCACTTGCGCGTCCCAGGACGAGTCCACGACCCGATTCTATCGACAACATCGGTTGGCAGAACAGTATGATGGCCGTTCGTTGAGTTTTCAGGGAGTGTGTTGATGGCGATTTCGGCCGACCTCGAGTCCGTCCCTCTGCACATCGTCGCCGGTCGCGCGGAGATCGATCTGCCCGCCGCCCAGCGGGCGGTCGCCGATCTGCTGGCTGCGCTCGGGCGGGATCCGCACAGCGCGCACCTGGCGGACACCCCACGCCGGGTGGCGCACGCGTACGCCGAGATGCTCACCCCGCGCGAGTTCGAGCTCACCACGTTCCCGAACGACGAGGGCTACGACGAGCTCGTGCTGGCCAAGGACATCCCGGTGCAGTCGCTGTGCGAGCACCACCTGCTGCCGTTCACCGGGGTCGCGCACGTCGGCTACCTGCCGG
The DNA here is from genome assembly GCF_044458365.1 of Kribbella sp. NPDC050470. NCBI lineage: Bacteria > Bacillati > Actinomycetota > Actinomycetes > Propionibacteriales > Kribbellaceae > Kribbella > Kribbella sp. NPDC050470. Next base: position 171,464 of record NZ_JBITHV010000015.1, on the reverse strand, counting down.
GGGACCGGATCCTCGGGCTGTCCAAGCTGGCCCGCGTGGTGGAGTTGTTCGCGCGCGACTTCCAGGTGCAGGAGCGGCTGACCAAGCAGGTCGCCGACTGGCTGCAGGACCACCTGGCGCCGAAGGGCGTCGGTGTGGTGATCGAGGCCGAGCACCAGTGCATGTCGCTGCGCGGTGTCCGTGCGGCCGGCTCCCGCACGGTGACGTCGTCACTGCACGGCGTCCTGCGCGAGAACCTGAGCTCCCGCCAGGAGTTCTTCGCCCTGACCGGCCTGACGCCGTAACCCGTCAGGCCGAGGCCACCGCCGCCGGCGGGTGCTGAGGGTGCCTTCCGGTGGCGAGGATGTGGGCGAGCTCGCCGGGGAGCAGGTCGGTGCCGGGGATCGGCTCCATCTCGGACACGTCCAGCCAGCGGACGACAGTCGCGCCGCAGTGGCCGTGGACGGCGAGGATGGAGTCGAGATCCGGCCAGACCGCCGTGGACGGGTTCGCGCCGTGCCAGCGCAGCGCGACCGAGCCGTCGGTGAAGACGCACCCTTCCGCCACGACGCCGGTCCCGGAGACTCCGCTGATGTCTGTGTAGCGCACGAGTTCGAAAGTCTGCGGTTTCACCGGCTGACCTCGCCGGGACGACCTGATGGGTGGAAACTTCGTGGGCCTGAGGGTGCTGCCATGGTCCTTTCCCCGTGGTCGGCGTGGGTGGGCGCTCGCCACAAACCGGGGACAATACCGACTGTCAGCGGGGAAGGACGGTCTGTAGCGACTCTTCTTCTGCACATCAAGCTAGAGCCATTCCGGGCAACACGCTAGACCCACGCCGCGTGTCTCACCGTTCGATCGCCGAAACCCCTGCAACTCCTGACAAATCGGTGGGTTCCTGAACGCTGGGCGTGATCGAATACGGACGTGTTTCTCACCCTTGCCACCGACCTGGCCGGCGCCGGCGCGCCTGCCAGCGACTTCGGGTTCCTGCTGCACAAGAATCCGGCCCGGCCGCAGGGCATCGAGATCACCGGTGGCACCGCGCAGGTGTTCTATCCGGAAGCATCGAACGACCGTTGTACGGCGGCGGTGCTGCTCGAGATCGACCCGATCGCGCTGGTGCGTTCCCGGCGCGGCAAGGCGGCGGAAGGATTCACGCTCGGGCAGTACGTGAACGACCGGCCGTACGCCGCGTCCAGCCTGCTCGCGGTCGCGCTCGGCAAGCTCTTCCGGACGGCGATGAACGGCCGGTGCGATGCTCGGCCTGGGCTTGCCGCGCGTTCGATTCCGCTGGAGATTCACATTCCCGCGCTTCCTTGCAGCGGGGGCGCGGAGTTGGCCGAGCAGTTGTTCGCCCCGCTCGGTTGGACCGTCGACGCTCGGCCGGTGCCGCTCGACCCGGAGATCCCGTCGTGGGGCCCGTCCCGGTACGTCGATCTGCGGCTGACCGGCGTACTCCGGCTGGCCGACGCGCTCAACCACCTGTACGTGATGCTGCCGGTGCTGGACGACGCGAAGCACTACTGGGTCGGTCCGGACGAGGTCGACAAGCTCGTTCGCGCGGGCGAGGGGTGGCTTGCTGCGCATCCTTCGAAGGAGCTGATCTCGCGTAGGTATTTGGCCCACCGTCGGTATCTCGCCGACACCGCGCTCGAGCGTCTTGCCGAGGCCGACGGGGTGGCTGAGCCGGAGGTGGCGTCGGACGAGGGCGGCCCGGTATCGCTCGCGGTTGAGCGCCGTACGACGGTTGCCGCCGTACTGAAGGAGCTTGGGGCGCGGCGGATCGCGGACCTCGGGTGTGGTGAGGGCGCGCTCGTCGGCGAACTGCTGAAGGACCCGATGATCGGGGAGCTGATCGCGACTGATGTGTCGGCGCGTTCCTTGATCAGCGCGAAACGCCGCCTGCACTACGACGATCTCCCGGATCGCCAGCGCGAGCGTCTCCGCTTCCTGCAGTCCTCGGTCACGTACGCCGACCACCGCCTGACGGGCCTGGACGCCGCTGTCCTCATGGAAGTTGTCGAACACATCGACCCACCCCGCCTCCCGGCCATGGCCAAGTCGATCTTCCAGTCAGCCTGCCCCGGAGCCGTCATCGTCACCACCCCCAACCGCGAGCACAACTCCCTCTTCCCCTCCCTCCCCGCCGGGCAGTTCCGCCACCCCGACCACCGCTTCGAGTGGACCCGACGCGAGTTCCACACCTGGGCAACAGCCGTCGCCGAGTTGTACGGCTACACCGTGGAGTTCCGCCCGGTCGGCCCGGAGAACCCCGACCTCGGACCGCCCACCCAGCTAGCACTCTTCAAGCTCCGGAAGAAGGTGGCCGGCTGATGGGTGCGATTCAGATTCCGGCGCTGAGCCTGGTGGTGCTGGTCGGGGCTAGTGGGTCGGGGAAGTCGACGTTTGCGCGGACGCACTTTCTAGCTACCGAGGTGCTGTCAAGTGACTTCTGCCGGGGGCTGGTTTCGGATGACGAGAATGATCAGGCGGCTTCCAAGGATGCGTTCGAGGTGTTGCACTTCATCGCGGGGAAGCGGCTGGCGGCCGGTCGCCTGACGGTGATCGACGCGACCAACGTGCAACCCGAGGCGCGCAAGGAGCTGGTCGCGCTGGCGCGGGAGTACGACGTGCTGCCGGTGGCGATCGTGCTGGATCCGCCGGAGCGCGTCTGCGTCGAGCGCAACGAGCAGCGGCCGGACCGGCAGTTCGGCGCCAAGGTGATCACCCGGCAACGGTCCCAGCTGAAGCGCGGCCTGCGCAGCCTGAAGCGTGAGGGCTTCCGCACCGTGCACATCCTGGACAGCGTCGAGCAGATCGATGCCGTCAGCATCGAACGCACGCGGCTGTTCAACGACCTGACCGACCAGACCGGCCCGTTCGACATCGTCGGCGACATCCACGGCTGCCGCGCCGAGCTCGAGCAGCTGCTCACGAACCTCGGCTACCACCTCGTCCGGGACGACACCGGCCGCCCGATCGACGCCGTCCACCCGGATCGACGCGCGATCTTCGTCGGCGACCTGGTCGACCGCGGTCCGGACAGCCCCGGCGTACTGCGGCTCGTCATGGGAATGGTTGCCAACGGCCACGCCTACTGCGTGCCCGGCAACCACGAGGAAAAGTTGCTCAAGGCACTCAGAGGCCGCAACGTCAAGATCAGCCACGGTCTCGAGACCACGCTCGAGCAGCTCGCCACGGAGCCGCCGGAGTTCCGCGACACAGTCGAGACGTTCATCGACGGCCTGATCTCGCACTACGTCCTCGACGGCGGCCGGCTGGTCGTCTCGCACGCCGGCCTGGTCGAGCGGATGCACGGCCGCGCCTCCGGCCGGGTCCGCTCGTTCTGCCTGTACGGCGAGACCACCGGCGAGACAGACGAGTTCGGCCTGCCGGTCCGCTATCCGTGGGCGAACGAGTACCGCGGTCGCGCGATGGTCGTCTACGGGCACACCCCAACTCCCGAGCCGGAGTGGATCAACAACACGATCTGCCTCGACACCGGCTGTGTGTTCGGCGGATCGCTGACTGCCCTGCGCTACCCGGAACGCGAGCTGGTCGCGGTCCAGGCCGCCGAGGAGTACTACGCGCCCGCCAAACCGTTGCATGTGGCAACCGCGCCGGCGCGCGAGCTCGACGTACTCGAGCTGACCGATGTCACCGGGCGACGGGTGATCGAGACGGCGACGCACGGGCGGCTCAGCGTCCGGGCCGAGCAGGCAGGTGCCGCGCTGGAGGTGATGAGCCGGTTCGCGATCGATCCGCGCTTCCTTCTGTACCTGCCGCCGACGATGAGCCCGGTCGCGACCTCACCGGAGCCCGGCGTACTCGAGCATCCACTGCAGGCCTTCGAGACGTACCGCGGGCAGGGCGTCACCGAGCTCGTGTGCGAGGAGAAGCACATGGGGTCCCGCGCGGTCGTCCTGCTGACGCGTGACGACGACGTCGCGGAGAAACGCTTCGGCCTGGCCGGACGTGGAGCGATCCACACTCGCACCGGGCGCTCGTTCTTCGACGGATCACTGACGGACGAGTTGCTCGCCCGGCTGCGGGCGGTCGCCTTGTCCGCAGGGATCTTCGACGAGCTCGACACGTCCTGGCTGCTGCTCGACGCTGAGCTGCTGCCGTGGAGCGCCAAGGCCGAGGACCTGCTGCGGAACCAGTACGCCGCCGTCGGCGCAGCCGCTCGTACGTCGTTGCCCGCAGCAACTGCCGCGCTGGAAAAGGCTGTGGCAGCAGGGCTTGAGGTGGGGGAGCAGCTGACCCGGATCCAGCGTCGTACGGAGAACGCTGCGCGCTTCACCGAGGCGTATCGCCGGTACTGCTGGCCGACCGACGGGCTCGACGGCGTCCGGCTGGCGCCGTTCCAGGTGCTGGCCTCGGAGGGTACGACGTACCACGAAAGGCCACACGCCTGGCACCTCGGGATCGCGGACCGGCTGGTCGAAGCGGACCCGTCGATGATCACGACGACGCGGCGGCTGTTCGTCGACGCCGGCAACTGGGCCGCCGGGGTGGCGTGGTGGGAGGAGCTCACCGGCGCGGGTGGTGAGGGGATGGTGGTGAAACCGGCCGCCAACCTGACCCGGACCGCGAAGGGCCTCGCGCAGCCGGGCCTGAAGGTGCGGGGACGCGAGTACCTGCGGCTGATCTACGGTCCCGACTACACCGAGCCGGCCAACTTCGACCGCCTCCGCGACCGCAACCTCGGCCACAAACGCTCACTCGCTCTCCGCGAGTACGCCCTGGGTCTGGAAGCGCTCGATCGCGCCGCCCGCGGCGAACCCCTCTGGCGCATCCACGAGTGCGTCTTCGCCGTACTAGCCCTGGAGTCGGAACCAGTAGACCCGCGCCTCTAACGCAGTCGTCGAACCACGACGAACGCGGCCGACGCGACAAGTATCAGAGCGGGTAGGGCTGCCCAGAGGGTCTCGAGGGTGAGGATGGCGCCCACTGCGCAGGAGGGGAGCAGGGCGAGAAGTACGGGGATGACGGAGCGGGGGTCGGCGCGGTGGACGCCATGGAGAATCACAGGCGCGGCGATCCACAGCAAGTAGAGCGGGACGAGCCAGAGGGCGCCGCTGCCGGAGATGGCCGGGACCCAGGCGCCGAGGGCGAGTGCTACGACCCCGACTGCGACCGGCACGTAGCGGAGGGCTGCAGTCGGGCGGGCCAGGACGAGGTAGATCGCGATCGCTGCGAGCTCGACGCAGCCGGTGGCGACGACGGCTCGGAAGACCGCGCCGTACTCGGGAATCGAGTGGATGCAGGGCACAATGCCCCGGCAGCGCGGTGGGCCGAACGGTCGCCAGGCGGTGAAGAGCCAGACGAGGGGCAGCGTCAGCGCCGTCACGACGACGGTGGTGCGGAACAGGCCGACCGCCGGCCGACGGGTCGGGCGGCGGAGGTCGAACGGCGGGGCGGTCATGAAGAACACTGTGGCGTACGCGCGGGGGCAGCTGTGTCCGGGCGTGTAGTGTCGCGGCGCTGGGGTCGGTGAATGAGCGGCGGGCGACGGAGGCTTCATGATCAGCTACACGATCCCGGGGATGCATGTCCGGGAGCACACGGTCGAGGTGCCGCTGGACTGGTCTGATCCCGGCGAATCAATCACGGTTTTCGCGCGCGAGCTCGTCGACCCGATGCGCCGGAACGACGACCTGCCGTGCCTGCTGTACCTCCAGGGCGGTCCGGGCGGCAAGGGACCGCGTCCGGTCGACCCGTCCGGGTGGATCGGGCAGGCGCTGAAGACCTACCGGGTCATCCTGATGGACCAGCGGGGCACCGGTCGCAGTACGCCGATCTCCGGCCGGCGGATGGCGTCGTTCGGCACCGCCGAGGAGGGCGCGGACTACCTGGCCTGCTTCCGAGCGGACTCGATCGTGCGCGACGCCGAACACCTGCGGACGACGGTCTTCGGCGGCGGCAAGTGGTCGACGCTCGGCCAGAGCTACGGCGGGTTCCTCACCTTGACCTACCTCTCGCAGGCGCCGTCCGGGCTGACCGCTTGTTACGTGACCGGCGGGCTGGCGTCGATCGATCCGTCCGCCGCCGAGGTGTACCGCCGTACCTATCCCCGGGTGGCCGCGAAGAACCGCGAGTTCTACAAGCGCTACCCGCACCACGTCGAGACGGTCGGCGCGATCGCGGACCGGCTGACGGCGTCCGACGTACTGCTTCCGGACGGTGATCGGCTGACGGTACGGCGGTTGCAGTCGCTCGGGATCGACTTCGGGATGAAGCCCGGGTACGAGCGGATGCACTGGCTGCTCGACGAGGCGTTCGACGGTGACGAGCTGTCGGACACGTTCCTGAGCCAGGTGATGGACCGGTCGTCGTACGCGCAGGGACCGCTGTTCGCGGCGTTGCAGGAGAGCATCTACGGATCGGGTGACGGCGCCACCGCCTGGGCGGCCGAGGCGGAGCGGACGCTGCACCCGGAGTTCGCCGAGGACGCCCGGCCGCTGCTGTTCACCGGCGAGATGATGTACCCCTGGATGTTCGAGGAGATCCGGATACTGCGGCCGTTCCAGGCGGCGGTCGAGGCGCTCGCGTCACGTTCGCAGTGGTCGCCGCTGTACGACCTGGACCGGCTGGCGGCGAACGACGTACCGGTGGCGGCCGCGGTGTACTTCGACGACATGTACGTCGACTCCGGGCTACAACTGGACACCGCCTCCCGGGTCGGCAACCTGCAGGCCTGGGTGACGAACGAGTACGAGCACGACGGTCTCTCGGCCGACCGCGTCTTCAACCGCCTGACCGAACTGGTGCGCTCGGTCGGCGGCGGCGTCCGCACGACCTGATGGCAGGTCGGCCTGGCGAACAGCAAACAGGCGACCTTCACGGTCGATGTGCTCAGGACAGCTTGAGCGCCGCTGCGGCGGCGGCTGCGGCCGGGGCGCCGTACGCGGCGGAAAGCCGGTCGAGGAAGCTCGGCCGGTTCAGGGTGTACTCCTGGGTGCCGACCGTCTCGAGGACCGTGGTGGCCAGCGTGCAGCCGACCTGCGCGGCGGCCTCGTGGTCCAGGCCCGCGGCCCGGCCGGTGAGGTAGCCGGCCCGGAAGGCGTCGCCGCCTCCCGTGGGGTCGACCAGGCCCGGGGCCGGGACCGCCGGGACCTTGGCCAGGATGCCGCCGGTGTTCTCGATCACCACGCCGTCACCGCCGTGAGTGGTGACGCGTACGCCGACCCGCTCGAGGATCTCGTCGTGGCTCCAGCCGGTCTTCTGCGCCATCAGGCCGGACTCGTACTCGTTGCTGAACAGGTACTCCGCGCCGTCGACGAGCCGCTTGATGTCGTCGCACTCCATCCGGGCCAGCTGCTGCGACGGGTCCGCGGCGATCGCGATCCCGTTCTCCTTGGCCAGCCTGGTGTGCTTGAGCATCCCCTCCGGGTCGTCCGCGCCGATCAGCACCAGGTCGATCCCGCCCACGGCCGCGTGGATCGCGCTGAGGTCGAGCTCGCGCGCCTCGGCCATCGCGCCGGTGTAGAAGGAGGCGATCTGGTTCGCGTCCAGGTCCGTCGTACAGGTGAACCGGGCGGTGTGTACGTTCTCGCAGACGCGGACATGGGAGACGTCCACGCCGGCCTCGGTGAGGGCCGCGCCGTACTCGGCGAAGTCGGCGCCGACCGAGCCGACCAGCAGCGACGGCTGGCCGAGCTGGGCCATCCCGTAGCAGATGTTCGCGCCCACGCCGCCGCGGTGGACGACCAGTTCGTCGACCAGGAACGAGAGGGAGACCTTGTGCATCTGCTCCTCGAGGAACTGGTCCTTGAACCGGCCCGGGAACGTCATCAGGATGTCGGTCGCGATCGAACCGGCGACGGCGATGCGCATACGGGGTGCTCCTCGGTGGGGTGGGTGCGCGGCGTTCGAACAACCCATAGAGACTACAGGCGACCGATCTAATACACCGAAGGCAGGATTTCGATGGGTAATCAAGTCCTAGTGACCGACGAACTGCACGACTACATGGTCGCCCACGGGATGCCGCTGGACGAGATCGCGACCGACCTGGTGAACGAGACTCGGCAGCTCGGCGACGTGTCGGTGATGCTGACCACGGCGGACCAGGCGGCGCTGTTGACCACGCTGACCCGGCTGATCTCGGCGCGCCGCGCGGTCGAGATCGGCACCTTCACCGGGTTCTCCGCGCTCGCCATCTCCCGCGGGCTGCCGGACGACGGGCAGCTGATCTGCCTGGACGCGAGCGAGGAGTGGACCTCGATCGGGCGCCGGTACTGGGAGCGGGCCGGCGTCGCCGCGAAGATCGAGCTGCGGATCGGCGATGGGCACGAGCTGGCCGCCGCGCTGGACGGCTCGTTCGACCTGGCCTTCGTGGACGCCGACAAGGCCGGCTACATCGACTACTTCGAGCGCCTGGTGTCACTGCTGCGGCCGAACGGGCTGATGTTGTTCGACAACACGCTGGCCGGCGGCCGGGTAATCGACGCGGACGGTCCGGTCGACCGCAAGGAGTTCAACGCGCACATCGCCAAGGACGACCGGGTCGACGTGGTCATCCTCGGCATCGGCGACGGACTGACGCTGGTCCGCAAGAAGTGAGCAAGGCCGCGGCGCGGTTGAGCGTCAAGGAGTTGCAGCACAAGTACGGCGACCGCCCGGTGATCGAGGGCCTGACCTTCACGCTCTCGGCCGGTCAGGCGATCGCGCTGGTCGGGCCGAACGGCGCCGGCAAGACCACGGTGCTCAAGTGCATCGTCGGCTCGGCCGAACCGGCGGCGGGCACGATCCTGCTCGACGGTCTCCCGATCGACGAGCGCGCGGACGCCGTCCGGCGGGACGTCGCCACGCTGCTGGACGACCTCGACTTCTTCCCGGACCTGACCGCGGCCGAACACCTCGACCTGCTCGCCCGGGCACACGGCAACCCGTCGCCGGAGGACCTGGTCGACACCACGCTCGACGACATCGGGCTGCTCCCGGCGGCCGACCAGCTGCCCGGATCGCTGTCCTCGGGTCAGCGCCGTCGCCTCGCGCTGGCGACGGCGCTGGTCCGGCCGCGGAAGCTGATGGTTCTCGACGAGCCCGAGGCACGGCTGGACACCGACGGCGTGCAGTGGTTGTCGAACCGGCTCATCGAGGAGAAGAAGTCCGGTACGTCGATCCTCTTCGCCAGCCACGACCCGGCGCTGGTCCAGGCCGTCGCGGACTCCGTCGTCACGCTGACCCCGCTCCCATGAGTGCTGCGGACGGGCCGGTCGTCTTCGACCCGGCCGACTTCGGCGCGATCCCGTCGCCGCGTTCGCTGCGGTCCTGGATGCGCAAGACCCGCCGGCGCCGGGCGGACCGGTCGTTCTGGCAGATCTTCGAGGACGTCTACCTGGTCCTCTTCACGCTGGCGATGGCAGCCGCCTCCGGCGGCAACGTCGTACGCCAGCTGAACGAGAACGCCGCGCAATGTACGGCGTGGTCCTGCGCGGAGCTGACGTTCTGGATGCCGTGGATCCTGCTGCCGTTGCTGGTGGCAACCACGCTGCGAGTGTCGTTGAGTGTCGGGCCGGTGTCGGCGTCCCGCGCGGGCGGCTTCTGGTTGCTCGCGTCGCCGGTGAACCGGTCGGGCTTGCTGCGTCCGGCGTACTGGGTGGTCATCGCGGTGGTTGCGGTGGCTGGGTTCCTGGCGTCGGCGCTGGTGTGGGCGTTGCTGGGGTCGATGTGGTTCGAGGTGGTGGGGGCATCGCTCCTGAGCGCGGCGCTACTCGTCTGCACAGCGTGTGTGGCGGTGTGGGCACAGCAGAAGTCGCAGCGGTCGCAATGGGCCTTGCGGGTGGCAGATCTGCTGCTGGTCGCCGCGGTCGTCCCGGCTCTGTTGCTGGCATTCCAACAGCCGCAGCAGACCACGCTGACCGCCGGGTTCGTCGGCTTTTCGACCATCGGACCCTATGCAGAGCCTCCACTGCTGACCACTGCGGAAACCCACCTGCTGCTCGTCTTCGTGGTCGCGGTGATCCTCACCACGGTGCTGGTCGTCGTGACGGCGCAGACGTTGGACAAGCTGAGCCGGACGAGCGTGATCGCAGGTGGTGAGCTGCTCGCCGGGCTGGCCGGAGCGGCGAGCAGCCTTGACGTCAGCATGCTGGCCGACGTGGTCGCCGGGCGGCACTGGCGGTTGAAGGGACGCGTGCGGTCGCGCCGGGGTCGCGGGTCGCGGGGCGGGGCGCTCGTCTACCGGGAGTTCCTGCGGATCCTGCGCTGGCCGCGGCGGCTGGTGATCGCGTTCGCCCTGCTCGTCGTCCCGTACGCCGTGGCGGGCACCGGGTTCGACGAGGTCGTGCCGATCGCCGCCGGGTTCGCCGGGTTCGTCGCCGTACGCCCGACGATGGACGGGTTGCGGTCGGTGTGCCGCTCGACCGGGCTGGCGCGGGCGCTCGCCATGGATCTCCGCGAGCTCCGCGTCATCATGGCCGTCGTCCCCGGCCTGTTCGCTGCGCTCTGGGCGTTGCTGGCGCTACCGGCGCTGGGCAGTGGTCCGGTGGCGTTCGCGGTGGCCGCCGGCGTCCTCTCTGGCGCCGTCCGCCAGGCCTCCGCGCGACCCCCCTCGTACGCGGGCCCGCTGGTCGCCTCACCGATGGGCGCCATCCCGCCCGGCATGTTCTCCCAGCCGATCCGCGGCTTCGACCTGCTGCTCCTCTGCCTGGCCCCCGCGCTCTTCAACCTCAGCTCCACCTGGGTCCTGGCCATCCCCACCTTCGTCCTCGTGGTGATGTTCGCCGTCCGCCCGAAGACGGACTAGGCCCTTCCGGTCGGTGAGACGACCAATCTGTAGTAGATCAGGTGGAATACAGTCCTTTGGGTCGGTCGTCTGCCTGGAGGGTTCTGATGAGTGTCGAGGCGCTGTGGTACATCCCGAATCAGGTCGATCCGGGGCATCGCGGGGACGATGCCGTGGAGGGGCACAACGGTCTGGAGCGGTTGACGGAGCTGGCGCGGCTGACCGAGGAGCACGGGTGGGGCGGCGCGCTGCTCGGGACCGGGTGGGGCCGGCCGGACACGTTCACGGTGGCCTCGGCGCTGGCCGCGCGTACGACGTCCTTCCAGCCGCTGATCGCGATCCGGCCGGGGTACTGGCAGCCGGCGCACTTCGCGTCGGCCGCGTCGACGCTCGACCAGTTGTCCGGCGGGCGGGTGCTCGTCAACATCGTGTCGGGGCAGGACAACCTGGCGGCGTACGGCGACTCCGAGGGCGACCAGGCGCAGCGGTACGCGCGGACCAAGGAGTTCCTCCAGTTGGTACGGCGGTTGTGGACCGAGGAGGACGTGACGTTCGCCGGTGAGCACTTCTCGGTCACCGGGTCCACGGTCGCGACGCGTCCCGTCGTACGTGAGGGAAGGGCGCACCCGCGGCTGTACTTCGGTGGTGCGTCCGACGCCGCGCAGCGGGTCGCGGCGACCGAGGCCGACGTACAGCTGTTCTGGGGTGAGCCGTTGGACGGGGTCGCCGAGCGGATTGCGAAGCTGCGGTCGCTGGAGAGTGAGCTCGGGCGTGAGCACGCGCCGCTCGAGTTCGGGTTGCGGATCACCACGCTCGTCCGGGACACCACCGAGGAGGCTTGGGCCGACGCGGAGGCGAAGGTCGCGAAGATGGCGGAGGCCCAAGGCACCGCTCCGCGCGACCGTCGCTGGTTCAAGGCGGTCGGCCAGCAGCGACTGCTCGACCTGGCCGAGCGCGGCGAGGTCCTCGACGACAACCTCTACACCGCACCCGGCAAGTACGGCGGTGGCGGTGCGGGTACGACGTGGCTCGTCGGCTCGGCGCAGGACGTCGCCAAGTCGCTCCGCAAGTACCAGGACCTCGGCATCACCCACTTCGTCCTGTCCGACACGCCGTACCGCGACGAGATCGTCCGAGTCGGCGACCAGCTCCTTCCACTGCTCAAGGGCTGACGGCTGCCCCCTTGGGCTGATGGGATGGCCCAGGCCGGTGTGAATCACTTGACGATCGCACGCCGATCGTGATCGGTTGATTACCGAGCGCCAGTGGCGGGTAGGGGTGCTCAGTGAGGCAAGTGAGGGAGCACTGATGGTCGAATACTTACCGCGGTCCGCGTGGAACGCGCGGCCGCCGAACGGCGGCCCCGGGAACCTGACGGTCTCGCGGGTCCAGGGCGCGGTGATCCACTGGCCCGGAACCGGGACCACCACCGGCATCCACAGCTATGCGGCGGTCGCGTCCGCGCTCCGCGGCTGGCAGAACTACCACATGGACGACCGCGGCTGGTCCGACATCGCGTACCAGGTCGCGGTCGACCAGGCCGGCCGGGCCTGGACGCTGCGCGGGCTGCGCGTCCAGTCCGGTGCCAATGGCAACAGCGATCTGAACGAGCGGTACGGCGCGGTGCTGCTGATCCTGGTCACCGGCGAGCAGCCGACCGCCGCGATGAAGAGCACCACCCGCGGGGTGATCGCCGACTTCCGCCGCATCTTTCCCGCCGGCACCGCGATCCGGCCGCACTCCGCGGTCCGGCCGGACGGCACCGACTGCCCCGGCCCGGCCGCCCGCGCCGCGATCGCCCGCGGCGACTTCACCCCGACTTCCTCGGAGGACGACATGACCCCCGCCCAGATGCAGGAACTGAAGAACTTCATCGAGGCCCGCAGCCAGGCCTACGCGCTCTGGGTGCACCGCCAGCTGCGCAGGGACCTGTCGGCGGTGGTGCAGGCGTACGCACTCGACATCAAGAACTACGAGCGCCAGACCGACGCCGCCGACGCCCAGCGCGCCGCGGCCGCCGTCTGGGCCACCGCGCCGGACAACCTGGTCAGCAACCCGCAGCCCGCCCCGGACCCGCAACCGGAACCCGAGCCCGGCGCCGAGCCCTACCTCCTCCTGCCGGAGCCCGAGCCGACGCCCGCCGTCGACACCACCCCCGAGCCTGCGCCAGACGGCCAACCGGAGTCCGGCACCGACCCAGAACCGAACCCCACACCACAGCAGTAAGCGAGAACCTTCACCGCCCTGCAGCCTTGAGGACTCGCAGGGCGTTGAGGGTGATCATCTCGTTGGGCCCGCTCCGGCCCCAGTCGACGACCTCCGGCGTACGGTTGCTGCCTGGCGGGTTCCACCACTGCCGCCCGGCGTACCACCGACCGTCGGCGTGCCGCCGCCTCTGCAGCTCGTCGAGCGCGTCACCTGCCCGCTCGTCACCGACCATCCCGAGCCGCGACAACACCAGCAACGCCTGCAAGATGTCGTAGTGCCAGTACGCCGGATAGCTCGGCCGCAACCACCTCGCGTCGATGACCTCGCCGGTCGACAGGCTGCGAAACACCCGGTGCTCCAGGAACAACTCCCCGGACCGCACGGCGCCATCACGCGCAGCGGTGTCACCGGTTGCGCGGTAGTACTCGTGCAGCCCCCACGCGGCCGCCAGCGTCTCGTGGAACGACGAGCGCCGACCGGAGGCCTCGCGATCGCAGTTCCACCCGCCGTCCGGCCACTGCCACTCCAGCAACCCCTCGGCCAACTGCTGCACCCGCGGATCGCCGGCCATCCCCAGTCGACTGCACGCCCCGAGCGTGTTCCCTTCGATCGAGCCACACCGCCGTACGAGTCCGTCTACGACACTCACGCCGTACCGCAGCGACCGCGTCCTCTCATCCAGGTCGTACTCCGCCGCAGCCATAGCCCGAGGCTCACCCGCCGGCACCTCCAACTCCACCAGCGACACGATCCGCCAGTGCGCGCCGGTCCACTTGTTGTAGGCCCGCCCGGTCCCGCATGCGTCGGTCAGCAGGGCCTTCACTTTGGCCCCGCGCAACACATCCTCGCCGTGCGGCTCGCCCACGAGCTCGCGTCGAGCGATGCCCCGCACCGCCGGCTCCGCAGACTCCAGCAACCACTCGACCGCGTCCACCCGGTCATTCTGTGTCGGTGGCTGCTGGTTGGGTAGGCGGGTGGATATTGCGGAGTTGTCGGAGCGGTTGGAGAAGTTGTCGGTGCGATACGGCGAGGAGCTCGGCTTCGAGCGGGATCCGGACTGGTTCTTGCTGAAGTTGCAGGAGGAGATGGGGGAGCTGACACAGGCGTACCTTCAGCACACCGGTCGCGCCCGCGCCAAGGGCCAGAGCGCCGACCAGATCCGCGCCACGTTCCACCAGGAGTTCGCCGACGTCTTCTGCCAACTCTTGCTGCTCGCCCGGCAGCACGACGTAGACCTACCCCGCGAGATCGAGCACAAATGGCTCGCCCGAGAGGTCTAGCCGCCGCGGACTGGTGAGGCCGGCGGTGGTTGGTGGACGCTGGCTTCATGGGTGTGGAGCAGCGGAGTGCGGCGGAGCGGGCGGCGTGGGGGAAGGCGGTGCGGAAGGAGGTGCCGCTCGAGGCGCACGCCGACTTCCGGGCCGGTGACGAGCGGGATTGGCGGCCAGCTTCGTGGTGGCCGGGCGCGACAACGGCTTCAGTGCGAAGCGGTGCCGCGAGGTCGTGCTGACCGCGGTGCGAAGCTACCGCGAGGCGATGCGCGGGTTCGCTGACAGCCCGATCCTCGCCATTTGGTACTCGCGGATGGACGTCGAGGATCTGCTGACGCAGTACAAGCCACGATGTCGTCCGGCGAGCGGAAGGTCGCGGACTATCGCGACACGCTGCAAGCGGATCGGCGGCGGCTGCTCGATCACTTCCGCCTCGTGGACGTCGCGCACAAAGTGGTCGGTGTCGGCAGCGTCGGAACCCGGGCGTGGATCCTCCTGATGGAGTCGACCGTCGGTGACGAATTCCTTGTGCTGCAAGCGAAACAGGCCGGTCCTTCGGTCCTGAGCGAGTACGCCGGTCCGTCGGAGCACAGCAATCAGGGCAAGCGCGTGGTGGCCGGCCAGCGACTGATGCGGGCCGCCAGCGACATCTTCCTGGGGTGGCTGCGCGCCGAGGCAGCCGACGGCGAGCAGGACTACTACGTCCGCCAGCTCCGCGACTGGAAGCTCTCCGTCGACGTCGAGGACATGAACCCCGAAGGCATGCAGTTGTACGCCCGCCTGTGCGGCTGGACGCTGGCCCGGGCCCATGCCCGTTCCGGGGACCGATTCGCGATCGCGGCGTACCTGGGGAAGTCCGACCGCTTCGACCATGCGGTGGCCGGCTTCGCCACGACGTACGCCGACCAGAACGAGCGCGACCACGCGGCGCTCGCCGCCGCCGTCGACTCAGGCCGGGTTGCCGCGCGCCATTGACATCGTTGTCTGGGGCGGCGACGATACTGGCGCGAGATTCGGTGAAACGTTTCCAACCTCGGTCAGCCGAGCCGCCCTGAAGCATT
The DNA here is from genome assembly GCF_044458365.1 of Kribbella sp. NPDC050470. Lineage (NCBI taxonomy): Bacteria > Bacillati > Actinomycetota > Actinomycetes > Propionibacteriales > Kribbellaceae > Kribbella > Kribbella sp. NPDC050470. Next base: position 156,207 of record NZ_JBITHV010000015.1, on the reverse strand, counting down.
CGAGGAGATCCGATCATGAGTCGTTCGCGCGTTCTGTGCGCATTGCTTGCCGGCGCGGTGGCGCTGGGCGCCGGGCTGGTGTCGCCAGCGGCCGCCGAAGTAGGGGGAAGTGCCGACGGTCCGACGGCGACGGCGCGGGCCCGAGTCGCTGCCGACGTCCTGATGAGCTCGTACGAGCCGGTGAAGGCGTGGTTCCCGTCCAGCTGGTGGAACTCCGCGGTCGCCCTGCAGACGATCGGCGACTACATGCAGCGCACCGGCGATCGCCGGTACCTGCCGCAGCTGGACAACACGTTCGAGAAGGACAAGGGCGTGTTCCCGGCCGGCTACCTGTCGGGTGACCCGTTGCTCGGCAACTTCACCAGCCGCGCCATCGACGACTCCGAGTGGTGGGGGCTGACCTGGATCCAGACCTACGACCTCACCAGGAATCCGAAGTACCTCGACATGGCGGTCACGATCGCTGAGTACGTCGAGGACTACTGGGACGACACCTGTGGCGGCGGCGTCTGGTGGGACGCCGAGCGGACCTACAAGAACGCCGTCACCAACGGACTGTGGATCCGGCTCACCGCCGAGCTGCACAACCGGATCCCCGGCGACCGGCACTGGCTCGGCCGCGCTCAGGAAGGGTGGAACTGGTTCACCGGCAGCGGCATGATCAACTCCGCCGGCCTGGTCAACGACGGCCTGAACACCGGCACCTGCCAGAGCAACGGCGACACCGTGTGGACCTACAACCAGGGCCTGGCGATCGGAGCTGGTCTCGAGCTCTACCGAGCGACCCGGAACCCGCAACTGCTGACGACCGTACAGCGGCTGGCCGACTCGGCGATCGGCGCCGGGGGACTGGTCTCCAACGGCGTCCTGACCGAGTCCTGCGAGGCGCCGGGCCGGTCCTGCGACGACAACCAGAAGCAGTTCAAGGGCATCTTCCTGCGCTACTGGATGGACCTCACCGACACCACCCGCAACCCCACGTACGCCGCCTTCCTCGCCCAGCAGGCCGCCTCCGTCTGGGACCAGGACCGCGACGCGGCCGGACGGCTCGGCCTGCGATGGGCCGGCGGCAGCGCGAACGTCTTCGACTGGCGGACTCAGGCCAGTGCGCTCAGCGCTCTGATCGCCGCCGTACCGACGCCGCCGCCGACGCGGTCGTTGTCGGCGACCATGACCCCGGCCCAGCCCGTGGTGATGCCCGCGACGGGCAGTGCGACGCAGGTCGAGTTCGAGACCGGGCTGCAGGCCACCGCTCCCGCGGGGGAGACGATCAAGGCCGACGTGCGCGCCTCGGGTCCCGCCGGCTGGACCGTGACGCCGAACCGGACGAGCGTGACGCTCCGGCCGCGAGGGAACGCCGTACCCGCTCGGGCGACTGTTGACCTCGACGTGGCGATCCCTGCCGGTACGCCGGACGGCCGCTACCTGGTGACGGTGACCGCGACGTCCGGCCCGCTGCTGTCGTTCACCACGCAGGCCGAGATCCTGGTGGCGCACACAGTGGACTTCGACACCGGTACGGCGGCCGAGAACCCGTGGCTGTGGGACGCCGACGGCTCCCAGAGCAACGGAGTCCAGAACCGCTTCGCCGACGGCAACTCGTACTTCGTCTACCGCTTCCCGTTCCCGTCCGACACCACGTCGGCCTCGGTGACGCTGACGATCGACAACGAGTTTGTCGTCCAGGCCAGCGGTGACGGCCAGCAGTGGACCACGGTCGGGATCGAGACCCAGCAGATCCACGACGGCGAGAACAAGGCGGCCCGGACGTACGACCTCACGCCGTACCTCGGCCCGTCCAAGACCGGCTACGTCCGCATCGCCGACTCCTTCCCCAACGACGGCTGGGGCGGCCGCGTCTACCACGTAACCGCCACCTACACCGGCTGACGTACCAAAAGACGGCCGGCCCGAGACTCGCGCTCCGGGCCGGCCGTTGTGGCGCAGGGAAACTCAGACGCCGTAGAAGTGAGTGAACTGGGCCGATTTCAGGCGTGGGAACCTTCTGCGGCCTCGCCCTGGTACACATCGGTTACACCGAGCGCAGCCGGGGTCGGCATGCCCGAGGTACTCGCTAACCGCCTTGATGGACTCGCAGGTGTCAAGCGTCGGCTTCCAGATGAACGTGTTGAAGTAGTTGCGATTCAGCGCCTTGCGCTCACGGGAGTAGAGGATCAGGGATACCGTGTGCGGCTCGCCGCCGGGTGTTCCCGGGCAGCGTGACGTAAATCAGGTGGGACCTTGGTCTCAGGCTGGTGGATGCTGTTCGAGCACTACAACCAGACCACACGAAGCACGTCGGCCTCGTGCTTGACGACGGCTCCTTCGTTTCAGGAACCCATCTTTCGGGAGCAATGCAACGGATCTGAGTGCTCGGCGCGCTCGATACGGGCAAATGCAGGACGGGGTAAGTCGAACCCGCTTGGTTCTTCAAGCGCTGGGTTGGCGGTTGGCGGCGCGCCTTTGGATCAGGCGCGCGAGGATCGTGACCGTGACCGCGATCGCGATGCCGAGGAGCGTGAAGAGGATCCGCTTGCCCTCGGTGGCCAGGTCGATCGGGTTGGCGAGGTCGAGGGCGATCAGGGCGGTTCCGGCGATGGCTGTGGTGTAGAGGGCGTAGTTGACGAACCTCAACGAACCTCCGATCACGGCGAGCACGAGGATGACGACCTCGAGCACGTGCTTGTCATCCACGCTCAGCAGGAATACTGCGGCGATGGCGGCACCCAGAATCGTGCCTACGACCAGCTGCGTGCCGGCCAGGGTGGACTGGTGCAGGTCCGCCTTCATGGCCACCATGGCCGCCAGCGGCATCCAGTCGGCATACGGCAGGTCCAGGCCGAACGCGACCGCGACAGCGCCGGCCAGCGCCACAGCCCGGATCACCGCGTAGAGCACGACCGGCGCCGTGAGTGCGCGCCGCGTCGTGTCGGTAGGCATCTCGGCAACCGCCGGCGGCTGCTCGGGACGGCCCCGGGCAAGCCACACCAGCGTGGCCAACACGAACCAAAGCGCCGCCCCCACCAGCCACGCGAGCGCCTGGGACCACGGGTTCAGCGTGATGTGGTCGGCGGCAAGCCCGGGGTCAGCGAGATCGCGATGAGAACCAGGAGCTGAGCAGCGCACCGGTGATGAACCGATGCACGCCAAAGTACAGCGCCAGCCCAGACCCCAACGTCACGACAAGCGCCGAGACCGTGACCAGCCACCAAGCCTCATCGCCGACGCCGACACCCCACGCGGTCAGCACCGCGCCGACAGCGCGAAGATCGCCAACCGCGACCAGCGGGAAGCGAACGGGCCGACCAGTACGGAATGCCGTGATCCGCCAACAGATGCGCAACACATGTCCGCCAACAGATGCGCAACAGGCTAGAAGCCTGGCGACCACCTGGGGACGCCGGCCAACGCACGGAGCAGCCGAGTTCCGTGCGAATCGACTCCGGCCCGCCTGCGGCGCTTTGCGACTACCGCGGCTAGGACCAGAACTCCTCATTCGCCCGCCGGTCACCCGGGAATAGCCAGAACTCGGCGATCTTGCCGTCCCCGAACCGATACACGTGGACCTGACGGTCCTCGAAGCGTCGATCCTGTCTTTCGGCCCGAACGGTGACCAGCACCATCCCGTACTCGTCGTTCGCGAAGAGGGCATGGACTTCGCGTGAGATAGACCCAGCTGCCATCTCGTCCGATCCAGCGAGCATGGCGAGCACCTGATCCACACCATGCACGTCACCGCTGAGCGTGTGCCACACGACATCGTCGCGGAATAGGTCCCGTGTACCGGACACCTCGCCCTGGTTGCGCATGCCATACGCAGCCCGAAGGAGATCCTCGTTTGGATGGCTCATCGACGCCGACTATAGGCCTTTTGCGGGCAGTGAGCGCTCCTCCCCCACGGGGTATTCGATCGGCAGGGCGATGTCGACGGTCCCCGCCAGGCCCGTTGCGTAGTTCATTGCCGCGCAATGCGCCCGCACATACCGCGATCCGCTCATGCCGATGTCAGTGCGTGGGCGACTACATGGCCTGTAGCCATACGCGGACAGTCTCGGCGAACCCGGCAGGTGCGCAATCAAAATATGCACGGCCCAGCGGCCAGGACCTATCTCCAGGGCGTCTTCCTGCTCGGCGTCTCCCACGGTGAGATCCCGACGGGACGTCGATCGCCCCGCTGAAAAAGCGCCTCGGCGGGCGGGGGCTCACCGATCCGGACGTCGATCTGAACCTGTGCCGGCGGAATGACGTCACCAGCCTCATGTCCGTCTAGATCAACGTCCTGCGCATGAAGGACCTTCACCGCCAACCCTTCCGCGGACTGAGAGACCACAGAATGGGTCAGGCTCGGCACGTCTGAGGGTATCCCGGTCCATGAGGAGCACAAGCCCCCACCAGAAGGGCCGCCTGACCTGCCACGTGTCCACGCCGTGAGTCTCCACCAGCCGCGGGTCCAGAACATCCGGCAGCCGCAGTCCGTGAAGCACGGAGCAGCCGATGAGCCTGCATTCCGCGCACCCGGTAGATGTCGAGGTCCCTGGGCAGGTGGAACTGCAGGGTATTCGTGGCCGGGACGGCGCGACGGCGGGTCGCGATGGCGGCGGGGGGCATAGCGTCGGGTCGTGCAGGAACGGATCTTCGTGGTCGTCGCCTACGGTCACGCGGAATTGCTCGACATCGCCTGTGTGACTACCACCAAGCCGGTGACGGATGCACCGGGGCGCCGGACGCGCAGGGCAAGGCCTGCCGTGAACGCCCTGAGGCGCTGGCCGCCACGGCGAAGGCCGGTCATGCCCTGGCCGCCCCACTTGGCCATGATGGCGGCTCACAAGGCCGACGACATGGGCGCCGCGCACGCCCAAGCCATGTGGGTGGCCCGATGCCGGGCTGCGCCCAAGAACGTCGACACCTTCGCTCGGGCCGGCGCCACGCTCACGCGAACGCCAGCCTGTCCGCCGCGCTGAGCCGGCCCCGCAGACTCTGCCCAGGCTTGCACAGACCGCCTACGGCTTGCGGGCGACGCCGGCCCAGTAGTAGGCGGCAGCCGGGTCGACCGGTTCGATTCCAGGCCGCCAAGCCATTACCGGAACGAGGCCGGGCTCGACGAACTCCCAGTCGGCGAAGAACCGTGCGACGTCGTCGCGGACCCGGGGTACGACGGTCAGGTTGCCGCCTCGAGCCGCGGCCGCGATATCCGCCATCGCTTTCGGGTCGAAGTCTTGACCGGGATGGGTGATCGCGACGTAGCTGCCCGAGGGCAGCGCGTCCATCAAAGTCTGAGCCCGGGCCCAGGGGTCCTCCTCGTCGCTCAGGAGCATGAGCACAGCGACGAGCATCAGTCCCACCGGCCGGGTCAAATCGAGGGTGGTGACCACGGCCGGATCGGCCAGAATCTGGTCGGGCTTGCTGAGGTCGGCGTCGATATAGGCCGTCCGGCCCTGCGGGTCGCTGACCATCAACGCGCGCGCGTGCGCCAGCACGATTGGGTCGTTGTCGACGTACACCACTCGCGCCGCACGGTTCAGGTGCTGAGCGGTCTCGTGCAGATTCGGCTGGGTCGGAATCCCGGTGCCGATATCGAGGAACTGGTCGATGCCGGCCTCGGCGACCAGATACTGCGTCGCCCGGTGCATGAACGCGCGATTCTCCTGCGCCATCAGCCGTATCGTTGGGATCGCCTGAATGAACATCTCACCCAGCTGACGGTCCGACGCGAAGTTGTCCTTGCCGCCCAGCCACCAGTCATACATCCGCGCCGAATGCGGCACACTGACATCGATCCCGGGCGGAGCCCACTCCCGCTCGGAGCCCGATCCCGTCGGGCCACTGCCCTGCTCCTCCGCTGACACGAGACGACATCCCTCCATCAGTGCTGCCCTGATCGCCGGGCTGGTCGAGCCCCTGCGGCGGTACGCCGACGCATCGTACCCCCCAGCCAGGGGCTGAACCGACCAGCCCGGATATTTCTCGACTTAGTAGTCTGCGCCGCAGGTTCGCCGGATTCGGGCTTGTCAGGTTGTGGGGTGGTCCAAGTACAGACCCGCAGGCACAGCCGAGCGCTTGTTCGGTGGTGCTGGGGTAGCCGCTGGGCAGGATGGAGTCTTGGTAGCCGCCCTTGATGGCCAGGTAGATCGCGAACCCCCATTTGGTTGGCCTAGTAGCCGCGGTAGCGGAGCCGGCATAATCGGAGCACGGTCCCATCGCCAACTGATTCGCGACCGGCCGGAAGCATGGCGCCCCTGGGCGACACCAATGCAAGCAGCCGAATTGCGGACGGCTTAACGGCGACCTACGAGCGGGCTCGGTCCGCGGATCTCAGTTGATCCGCGCGGGCAGCGGAACGACACTGGACGCCATGCGAGGTCGCAAGCAGCCTGTCTACCGGTTCTCGGGCGCACCCTCGTGGGATCCGTCTGCCCTTCGCGACGCGCTGTCCAATGCGCGATCTGTGCAACTGTCGCGCGGCGGATTCCTGATCTTCGCCACGGATCGGCACGCTGACGTCCTCGACGACACGACAGCGAAGTACGTATCCGTTGTGCGCAGCGAAGACGGCCCGCTCATTGACGAACCCGGAGCTGTCGGGGATCTGGTCGAGGCGCTTTCTGTCACTGAGGTCACCGACATTCTGTGCATGTGCACTGGCGACGTTGCCGCCGAGTTCTTTGACGACGATGGCAAGTTGCTCGCGGTTGTCCGACTCGACTTCCCAAACCGCATCGAGTGGGCGCACTGGCCGGGCCAGGCCTACGTCACTGACCCGAACCGGCTTCGCCGATGGTTCGCGGCTCACTACGACATTGCGATGTAGCTGCTTCGCACACGCACTCATCTAGCCGCGATCCGCTCAAGCAGCCGATGTGCGGTCGATGGCTGACCACTCTTTGATTCACGAGCGTGGCCGATCGGTACCTGGCACTACCGAACGACCTGCCTTGGCCGCTACTCCGACTTGCGCCCGAACACTCGCTTGGCGACGGAGCCGGTGCCGATAGCGGCGAACAGGGCGACAAAGACCCCCGAGGGAATGCTGCTGAAACTCGAATCGACGCCGTGGAAGGTCGCCGCGCCTCCATAAACGCCGACGAAGAGCACGGCCACCCACATCGCGACGATCGCCAGCGTGGCCCACATCTCGCGAACAAGGATCCGTGCAGCCCAGCCTCCACGTGGAGACCGAACTGAAGACTGATCTTGCATGGTTGTTGTCATGACTGCCTCCTAAAGGTCCACTCCTAGTCGATCCGGTGGCTAAACCCGCCGGTAGAGCCGGAGGTCAGCCACCGTGTAGGCAGGAGGGCCCAAGCGGCTACGCCCAGAGACAACGAGGCTTCGCGGCTGTCGTGCTGTCGCGCCAAGATCCGCTATGCCGCCGACAGCGAAAGCTCGGAACTGCCGATGAGCGGATAACCTGCTGGAGCCTGGGCGCCGCAGTGGGCGACAGCTATGCGCGAGCTTGCCGGGGTGTCACGTTAGACCTCCGTACGGTGGCTCCAGCCCGGATGGCGCGCGGGATCTCGGCAACGTTGTCGACGTGGTCCAACAGCCGGGCAAGCCCCTGGGCAGAAGCGGGCGAACTCAGCTCGGCGGAGTAGGTGATGCCGGTCGATGTCCACGCTTCGGTGTCGAAGCCTCCGCCGGCCGATACCCGGACTCCGTCAATCTGCAGGCCGAGCGTGGCGGCCTCGCGGTAAATGTCATTGAGAACGCACGCAGCTGCAGCGAGGTGCAATAGATGGACTCCGCTGAATGACGCCTCGACGGTCACTCCCCCGACGTCCAGCGATGCGGGAACTGGATTGCGTGGGCGTCATCCGACCTGAACGGCCCCGTGCCCACTACGACGTCGAACTGGTCCATCGGCTGCCCCTTGTGCGTCCTGCGTCATTCGACCCGGATGTCTGCTGCCGGCCTTGCGCAGGACCGGCCCGGCGGAGGAGAGCTTTGGCGACGGCGCGGGCTTCAGGTGTGCACCGCGATGGGCGCAACGCCGTGCGGTCGAGCTTGATCACCCGGCGTCCCTCGGCGTAGATGGTCGGCTCGTTGGGGGATAGAAGGCGGAAGTCATCGACGGCAGAGGAGCTGCCGACGTGCTTGAGCCAGGAGTGGACGAGGACGTCGTCTGTCCCGCGAATCGGCGCACAGTAGCTGATGCTGAACTCCTTGACGACGTTGAAGGCGTCTGGAGTGATGGGCCGACCCTCTCGAAACGTGTGGCCACGTTGTTTCCAGACGGTGGCCAACGCGCGCTCGACGAGTAACGCGTACCGGGCGTTGTGGACCATCCCATCGGGTCGAGGTCGTCGAAGTGCACCGGCAACAGCTCCGCATGCCCGTAGTCGATCGACAGTTCGGTGGCGAAGGCGGCGGTCATCACACGAGCCCCGGCGTCGGATCGAACCACGGATCAGGTCGACTGGACAGATGCGTTCTCGGCTCGCAGCGCGAGCACGACGTCGGCGACGTCACGCATGGATTCCTCGACGCGGTAGACGTCACAGATCGAACGGGCGAGATCGCCGGTCATGAACCGCTCCATCGACGCGGCGGAGTCCCAGACGTACACGCCGCCGTACTCACCGCTCCGAAAGCGCAGATAGTACTTCTGCAGTAGCCCGGGAATGGCGAGGTACTCGCGTGCGCGGAGGTGGAAGAGCTCTGTGATGCGCTCGTCGGACAGCGCGGACCGGAAGCGGACGATGTGGATGACCATGGTTTCCTCCTTGGTCGTGGCACCATCAGCCTGACTGCGCCTCCTGGACTCGGGCTGGAGTCCCGCTGGAGCCGGCGCTGTCCGTACGCTTCGAATATGGACTACCAGGTGCTGGGCCATCTGCGGGTGCTCGACGAAAACGGCGCCGAGGTGCAACTGTCCGCACCCAAGCTGCGGACCCTGCTGGCTCTATTGCTGGTCCACCGGGGCCACCCCGTCAGCGTTGATCGGATCGCGCAGGCCCTGTGGGGCGACCTATTGCCCAGCTCCGCTGCCAACCTGGTCCAGGGCTACATACGTGACCTGCGCCTGCGGCTCGGCGCCGAGGAGGTCGCGACGGTCCCTGGAGGGTATCGGCTCGACGTGAGATGGGGGACGGTCGACGCGGAACGCTTCGAGGATCTGGTGCGCGCCCGCAGGTATGAAGAGGCCCTCGCGCTGTGGCATGGCACTGCCCTAGAGGAGTGGGTCGAACAGCCCTGGGCGCGGGCCCACGCAGCGCGGCTGGAGGAGATGCGCCTTTCCGCCGCAGAGGAACGCTTGGCGCAGGAGGTCGACGCGGGCCAAGCATCCGCGGTGGTTGCCGAGCTCGCGGCGCTCGTCCAAGAGCACCCGTTACGTGAGCGGTTTCGCGTCCTCATGGTGAAAGCGCTCTACGCCTCTGGCCGGCAAGCCGACGCGCTCGCGGCCTACGCTCAGGCTCGCCGCGATCTCGCTGACGAGGTGGGGCTGGAACCGGGGCCAGAGTTGCGTGCCGTGGAAGCCGCCGTACTGGCGCAGGACTCCTCACTGGTGCCCGCACCCATCCGCTCCGCCGCGGCTCCGCCGGCACCGGTGACCGCGCTGGTTGGTCGGGATAGCGAACTTGCCTCTATACGGTCGGCGCTGGCGGTGTCCCGACTCGTGACGCTGAGCGGACCGGGCGGGATCGGCAAGACCAGGCTCGCGGTCGAGGTCGCCGCGGCGCCCCCGGAGTCTGGACCGGTGTGGTTTGTGGAGCTCGCACCCGTCCTGGTCAGCGACGCCGTCGCCAGGAGTGTGGCACGAGCGCTCCAGTTGGCGGAGTCACCAGGGCAGGAGATCGATCTCATTGGCGACTACGTGTCCCGGCGGCCGGGCTTGCTTGTTCTCGATACCTGCGAACACGTCGTCGAGGCGGTGGCGAGGCTGGCGACCCGCGTGCTGTCACGGTGCCCGGACCTGAAGATCCTTGCGACCACCCGCCAGCCGCTACGGGCTCCCGGCGAGCAGGTCGTCCAGCTGAGCGGGCTCGACGAGGTTGCTGGCGCCGACGTGTTCACAGCACGCGCCCGTGCCGCGAATCCCGCGGTGGAGCTAGACCCCGACCGGGTGCGGGCGATCGTCGGCAGACTGGAGGGGGTTCCGCTGGCGCTCGAGTTGGCCGCGGCCAGGATCGCCTCATTGTCGCTGGAGCAGCTCGCCGATAGTTTGAGTCAGCCGCTGGACGCGCTCGCGGGTGACGCCCTCGCGGGTGATCCGAGGCATCGCACAATGCGGGCCGTCATCGGCTGGAGCCACAACCTACTAGACGAACGAGATCGGGAGGCTTTCGCCGCTCTGTCTGTGTTCCTAGGATCCTTCGACCGCGAGGCTGCCGGCGCAGTTGTGGACGACGGTCCGGACGCAGTCGACCACCTGCTGGGGCGCTCGCTGCTCACCCGGGATGTCGACCTGCTCGGACAGGCTCGTTACCGCTTCCTCGGCCCGGTGCGACAGTTCGCCGAAGAGACGGCGACACCGACAATGCGCGACAACGCCCTGCACCAACACCTCGACTACCACGTAGCTCTCGCGGCACGAGTCAACGACCGGATCCAGACCCAGGAGGCGACGGCGTGGGCCGCGGTCGCGCGCGCCAGCGCGGAAGACCTGCGAAAGGCGGCCACCTACGCCATCTCCGAGCGTCTGGCATCCGCGGGTCGCCTCGTAGCCGACCTGTACTGGCCTTGGTTTCTGGACGGCCAACTCTCGGAGCTCCGCTCATGGGCGAGCGCGGTCCTCACCGGCGATACCGACGCTCATGTCCGAGCCCGCCTGCTGCGGATCCTGGCTTCGACTGCCCTCGCCCAAGGCGATACGGCCGTAGCTGTTGGCTATGCGGCCCGTCAGCTCGACGCTGCGATGGCCCTGCGGGATCTGGAGCTGGTGGCCCTGGCACGGAACCTGCTCGGGATGGCCGCCTGGGCCCGGGGTGACTATGCCGCCGCTGGTGGGCACCACCTGGCTGCCATGGACGAGGCGCGGAATTGCGGCCGTCCGTGGACGCTTGCCCTCGTCACAGCGCTGGCCGGTCGGTCCGTGCACGCGACCGGCGACCGAGAGGCCGGCGAGGAGTTGCTTCGAGACGCTGAAGCCCAAGCCGAGAAGGTCGGTGAACCAATGGTGTTGGGGAGCGCGCTGGACTACCGAGCGCATGCGGAGTTCGCACTGGGACGCGACAGGGAGGCCACCCGTTTGGCATCGCGCAGCCTTGCGGCGTACCGAAGCATCGGCTATCAAGAGGGCATTGCCTCGGCCGGCACGTTGGCGGCTCAACTCGCTGTCTTGGCTGGCGATTACGAACAGGCAGAGACCTTGCTGATCCAGGCCCTTGATGTGTCCCGGCGCCTCCGCCATCTCGGCGGCACGGCATCCGTCCTGGAGGCGATGGCCGTGCTGGACTACGACCGAGGTGAGCACCAGCGGGCAGGCCGATACCTTGACGACGCCCGCGCCCTCAGGGATCAAACCGGTACCGTGCCCTCGCCGGCGCTGCACGATCAACTCAGCCGAGTCCAACAATCGCTCGCACTTGAACGATAAACGGACATCCGGTTCTGCCGCCGATCGCGCTTCCGACTTGGGGCCGCGCTACGAGACCAAGTCGCCGAGTTGAGCGACGAGACCTCGCATGTCCTCGCCGGCGTCAAGGGTCACCACGACGGACGCCTCCCACGCGCCTGGTTCGTAGCCCCGTGGGCCACGGATGATGAACCGGAGACTGACGTGACCTCGTCCGTCATGCATAGCGTCGATACGGAGGTCGTGCTCAAGTGACTCCCAGGCGCGTACGCCGTCCCATCCTTGGTACGACTCCGCCAGCCCAGCTGCCCACCACACGATCCCGTCACCATTGAGCGTCCGGACCCAGGCTGCCGCGTTGACGCCATCATCGGCAAGCTCGCACCGAAGGTCGAGCACCTCGTCGTTCCATGGCCTGTCGGCGCTACTAAGACGGGCGGATCCACGCCCTCGTTCGGCGGTGATTTCGACACCGTCGTCCAACTGTCTCAACACGAGGTAGAGCATGCCACTGGTGCCGGCTCGACGCGGGACGGCAGCGCGCTCCCAAATGCGGGTGCGGTCGTCGCCGAGTTCGGCCAGGATCCGTGCGCCGGTGTTGTCGGCCAGTCCGGGGAAGCTGGTGATGATGGCGTGGTCGGAGTGCTGCTGGAACGCCTCGGCGGGTGGCTTTCCCGAGTTCGTCGACGTTGCGGCACTCGGTGTCGAGGGCCGCGAGGAGGGCGAGTGCCTGGCGGCCCATGGCGTGTTTGACCAGGTCGGGTTGCCGCGGCTGGGGCTCGCGGAGCGCGGCGTGGAGTTGTGCTGCGGTGGTGTCATGCGGTGCTGGCGGCCGGCTCGGCGCAGCGCGGCGGCGATCCGTGCCTTCGATAGCTTGGCTGCCGCGGCGGGGGGTGGTGCGATTGCCAGCAGTGCGCGGGCGTCGTTGTTGGCGAGGTTGCTGGCGTTCTTGCCGGCGACGGTCTCGCTGATGCGCTTCTTCGCGAGCAGTTGACCGGACTCGTCGATCAGGGCGATGTCGTGATGGCCTTCGGCTCAGTCGATCCCGCAGAACACCTTCACCTGTCTGTACCCTCCTCCTAGCCGGTGTTCAGTCCGGTTCGGACCCTGGCGAGAACGCGCGGCGCCCTGATGACGAGACTCTGCGGTCTTCCCTCCGATGAGCCGTTCGCGATCCCAGCGATCCCCACGGCCCCGGTCTGCGGATCAGAGCTCGAAGGCTCCCGATGAACGAGGTATCTACCGTGCGGGCGGGCTCGAACCACGACCAACGCTCCCGGCGTGCAGGCCGGTGTGGCGACGTTCGATCCGGATGTGGAGGTGTCAGGCGAGCGCGGCAGATCCAAGCTCTCGCAACGCTCAGTCCAGCGGTGCAGACCAGTCGGTGGCCCGCACGGCGCCGAGACGTGCAACGGGCCCTGGTCCTCGCCTCGCCAGACGGCCACGATCCTCGCGATCTTGTACTCACGGGCAGTCACCATTGCCGCGATGGCAGCGTGCTCGGCACAGAATCCCGTACCGGAGGCGGTGTCGATACAGACACCGACGTACACCCTGCCGGTGTCAGTACACGTCGGTTACGCATGCCAACGTGAAACGGCGGCGGACCATGGGAGACGTCGGAAGGACGTTCCCAGGTCGGCCGCCGTTTCGGCCACCTACCCGCGGGTCAGCGGGCTACGTGGATCACACGTCGTAGTAGAGCTCGAACTCGTGGGGGTGGGGGCGGAGCTGGATCGGGGCGATTTCCTGCTCGCGCTTGAGGTCGATCCAGGTCTCGATCAGGTCCTCGGTGAAGACGCCACCCTCGAGCAGGAAGTCGTGGTCGGCCTCGAGGGAGTCGATCACGGCCGGCAGCGAGGTCGGCACCTGCGGGATGCTCGCGTGCTCCTCCGGCGGCAGCTCGTAGAGGTCCTTGTCGACCGGGTCGACCGGCTCGATCTTGTTGCGGACGCCGTCCAGGCCGGCCAGCAGCTGGGCCGAGAAGGCCAGGTACGGGTTCGCCGACGGGTCGGGGCAGCGGAACTCGATCCGCTTCGCCTTCGGGTTCGACCCGGTGATCGGGATCCGGATGCAGGCCGAGCGGTTGCGCTGCGAGTACACCAGGTTGACCGGCGCCTCGAAGCCCGGCACCAGGCGGTGGTAGGAGTTCACCGTCGGGTTGGTGAAGGCCAGCAGCGACGGGGCGTGCTTGAGCAGGCCGCCGATGTACCAGCGGGCGACGTCGGACAGGCCGCCGTACCCGGACTCGTCGTAGAACAGCGGGTCGCCGCCGTTCCACAGCGACTGGTGGCAGTGCATGCCGGAGCCGTTGTCACCGAAGATCGGCTTCGGCATGAAGGTCGCGGTCTTGCCGGCCGCCCAGGCGGTGTTCTTGACGATGTACTTGAACTTCATCACGTTGTCGGCGGACTTCAGCAGCTCGTCGAAGCGGAAGTTGATCTCCGCCTGGCCCGCGGTGCCGACCTCGTGGTGGGCGCGCTCGACGATCAGGCCGGACCGCTCCAGGGCCAGCGTGATGTCGTCGCGCAGGTCGCCGAAGTGGTCGGTCGGCGCGACCGGGAAGTAACCACCCTTGTAGCGGACCTTGTAGCCGCGGTTGCCGCCGTCCTCGACCCGGCCGGTGTTCCAGGCGCCGGCGATCGAGTCGATCGAGTAGTACCCGGTGTTCTGCTTCGTCTCGAACCGGACGTCGTCGAACATGTAGAACTCGGCCTCGGGCGCGAAGAACGCGGTGTCCGCGATCCCGGTCGACTTCAGGTACTCCTGCGCCTTGCGGGCGATGTTGCGCGGGTCGCGGCTGTACGCCTCGCCGGTCAGCGGGTCGTGCACGAAGAAGTTGATCGCCAGCGTCTTGGTGCCGCGGTACTCGTCGATGAACGCGCTGGTCGGGTCGGGCAGCAGCATCATGTCCGACTCGTGGATCTGCTGGAAACCGCGCACGGACGAACCGTCGAACGCCAGGCCCTCTTCGAAGACCTCGGGACCGAACGACGACACCGGGACGGTGAAGTGCTGCATGATGCCCGGCAGGTCGCAGAACCGGACGTCGACGATCTCGACGCCCTCGTCCTTGACGTAGGCGAGCAGCTCCTCAGCGCTGGAAAACATTCGTACTCCTCGGGGTGGCTCAGAGATTGCATCTGAACGTAAGGCCCCCCGGTTTCCCGGCGGTGACCCTGATGTTTCGCGGATGTTACGCCCAGCGTGTCCGCGCTGACCCACTGGTGTACGGCGCTTACGCCCTGAGATATCCCGGTCCGCTGTGACCGGTGCCCGGACGTGTCCGTAGGCTAGCCATCATGGCACCATCCGCGCAGCCTGGCACAGGACCCACCGAAGAATTCCGGTTTCCGGGCAACCGCCTGGGACTGCCCGAGGACGGCCCGGGCGCGGTCGCGGGCTGGGGCCGCCGGGTGCTCGCGCTGCTGGTGGACTGGCTGATCGCCGGGCTGGTCGCGTCCGCGATCACGTCCAAGCCGATGTGGGCGGGCGGCAACGACTACAGCACCTCGCACCTGGTCACGTTCTTCGCGATGACCGCGATCCTGACCGGGCTGCTCGGCTACACGATCGGTCACCGGATCTGCGGGGTCCGGGTGGCGCCGGTCCGCGGCAACACGACCCATCCCGGGCCGCCAGGGCTCGTGGCCGGGCTGATCCGTGCCTTCCTGCTCTGCCTGCTGATCCCCGCCGTCGTCTACGACCGCGACCGCCGGGGTCTCCACGACCGCGCGGCCAGCACAGTCGTCGTACGGCGGTAGGCCTCAGCGCCTGGTCAGGCGGATTTGCACGTCGTCGAGGTACCCGGTGCGGAAGCCGGCCTCGGAGTACGCCAGGTAGAACTCCCACATCCGCCGGAACGTGTCGTCGAAGCCGAGCCGGGCGATCTCCGGCCAGCGCTCGATGAACCGGTTCCGCCAGATCCGCAGCGTCCGGGCGTAGTCGGCGCCCAGGTGCCGCAGCACCTCGGGGCGGAGCCCGGTGTGCTGGGCGGTGACGTCCTCGATCACCTTGATCGACGGGATCAGGCCGCCGGGGAAGATGTACTTCTGCACCCAGGTGAAGGTGTTGCGGGTGGCCAGCATCCGCGCGTGTGGCATGACGATCGCCTGCACCACGGCCACCCCGCCGGGCGCCAGCCGCCGCTCGATCGCGTCGAAGTAGACCGGCCAGTACTTCTCGCCGACCGCCTCGATCATCTCCACGCTCAGGACCGCGTCGAACTCGCCGATCTGGTCGCGGTAGTCACGCAGCGCGACCTGCACCCGGTCGCCGACCCCGGCTTCGGCGATCTTGCGCTGCGCCAGCAACGCCTGCTGCGAAGCGATCGTGATCGCCGTCACCCAGGCGCCACGCTGAGCGGCGCGGATGGCGAGACTCGCCCAACCACAGCCGATATCGAGCACCCGGGACCCGGACACCACTCCGGCGGCGTCGAGGATCGCGTCGAGCTTGTTCAGCTGCGCCTGAGTGAGCTCGTCGTACGACGCTGTCGCCAGCTCGGCCGCGGACGTGCCCAGCCCTGGGTTGCCGAAGTACGCCGCCGAGTAGGTCAGGGTCGGGTCGAGGAACTCGGAGAACATCGCGTTGCTCAGGTCGTAGTGCCGGCTGACGTTCTGCCGGGCGCCGGCCCGGTCGTTCTCCTGGTCGCCGGGCTGGGACCGGGTGACCAGCCAGCGCAGCGACTGGGCCCACTTCGGCAGCAGGTGCCGGGTCTCCTCGTTGCTGAACCGCTCCGCGAACGGGACCAGCAGGTCGGCCAGGTCGGTCCCGGGCTCCGGATCCCAGTCGCCGGCCAGGTAGGCCTCGCCGAACCCGGACCCGGCGTCGTGCCCGAGCCGGTCCAGGAACGCCGACGTCCGGTGCACGCGCATCGCCGGGCCGCCCAGTCCGTACGAGCGGTTGCTGTCCAGGTGGATCGTGGCCGGCAGGTCCTTCGCGACCATCCGGATCGCGGCCGCGGCGCCCGCCCGGCGGACCGGGTTCGACCGCGGGCGGGCCAGTGTGGGCCACGTCTCGGTCGCCGGCTGGTGCACAGCCACCGGCAGGAGATCCGTCATGGTCGTCAACCTCGTGTCCTCGTTCCGTCCTGGTCGCACCTTAAGGCCAACCAGCCACCCCACTGCGCGACACGAAGGCACACTCGTGCCACGTCACGACAGATCAACTGCTGAGCGGCTGCCGAGTTACCGGCATCTCACCCACAGAGAGCGCTCAGGCACCCTCGGACGCCCGCTGGCCGAGGATCAGCCGGTTCCCGTCCGGGTCCTCGGCCCGCGCGACCCGCTCACCCCACGGCCGAACCGCAGCCCGACGTACGCCGACTTCCCCTCCGGCGGTCCTTCGACTGACGAACGAGGAGGCGCTGAATCTACTCAGCGGCCCTTCATGGCCTGGCGGGCGCCCTTGAGGCTGGTCGGGATCGGGCCCTTCGGCATCGGCACCTGCGGGCGGACGGCGTCCAGCGCCTTGAGCCGCTGCAGCAGGTCGGTGATCTCGGACGGCTGCAGCGCGGCCGGCAGCTTCATCACGTGCTTGGTCAGCTTGCGGATGTCGATCTCGTCCTCGCCCTGACCGGCCACGATCTGGATCACCGGCGCGCCGCCGGCCACCCGGGTGTGCTTCTTGCCCTCGGCCTGCAGCAGGTTCTTCACCCGGCTCGCCTGGCCCTCGCCGACCAGCACGATGCCCGGCCGGCCCACCACGCGGTGCACGATGTCGGCGTTCTTGGTGACCGCGACCGCGGGCGTCACGTTCCAGCCGCGGCGCAGCGTCTGCAGCGCGGACGCGGCCGCGCCGGCCTGGCCCTCGATCTGGCTGTACGCGGCCTTCTCGACCCGGCGGCCGAAGATGATCGTGGTGGCCAGGAACGCGAGCGCGACACCCAGCGGCAGCCAGACCAGCAGCGGCCCGACGAAGATGGCGAGCGCGACGAACACCGCGACGATGCCGAGGAAGATCCCGGCGAGCACCAGTCCGATCTTCGGGTCGGACTTCTTGGTCAGCTGGTACGCCGACCGGATCTGCTTGAGCCGGCTGGTCTTCTTCTCGGCGGGCGCGTCGTTCTTGGCCATCTCTCCCAGATCCCTGTTTATGCGTTCTGTGCGGCGTTCGGGGCCGCGGAGCTCATCCGCGACTCCACAGCCTGACGGTACAGCCGACCGGCCCGGTACGACGAACGCACGAGCGGACCGGACATGACTCCGACGAAGCCGATCTGCTCGGCCTCGGCCTGCAGTTCGACGAACTCCTCGGGCTTGACCCAGCGCTCGACCGGATGGTGGCGCACCGAGGGGCGCAGGTACTGGGTGATGGTGATGATCTCGCAGCCGGCGGCGTGCAGGTCGCGCAGCGCCTGGCTTACCTCGTCGCGGGTCTCGCCCATGCCGAGGATCAGGTTCGACTTGGTCACCAGGCCGTAGTCGCGGGCCTGGGTGATGACGTTCAGCGAGCGCTCGTAGCGGAACCCGGGCCGGATCCGGCGGAAGATCCGCGGCACCGTCTCCACGTTGTGCGCGAACACCTCCGGCCGCGAGGAGAACACCTCGGCCAGCTGCTCCGGGACGGCGTTGAAGTCGGGCGCGAGCATCTCGACCCCGGTGCCGGGGTTCAGCTCGTGGATCTGGCGGATCGTCTCGGCGTACAGCCAGGCGCCGCCGTCCTCGAGGTCGTCGCGGGCCACGCCGGTCACGGTCGCGTAGCGCAGGCCCATGGTCCGGACCGACTCGGCGACCCGGCGCGGCTCGTCGCGGTCCAGCGCCTCGGGTTTGCCGGTGTCGATCTGGCAGAAGTCACAGCGCCGGGTGCACTGGTCGCCGCCGATCAGGAAGGTGGCCTCGCGGTCCTCCCAGCACTCGAAGATGTTCGGGCAGCCGGCTTCCTGGCACACCGTGTGCAGCTGCTCGGACTTCACCAGCTTCTGCAGCGCCTGATATTCCGGGCCCATCTTCGCCCGGGTCTTGATCCACTCGGGTTTGCGCTCGATCGGGGTCTCCGCGTTGCGCACCTCGAGCCTGAGCAGTTTCCGTCCTTCTGGGGCGATCGTCACGCCCTCCAGGGTACGCGTCCCCAGGACAGCACCGATCGGCCCGTAGGCTGATGGACTATGTCGACCACGGCCGAGTCCCCGGCCGAACGCCGTACCGGGGAAGTGAAGGTGTCCGAGCCGGGGACGCCGCCTGCGACCGGAACTACCGTCCGTGGCTGGGTGCGGCCGGCGCCGACGGCCAAGGAGCAGAAGTACGACGTCCTGCTCGGGATCGGCATGGCGGTGGCAGGCGTGATCGGGGCCGAGCTGGCCCGCGGGGTCGCGCCGAACCCGGTCAGCCTGGGCATCGGCGGGGTCGAGGCGTACGTGCTGAGTGCCGCCGTCGCGCTGCCGCTGTGCTTCCGGCGCCGCTGGCCGATCCCGGTGCTGCTGATCGTGTCAGTGCTCTTCGTGGTCGCGGGCGAGCGGGCCACGTTCGCCTTCGCCAGCAACCTGGTCACCCAGGCGGCCCAGTTCATGGCGATCTATGCGGCGGTCGCGTGGTCGCGGGACCGGCGGCTGATGAAGGCCGCGGTCGGCCTGGTCTTCGTCGGGATGTTCGGCTGGCTCGTGATCAGCTTCGTCCAGGCGCTGCGGAACGACGATTTCAAGGGCGCCAACGACGGCCTGCTCTCGCCGTACGTCTCCGGGGTGATCCTCACCCTCGCGCTGAACGTCCTCTACTTCTTCGGCGCCTACTTCTGGGGGCGGACCGCGTGGGGTACGGCGCGGCAGCGGTACGAGCTGGAGCAGCAGGCGGCCGAGCTCGCCTCGCAGCAGGAGGCCAACGCCCGCCGCGCGGTGATCGACGAGCGGCTCCGGATCTCGCGGGAGCTGCACGACGTCGTCGCCCACCACATCAGCAGCATCGGCGTGCAGGCCGGGGGAGCGCGCCGGGTGATGGATGCCGATCCGGACGCGGCGAAGAGCGCGCTCAGTGTGATCGAGAACTCCAGCCGTACGGCGGTCAACGAGATGCGTCAGCTGCTCGGCATGCTCCGCGCGGCCGACCCCGACCTGGACGTCGACTCGCCCGCCGCCAAGGAACCGCAGGCGGGTGCCGACCGGCTGCCCGCGCTGATCGCAGACGTGAACGGCGAGGGCCTGTCGGTCGGGTTCCACCAGATCGGCGCGCCGGTCCAGCTGCCGGAGACGGTGTCGGTCTCGGTCTACCGGATCGCCCAAGAAGCGCTGACCAACGTACGGCGGCACTCGACTGCCCGCACCGCGCACATCACGCTGCGTTATCTCGGTGGCTCGGTGGAGTTGGAAGTGATCGACGACGGCCGGCCGAAGCACGCGCCGGTCGGCAGCCGGCTCGGCCACGTCGGGATCCGTGAGAGGGTCGGACTTCTCGGTGGCGAGACCGAGATCGGCCCGCGCCCGGTCGGCGGCTTCCGGGTCCGGGTCCGGATCCCGCTCGACCCGCAGCACCGACCGTTGGCCAAGGAGGAGAATTCGGCATGACTCAGACCGCCGCCCCGATGCGTGTGCTGCTCGTGGACGACCAGGATCTGGTCCGCGCCGGGTTCCGGATGATCCTGTCGGTCGAGCCGGACATCGAGGTGGTCGGCGAGGCCTCGGACGGCGAGAAGGCGATCGAGCTCGCGCTGGCGCTGCGGCCGGACGTCGTACTGATGGATGTGCAGATGCCCGGGATGGACGGCATCACCGCGACCCAGCAGATTGTCACCGCGGACGCCGGCAAGGTCGTGATCCTGACCACGTTCGACCGGGACGACTACCTGTTCGAGTCGCTCGGGGCCGGGGCCAGCGGATTCCTGCTGAAGAACACCGCGCCGGAGGATCTTGTCGACGCGATCCAGGTGGTGCACTCCGGGCACGCCCTCCTCGCCCCCGAGGTGACCAGGCGCGTCATCAAGCGGTTCACCGGCGGCGGCGAGCGCGTCTACCGGCCGGACCTGCTCGAGGAGCTGACCGACCGCGAACGCGAGGTGCTCGGCCTGATCGCCCGCGGCCTCACCAACACCGAGATCGCGTCCCAGCTGTACGTCGGCGAGGCGACCGTCAAGACACACGTCTCCCGGGTCCTGCTCAAGCTCGGCCTCCGCGACCGCGTTCAGGCCGTCGTCTTCGCCTACGAGTGCGGACTGGTGACCCCGGGCGACGACGCGAGCTGATTCGCGCGGGCCATCACCAGGGCGACGAGCAGTACGGCGACGCCCGAGACGGCAACCACCACGGCGACCGGCGGCAGCACGAGCGGCAGCAGCAGGACGAGTGCGACGCTGCTCAGGATCAAGGCAGGCGAGGTGACCGGCGGGTCGATGATCGGCGCGTGCACCAGCCAGAGGGTGAGCAGGTAGACCGCGACCGGGATCGCGACGGCGAAACCGACGGTCGTCGACGTGGAGTGGTGCGCGGCCTCCTCGACGGCGACCTCGAGCCCGGCCCCGACAGCGGCGAGCGCGGCGAACAGGAAGAAGTGACCGTAGCCCCACCGGTACGACGCGGCTCGTCGCTTGCTCAGGCCGTGGCCGGCGGGGTGCAGGAAGTACAGCCACCAGAGCGCGAAGAGCAGGACCAGCCCGGCGCCGGCGACCAGGATGAACGAGCTGCTGATGTCACCGGCCGCGAGTGCCCTCTGGACGCCGCGACTGGCCGCGAGCACGCTCTCGCCGAGCAGGATGATCACGAACAGCCCGTAGCGCTCCGCGATGTGGTGCGGGTGCCAGGTGGTGGCCCGCGGCCGCTCCGCCCACAGCGGTCCGGCGAGCTCGAACACGACCAGTACGACGAACAGCCACAACGCCATGTCGGTCAGCAGCAGCGTCAGGATCCAGCACGCGTTGAGGATCAGGATCCCGCTGCCGTAGCGGAACGCCGTACGCCGCCGCTCCGGATCCTCGTAGCCGGCCCGGAACCACAGGGCGGCCAGGCCGATCCGCATGATCAGGTAGCCGAACGGCACGGCGCGGTAGTCCGACTCGGCGATCGCGGCCGGGACTCCGGCGGCCAGCACGAGCACCCCGGCCATCTGCAGCATCGTCAGCAGCCGGTAGAGGACGTCGTCGGTGTCGTAGGAGGAGGCGAACCAGGTGAAGTTCATCCAGGCCCACCAGATGCAGAAGAACACCATCAGGAACTCGACCACCGCCGGGTGACCGTCGGCGATGCCGTGCGCGAACTCGGCGGTCACGGCGGCGACCGCGACCACGAAGGTGAGGTCGAACAGCAGCTCGAGCGGGCTCGCGGTGCGGTGCGGTTCGTCGATCGGCCGCGCGGTCATCCGGATCCGGAAGCGGCTGGGTGCAGTGGGCAACGGTCTGGGTCCTCTCGGTCTCGAGCGAAGACAGCACAGACCCGCCGGTTGTGACCGTCACAAGCTCGCGGGCTGTCTTGTCATAGCTGGCGACCGGTCGCCAGCGGGGTGTCCGGGGACAGGAGAGTGGCTGTGAAGATCGTGGTGATCGGTGGCACGGGGCTGATCGGTTCGAAGGTGATACGGCGGTTCGAGGCACACGGGCACGAGGCCGTCGCGGCGGCGCCGAACACCGGGGTGAACACGCTCACCGGCGAAGGCCTGGCCGAGGTGCTGGTGGGCGCCGCAGTGGTTGTCGACCTCTCCAACTCACCGTCGTTCGAGGCCAAGGCCGTGATGGACTTCTTCACCACGTCCACCACGAACCTGCTCGCTGCGGAGGCCGAGGCCGGCGTGGGCCACCACGTCGCGCTGTCGATCGTGGGCACCGAGCGGATGCCGGAGAACGCCTATTTCGCCGCCAAGCTGGCGCAGGAGAAGCTGATCAAGGAGTCCGGGATCCCGTACTCGCTGGTGCACGCGACGCAGTTCTTCGAGTTCGTCAAGGCGATCGCGGACACCTCGACGCAGGACGACGGCGTACACATCCCGCCGGTGGGCTGGCAGCCGATGGCCGGTGACGACGTCGCCGACCAGGTCGCCAAGACCGCCGTCGGCGAGCCGCTGAACGGGCGCCGGGACATCGCCGGGCCGGACCGGTACCGGATGGACGAGTTCTTCCGCAAGGCGCTGGCGGAGCTGGGCGACAAGCGTGAGGTGGTCACGGACCCGGACGGGACCTACTTCGGTTCCAAGGTGACGGAGGACTCGCTGGTGCCGATCGGCGAGGCCACCCTCGGCCGGATCCACTACGGGGAGTGGAACCCGTCATGAGCGGTGACTTCCTGCACGAGCTCCAGCACGAGGTCGAGGCGGACCTGAGCATGGCCGAGGCCAGCCACCCGGAGGAGCAGGCCGCGCTGCCGCCGAGCGAGTGGAGGACCGACCCGGCGGAGCTCGCGTACGAGCAGGCCGCCGAGCGCAGCCTGCTCGGCGCCGTCGAGGCGCTGGAGGGCGACGCCACCGCCTGACCTCCCCAGGTCGGCCCCCAGTGGTCACCAGGTCCGCCGTACGGATGACCTGCGTGATCACCCTGGGGGCCGACGTGTGGGTGGGCACCGTGTCACTAACTTGGAACCACTTCCGGGCGGAAGCGACCAGGCGTGGGCCTGGCCGAGGGGGCCGAGGTGACAGGAACGGTGACGGATGCTGAGGGTGGCTGGGCTGACCCGGCGATTCGGTGAGCAGCTGGCGCTGAACGACGTGAGTTTCGACGTCGTGCCAGGACGGATGACCGGGTTCGTCGGAGCGAACGGCGCCGGTAAGACGACGACGATGCGGATCATCCTCGGCGTGCTGGGCGCGACCGCGGGGACGGTGCACTGGCGCGACGAGCCGTTGACCAACGCGGTACGGCGTGACTTCGGCTACATGCCGGAGGAGCGCGGGCTGTACCCGAAGATGAAGATCCGCGACCAGCTGGTGTTCTTCGGCCGGTTGCACGGGCTCGACCCGGACCGCGCGGCCGAGCGGACCGACAAGCTGCTCGAGCGACTCGGGCTGGGGGAGCGGGCGACCGACGTACTCGAGACGCTGTCGCTCGGCAACCAGCAGCGCGTGCAGATCGCGGCCGCGCTGGTGCACGAGCCGATCGCGCTGGTCCTGGACGAGCCGTTCAGCGGCCTCGACCCGCTCGCGGTCGACGCGATGGTGGACCTGCTCCGTGAGGAGGTCACCGCGGACGTGCCGGTGCTGTTCTCCAGCCACCAGCTCGAACTGGTCGAGCGGCTCTGCGACGACCTCGTCGTACTCTCCCGTGGCAAGGTCGTTGCCGCAGGCCCCGTTGCCGAGCTGGCCGCCGGTCCGTCGCTGACCTACCGGCTCGTGGTCGACGGCGACGCCGGCTGGCTGCGCGACGTCCGCGGCGTCCAGGTGCGCGACGTGGCCGGCGGTACGGCGCTCTTCGACGTCGACGACGACGCGGTGGCGCAGCACGTTCTTCAGCAGGCGATCAGCCGCGGACCGGTCCTGGAGTTCGGGCCGGAGCGGGTGGCTCTGAGCGACGTCTTCCGGGAGGCGACCCGATGAACGACCGGACCCTGGACCGGGCCTGGGTGCTGATCGTCGAGCGCGAGATCACCACCAAGCTGCGGGACAAGACCTTCCTCGGATCGACCGCCGTGATGCTGGTGCTGGTCCTGGCCGCGGTGATCATCCCGGCGCTCATCGCCGGCAACGGCGGCCCCGACAAGATCGCCGTGATCGACGACGGCGGCGCCCGAGTGGTCCAGCAGGCGTCGACCACGAAGGGCGGCGACGGCTACGAGGTCACCCGGGTGGCCGACCGCCCGGCCGCCGAGCAGCTCGTCACCGACGGCGAGGTGAAGGCGGCGCTGCTGCCTGGCGCCGACGGGTACGTCGTACTCGGCAAGGACCGGGTCGACTCCAGCCTCGAGAACGGCTTGCGGGAAGCCGCGGTGAGCGTCGGGATGGAGGCCAACGCCTCGCGCGCCGGTCTGACCCCCGACGAGCTGCGCGCCGGCACGAAGGTCGAGCTGGAGCTGCTGAAACCGGGGCCGCTGCCCGACATCGTCGCCGACTTCGTCAACATCGGCCTCGCGCTGGTGTTCTACATGACCGCGCTCGGCTTCGGCATGATGATCGCGCAGAGCGTGGTCCAGGAGAAGGAGAGCCGGGTCGTCGAGATCCTGGCCGCCGCGGTGCCGATCCGCTCGCTGCTGTGGGGCAAGGTGCTCGGCAACACCGCGCTGGCGCTGTCCCAGATCGTGGTGATCGCCGGGGCCTCGGTGATCGGGCTGGTGGCGACCGACCAGCTCGACATCCTGAAGGTGGTTGCGCCGGTGGCCGGCTGGTTCGTGGTGTTCTTCGTGCTCGGGTTCGTCGCGCTGGCCGGGCTGTGGGCGGTGGCCGGCTCGCTGGCCACCCGGCAGGAGGACCTCGGGTCGACCACGCTGCCGGGCCAGATGATCCTGATGATCCCGTTCTTCTTCTCGGTGTTCGCCGGGTCGTCGGCCAAGACGGTCGCCTCGTTCGTGCCGATCGCGTCGTCGATGGCGATGCCCGGCCGGATGCTGACCGAGAACGTGCCGGTCTGGCAGCCGCTGGTCGCGATCGCGATCCTGCTGGTCACCACGGTCCTGATCGTCCGCCTCGGCGCCCGCCTCTACGAGCGCACGCTGCTCCAGACCGGCCGCCGCCTCGGCTACCGAGAGGCACTGGCGCTCAAGTCGTCCTGACTTATCGTCACAGCCGGGGCCGGCGTTACACGGTTGGTCCCGGCTGAGACGAAACCGCAACACAAGGAAACTGTGTGCTGTGCGTGCACCTGGACTACGGTCTCAGCCCATGAACGTCGAGCTGCGCCACCTGCGGGTGGTGGTCCTGGTGGCTGAAGCGGGGTCCGTCGGACGGGCCGCCCGCTGGCTGAAGGTCAGCCAGCCGAGCCTGACCGCGCAGCTCAAGCGGATCGAGGCCGCGTTCGGCGGCGAGCTGTTCGAGCGGTCCCGCACCGGTGTCACCCCGACCGCACTCGGCCGGTACGCCGTCGACCGCGCCCGGGCGATCCTGGTCGACGTCGACCACCTGTCCGCGACCGTGTCGGCGATGACCGCGGTCGAGTCCAGCGCCGTACGGCTCGGCGGATTTCCCACCGCACCGATGTCCGGCATCGCCTCGCGGCTGCGCGACCACGGTGACATCGAGCAGGTCAGCATCGAGGTCGAGTGGTCCACCAGCGTGCTGCTGCAGCAGCTGGAGAGTGGGCGGCTCGACTTCGCGCTGCTGCGGGAGTTCCCGGCGTTCGAGCTCCGGATGCCGAACGGTGTCGAAGCGTGCACGGTCGTCGAGTCCGAGTCGGCGTACGTCGTGATGGCCGCCGACCACCCATTGGCGGTCGCGTCCCGGCACCGCGGTGAGATCGAGCTCTCGGCGCTGTCCGGTGAGGAGTGGATCGGGGAGCCGCCGGACGACAGCGGGTTCCATGTGCTCTTCCGGGCCGCGTGCGAGCAGGCCGGGTTCCAGCCGAGGGTGGAGCACCATTCGGTGGACACCTCGGTGCTGATGGGGTTCGTGACGAGCGGTCAGGGCGTGGCGCTGATCTCGCCGACGTCGTACCGGATGCTGTCGAGTGACGTCACCACGCGGACGCTGGTCGGTGACCCGGTCCACCGCCGGCTGATGCTGGCGTGGAGCACGGACTCACCCCGGGCGCAGATGGCGCCGGACGTGCTGAAGATGGCGACCGCGGCGTACGACGAAGCCTTCGCAGAACATGCCCGCCGCGACCAGGTCCAACGCATGCACGTTGCCTGATCGCGGCGGCGGACTCGCTCAGGCCCCCGCAGGCCGAATACTCACCTGCGAAGGATTCTCGAACGCACTGATGAACAGTTCCCCCGTGTCCTCCGGATCCTCCATCCGCTCCCGATACTGCTGCCCCACCTGCTCCCGCACACCCGGCACCGGGCCAGCCTGAGCCGAGTTCTTGGACTCCTGCTCGGGCTTCTGCGGCGCGTCCGGCTCCGGCTGTTCTGCAGGCTCCTGAGCCCCAGCCACCGGCTTCTGCTCACCAGCCACGCCGGTCTCGTCGTCAGCCCCAGCATCCGCCTGAGCCACCGGCCCCTGCCCCCCAGCCCCAGCCCCAGCTCCGGCATCAGCACCAGTCCCGGCCCCAGCGCCAGCCACGGTCGACTCATCGGCCGTCTTCACGGGCGCCGCGACAGTCGGTTGCTCGTCCTCTGCATCCGACGGCTGCTGCGACGCAGCTGATTGCGTCGGCTCTTCCGCCACGGCGGCCTGCTGCTCGTCCGCCGCCGTTCCCGCCACAACGGTCTCGTCGTCGCCCGCCGTCACTGGCGCCGCGACGGTCGGCTGCTCATCCTCCGCCTGCACGTCCGCAGCTGCGGCCTCCGCGCCCGGCTTAGCCGGCACCGCCCCGGCCGCCTGCTCCGCCACCGTCGGCTGCTCCGCCACCGTCGGCTGTTCCGCCACTGTCGGCTGCTCCGCCACCCCCGGCTGCTCCGTCACCGCGGGTGCCGGCGCCGCGAGTGTCTGCTCGGCGTCCGGCGGCGTACCTCCTGCGACCGTTTGGTTGTCCACCGGCGCCGCGGCGACAGGCTGCTGTGGGGGAGCGGGCTCCTCGACCGGAACCTGCGTCGTCTCGTCGCGGTCGGTTGGCACGAGGACCGTCTCGTCGGCGGACTCGTTGCTCCGGGCATCCTCCTCGAACCCCGGGAACTGCGCCGTCTGCTCCGCCCCGGACGTCGGGAACGTCGTGGTCTGCTCCTCCGCCTGACTCCGCGGCCGCACCGGCTCCGGGTCCTCATCGAACAGATCGTCGTACCGGTTGCTGTCCCCGTACGCCCCGCCGTACCCGGCAGCCGCCGGATAGGTGCTCCCGGCAACCGGGTACACAGCCGCCGCCTCAGCCTCCTGCTGCGCCTGCGCGGCCTCCTGCTCCCGCTGCAGCCGCTCGGCCTCCACCCGCTCCCGCCGCCGGCGCCGCACGCTCTGCACGATCAGCTGGATGCCGAAGACCAGCGAGATCACCGTCAGGATCGGTACGACGCCGTTCAGCGTGTACTGCCTCGACCCCGCGATCATCCCGGTGGTCACGCCGGGGACGTCGTTGAGGAAGTTCGTCGTCCGGTTCGGGATCCAGAGCCAGCAGTAGACCAGCGTGCCGAACGCCGCGAACGCGCCGAGCGCGGCGGCGCCGGAGAAGTACGACACCACCGCCCAGAAGATCAGCGCGCCGATGCCGTAGGCAAGCGCCATCTCCTTCGTATTCAGCTCGATTCCACCGGGCGCCGCCAGCACTCCGAACACTGCCGGCCCAGCGAAAGCGACCGCCACCCCGAGCAAGAACCCAAGAAATTTGGACACACCACCACGGTAGCGGCGTTGTGCCGTCACACCCCGCAGACACTTCGCAACCGCAGCCGCGACACCTCGGGCCCGAACGAACCGGCAATCGCTTGCCTAAGGTGGTCCCGTGAACCGTCCGAACATCCTCGTCGTCCTGTCCGACGAACACACCGCCGCCGCCTCGGGCTGGGCCGGGCACCCGCAGGTACGAACGCCGCACCTCGACCGCCTCGCCGCGCAGAGCGTCTCCTTCGACCGCGCCTACACGAACAGCCCGATGTGCGTCCCGTCGCGGCTGTCGCTGATGACGGGGCAGTACGTCCACCAGATCGGGGCCTGGGACAACGGTGTCATCCCCGGCCCGGACTTCCAGTCGTGGGGACATCACCTGAGCGACTACCAGACCGTGATCGCGGGCCGCACGCACTTCAACGGCCCGGACCGGCTGCTCGGCTTCGACCGCCGGCTGACCGACGACCTCGACTTCTGGGTCGACCACAGCGGCCGACCTCCTCGTCGTACGGCGGAATGGCAACGGCCGACCAACTCGCACGTGACTGAGCACGGCGCCGGCGACCACGTCCACACCCGGCACGACGTTGCGGCGACCGACGCGGCCCTCGACTTCCTCCGTGACCCTGGACCGCAGCCATTCCTGCTCTACGTCGGCTATATGCACCCGCACTTCCCGCTGGTGGCGCCGCCAGAGTTCCGCGAGCTCTACGATCCGGCGGACATCGAGTTGCCGCCGACCTGGGACGAGCCGGCCGTTGCGCAGCATCCGGTGATTTCGCTGCTGCGGCACGGGTTCCGCAACGACGAGCCGATCACCGAGGAGCAGGTTCGTGAGGCGACGGTCTGCTACTGGGCGCTGATCAGTCATCTCGACCACCAGATCGGCCGGCTGCTGGCCGCCGTACCGGAGGACACGGTCGTGATCTACACCAGCGACCACGGGGAGATGGCCGGCCACCACGGCATCTGGCAGAAGCAGTGCTTCTACGAGCCGTCTGTTCGCATCCCGTTGCTCCTCCGGCATCCGTCGCTCACGCCGGCCCGGACCACCTCACACGTCAGCCTGGTCGACGTACTCCCAACGCTCCGCGACATCGCTGGCCTACCGACGGATCCAGCTCTGCCCGGCCATACGCTCCTGGACGCCGTCGACCGCCCCGTCGTCTCCGAGTACCACGCCCAAGGCATGCTCGATGGCGGCTACATGCTCAAGTCCGGGCGCTGGAAGTACTGCTACTACGGGTCGGCGCATCCGCCGCAGGTCTTCGACGTCGAGGCGGATCCGCTCGAGGTCCACGACTTGTCTGCCGATCAGTCGCTGGTGGACAAGCTCGACGCCGAGTTGAGGACGGTCCTGGACCCGGATCGGACCGATGTGCTGGCGAAGAACGACCAGGCCGCGCGTGCGGCCCGGTGATCCATCGGCCGTTGAGCCGTTGACTCGTTGAGGAGAGGAACCGCCCGGTGGCTGCCCCGAACATCCTGCTGATCGTGTCCGACGACCATGGGTACGCCGACCGGAGTGCGCTCGGAGTGCATCCGGACGTGCGGACGCCAGCCCTCGATCGCCTTGCGGCCGAGGGAGTGAGCTGCACCGACGCCTACGTCACGGCGCCGATCTGCAGTCCGTCGCGTGCGGCGATCATCTCGGGGCGGTACCAGCAGCGGTGGGGTGGTCAGTGGTTCGACTCGGCCGCCTTCCCGGCGGACGACGTACCGACGCTGGCGGAGATCCTGCGTGACCAGGGATATCGGACCGGGTACTTCGGCAAGGTGCACTACGGAGGCGAGTCGGTGGGGGAGCGGGGTTGTCCTCCGCATCATGGGTTCGAGGAGACGCTGTACGGTTTGGCGGGGCAGTCGTACGGGCGGCTGAACTACCTCCACCATTCGGATGCTGCGGTCTCGTCGTACGGACCGGCTTCGACCTACATGGCGGTGCAGCCGTTGCTGTCGGGAGACGAGCCGGTCGAGCACGAGGGCTTCCTGACTGCTGAGCTCGGGCGGCGCGCAGCGTCGTTCATCGAGTCGACCGACGATCGGCCGTACTTCTGCATGCTCGCCTTCAACGCCGTCCACAACTTCTGCTGGCAACTGCCCGAGTCCGAACTCGCGGCACGGGACCTGCCGGCGTTCCGCGACTGGTCTCCGGAGGTGAACGAGTCCTACACCGAGTGGTACGACGACGTGATCGTGCCGAACCTGCCGCACGGCCGCGAGTACTACCTCGCGCAGCTCGAACTGATGGACGCGGAGATCGGCAAGCTACTGTCCCTGGTCGATGACAACACGATCGTCGTCTACACCACCGACAACGGCGGCTCGACCTGCAACTTCGGCGACAACACTCCGCTCCGCGGCACGAAGTACACCCTGTGGGAAGGCGGAATCCGAGTCCCGATGCTCTGGCGCTGGCCCGCCCACTTCCCAGCCGGCCACCAAACTGACGCCCTGATCAGCACCCTCGACCTGGTCCCCACCCTCGCCGCAGCCGCAGGCACCTCAACCCCCGCTGTGGACGGCCTGAACCTCCTACCCGTCCTCTCCGGCGCCGCCGACACCGCCCACGAAACCCTCCACTGGGACTGCGGCTTCCAATGGTCAGTCAGATCCGGCCCCTGGAAACTCACCTGGGTAGCCGACACCCCCGAAGTAACCCACCTCAAGTCCTACGAACACGCCCCCATGGGCACCGGCTGGCACCTGTCCAACCTCTCCGAAGACCTCCCCGAACACCAAAACCACTTCCACACGGAACCAGCCCTAGCAGCCACCCTCCACACCCACCACAACACCTGGCGAACCACCGTAGGCCTCCCCCCACTAACCACACCCCCACCCTCCTAACCCCACCCCACGCACCGCCGCCCCAACCGCCACCACCCCCACCCACGCCAGCACGCCGAGAGCCACCCCAGTCATCAGCTCGCCGAGCCACCGCCCCGCTCCAGCCGCCAGCACGCACAGCACCGCCCCCGCTCCGCCGCCAACTCGCCGAGCGAGCACCGCGGCACGCCCCGCCCGCCAGCTCGCCGGGCGTGCACCGCCCCGCCGCCGGCCCGCGCGGCACCGCCCCGCCGCCGGCCCGCGCGGCACCGCCCCGCGCCACAGCCGGCACCCCGGGCACCGGCCCGGCCAGCACCCGCGGCACCGCCCCTGCCCGCCAGCACGCACGACGCCACCCCGGCCCGCCGCCAGCACCCCGGGCACCGCCCTCACTCCAACTGCTCACATTCGGTGCTTTGCCTAGCCGCCGGCCAGTCACCCGAAAGCCAACCCGCAAAGCACCGGATGTGAGCTACCCGCACCCAGGCACAACCCCCCGGCAGAAACCTCAGACAGTCAGCCCATAAGTGATCGCAGTAGGCGCCTCTTCGTGCCCAATGTCCGGCGTCCGCTCGTATTCGTCCCAGGCCAGCATCCGTCCAAGATGCCGCCGTACCGACTCCAGCACCTCGGTCACCGGCACATCCCGCCCAAGCTCCTTCGACAGCGTGGTCACATCGGCGTCCGAGATCCCACACGGCACGATCCGGTCGAACCACCCCAGATCGTTGTCGCAGTTCAGCGCAAACCCGTGCATCGTCACACCCTGCGCAACCCGGATCCCGATCGCCGCGATCTTCCGCTCCCGCCCGCGATCGTCCGCCGCCACCCAGACCCCGCTGCGACCCTTGACCCGCCCGGTCTTCACCCCGAGCTCGGCGCAGACCGCGATCAGCGCCTCCTCCAGGCGCCGTACGTAATCCACCACGTACACATGCGACGCCAGCTTCACGATCGGGTACCCCACCAGCTGCCCCGGACCGTGCCAAGTGATCTTCCCGCCGCGGTCGACGTCCACCACCGGCGTCCCGTCGAGCGGCCGCTCGTGCGGCTCGGTCCGCTTGCCCGCCGTGTACACCGGCGGGTGCTCGAGCAGGATGACCGTGTCCGAACCGGTGCCCGCGGCAACTTCCGCGTGCAGCCGCCGCTGCTCGGCCCACGCAGCCTCGTACTCGACCGCGCCGGCGCCGAACCCGGCCTCCACAAAGCTGATCTCCCTCACGCCATCGAGTGTATGCGGCCCGTTCAGACGCCGTACGCCGCCGTCCACAGCCCACCGCCGTACGGCGTTCGCCCCAGGCCGCCTGTGGATAACTTCCAGGCCGCCGCCGGTGATTCGTGCACTCTCTAGGGCATGGCACTCGAAGACATCGCCGGCTACAGCCTGCGCCGCAAGCTCGGGTCCGGATCAGCCGGCAGTGTCTGGCTGGTTCGCGACCGCGCTTCCGGCCGCAACGCCGTGCTCAAACGCGTCCCGATCACCGCAATCTCACACCCGGAGGAGCTCCGTGAACACCTCAAGATCCTGCAGCGCATCGACCACCCACACCTCGCCCGCCTCCACCACTTCCGCGAGACCGCCGACGAGTGGCTCCTCATCAGCCAGTACGTCGCAGCCGGCACACTCAGCGCCCTCCTCAGCCGCCGCGGCCCGCTCACCCCTGGCGAGCTCGTCACCCTCCTGACCCCACTCGCCGAAGCTCTCGCCTACCTCCACCGCACCGGCCTCACCCACGGCCGCATAACCCCCACCAACATCCTCTTCGACACCGAAGGCCGCCCCGTCCTAACCGACCCCGCCCTACACCCCCACCTAACCGCGCCCACCCCCACCAACACCGCGCGTTCTGGCGTTGCCCCCACCGAAAGCGCCCGCACCGACACCGCCCGCACGGCACATGCTGCGACCACATCTCCCACGTCACCTGATCCCACCGACACCGCGCACCCTCGCATCACCGACCCCGCCCACACCGGCGCTACCTCCAAAGCGCGCCCTAAAGCGACCGCATCCTTCAGGTCACCTGGTCCCACCGACTCCGCGCGCCCTGGCACTGCCTTGACTGACGACCTCAAGTCCTTGGCCGACGTAGCTCACCAGTCCGGCGCCGACCCCGCCCTCTTTACCCCCGACCACCTCACCAACCCCCGAACCCTCCTGACCATCGCCACCCCCACCCCCATCAACCTCGCCTTCACCGAAGACCCCACCCCGGCCGCCACACCCAAGAAGCCCTCAACCCCCGACGACCCGATCGACCACTCCCGCACCCCACTATCCCCACGCCCCCGCCCGCCGGAGCCAACCGCCTCACCCACCATCAGCCCCAAACCACCCCAGCCACCCACGCCCAAACCCTCCCCACGCCCCACCAAGCCCACCCGCCGCAACTCCTCCCGCCCCAACCGCGCCCGCCCATCCCCACCAAACCCCCTAGACCGCCTAACCACCCCCACCGCACCCGTCAACCACACACCCGACAAGCGCCCAACCGTCCCCGCCGACGACAAGCGCCCAACCCTCTCCGCCGACGACAGGCGCCTAACCCTTCCCACAGCCGCCGAGCGCGCAGCCTTTCCCGCAGACGACGAGCGCCCAGCCCTCCCCACAAGCGACGAGCGCGCAGCCCTCCCCGCAGACGACGAGCGCGTAACCCCATCCCCCGTCTGGAATGACAGCGCCCACAGATCACCGATCACTCTGACCCACCAGACCCGCCGCCGCTCCCGTCCCCGCCCCTGGCGCCGAAGCCACACGCCGCGCCGAAAGCACACCCGCCCGCACAACCGCACGCCCCCCGCAACCCCCTCCGCCCGGCTTCAAACAAGCAACTCCACCGACCCGACTCGACCACCGGCCCCGAGGCAGGCCCGCCCCGCCCTCCGACATCCCGTCCTCCGACACCCCGTCCTCCACCGCCTGTTCCCACGCCGCCTGGTCCAGCGCCGCCTCGCCCTCCGCTACCCGGTCCC
Source organism: Kribbella sp. NPDC050470 (assembly GCF_044458365.1). Taxonomy (NCBI): domain Bacteria; kingdom Bacillati; phylum Actinomycetota; class Actinomycetes; order Propionibacteriales; family Kribbellaceae; genus Kribbella; species Kribbella sp. NPDC050470. The sequence continues at coordinate 122,643 of NZ_JBITHV010000015.1, read as the reverse complement.
GGTCCTGCGCCGCCCGGTCCTCCGTCATCCGGCGTACGGCGTCCTGGCCGCAGCAGCCCTGGGAGCCGTAGTCGTGCTCATCCTCGGCCTGCTAACAGTCAGCGCCTTGGGCAACGACCCGGCCGGCACAGCCGCCGCCACCCACCAATCCCCAGCCCCAACCGACCCAGCCCCGAGCAACCCCGCCGTAACCAATCCCGCCTCACCGACGTCCCCACCATCCGCGGACCCAACGAAGTGGACCCAAACCCTCCAAGCCCTGGACACCCAACGAGCAAAGGCCTTCTGGACCCTGGACCCCACCCTGCTCGACACCATCTACGTCCCCGGCTCAGCCCCCTGGAAAGCCGACCAAGCCCTCCTCACCACCTACCGCAAACACCAGATCCGAATCCGCAACCTCACAATCCACATCTCGAAGACGACTATCGAATCCCAAACCCCCACCGAGGTCGTCCTTCACATCACCGACCACCTCACCACCGCCCAAGCCCTAACCCCCACAGGCACCACCACAAACCTCCCACCAGCCACCCCCACCCCCCGCCGAATAACCCTCACTACCACCCCAACCACCCCCACCTGGCGAATAACAGCCATAACCCCCGCCTGACCGCGAGCAGCGCGGAGTTTCCCACCTAGTGCCTAGCCCGCGACCCCAACAGCCCGGATCGTGATCGGGCCGGCTGTTGGGGGTGTTGTTCGGTGGTCATGGTTGCTCGGGGCTCGGGAACCCAGTAGTTGTTGCCCTGCTCAACCGGTCGCTCTCCGCACCTCTAGGTGGTGAGGGCGGCGGAGATGGCTGTGGGGGCGGTGGGGTGGTGGAAGGTGAAGTCGGTGGATTGGAGGCGGGTGGGGAGGGCTCGGTTGCTGCCGAGGAGTTCCCAGGCGAACTCGCCGAGGACGGTTTTCATGAGGAAGGCGGGGATGGGGAAGAAGGCGGGGCGGTGCAGGGCGGTGGCCAGGGCTTCGGTGAACTCCTGGTTGGTGGCGGGGTTGGGGAGGGTGACGTTGACGGGGCCGCTGATGGTGTCGTGTTCGGCGACGTGGCGGACGGCGCGGAGCCAGTCGGTGAGGGAGACGACGGGGAAGTACTGCGTGCCCGGACCGAGCCGGCCGCCGAGGCCGAGGCGGAACGGGAGGGAGAGGAGTTGGAACGCGGGTGCCTTGCGGTCCAGGACGACGCCGGTGCGGAGGGAGGCGACGCGGCTGCCGGCGACGCGGGCTGGCTCGAGTGCGCCTTCCCACACCCGGACGACCTCGGCGAGGAAGCCGTCGCCGAGTTCGGAGTCCTCGGTGAGGATCCGGTCACCGCAGTCGAGGCCGTAGCCGCCGACGCCGCTCTGCGTGATCACGACCGGCCGGCGGTCGAGCTGCGCGGCGGCCGCGGCCAGGGTGGACGTCGTACTGACGCGACTCTCGCGGAGCACCTTCCGGTACGTCGGGGTCCACGGGCGACCGATGTTCGCTCCAGCCAGGTTGACCAGGACGTCGGGGTCGCCGAGGGCGGTCGGGTCGAGGTCTCCGCGCGCTGGGTCCCAGCGGACTTCGTCAGGTTTTGCGGCGGTACGGCGTACCAGGCGGATGACCTGGTGTCCGTCGGCGGTGAGGTCGTGGGCGAGCGCCGTACCGAGGAAGCCGGAGGCGCCGGCCAGCACGTACTTCATCCTGCTGCTCCTTGAGGATCGTCCTGCCACCGCAGTACCCGACGGGAAACAACTCCGGGGTCAGACAGTAACCGGGCGGCTGTGTGCTCCGTGCACTGGCTCTCCGGAGGAACGGCAGACAGGTCGGGTACTGGCGCGATCGGTGGACGCACTGGGTGCGGGACTGAGGAGGCCGGACAGGCGGGGCGGTAGGCCGAGCTGAAAGCGAGGGTTTGCGGGGCTGCGGTGGGGCGGGTGGGAGGCGCGGGGCGGTGGGCAGGGGAGGCAGGGGTTGCGGTGGGCTGGGGACGCGAGGGCTTGCGGGGTCGGGTTGCGGTGGGCCGGGTGGGAGGCGAGGGGTTGCGCTGGCAGAGGTGGCGAGGGGTTGCGGGCGGCGGTGGGGACGTGAGGGGGTGCGGTGGGCGGGGGACGCGAGGGCTTGTGGGTTTGCGGTGGGTCGGGTGGGGGCGGTGGGGGAATGAGACAGCGCCGGCTCGTCTTGGGGACGGGCCGGCGCTGGTGGTGCTGGGTGGGGATCAGACGTCGAACTGGGCCTCTTCGAGGCGCTGCTTGACGGCGGTCAGGTAGCGGGCGGCGTCGGCGCCGTCTACCAGGCGGTGGTCGTAGGTGAGGGCCAGGTAGACCATCTGGCGGATGGCGATGGTCTCGCCGAGCTCCGGGTGGGTGATGACGACCGGGCGCTTCACGACCGCGCCGGTGCCGAGCATGCCGACCTGGGGCTGGTTCAGGATCGGGGTGTCGAACAGGGCGCCGCGGCTGCCGGTGTTGGTGATGGTGAAGGTGCCGCCGGCCATCTCGTCCGGCAGCACCTTGTTGTTGCGGGTGCGGTCGGCGAGATCGGCGATCTTCTTCGCCAGGCCCGCGATGTTCAGGTCGCCGGCGTTGTGCACGACCGGGACCATCAGGCCCTTCTCCACGTCGACGGCGATACCGAGGTGCTCGGCGGCGTGGTACGTGATCTCGCCCTTCTCCTCGTCGATCGAGGCGTTGAGCTTCGGGTACTGCTTCAGCGCGTCGACCGCGGCCTGGGCGAAGAACGGCAGGAAGGACAGCTTGACGCCCTCGCGGGCCTCGAACTCGGCCTTCTTCGCGTTCCGCAGCTTGGCGATCTCGGTGACGTCGACCTCGACCACGGTGGTCAGCTGGGCCGAGACCTTCAGCGAGTTCACCATGTGGCTGGCGATCGCCTTGCGGATCCGGCTCATCTTCTCGGTGGTGCCGCGGAGCGGGCTGATCGTCGCTGCGGCGGCCGGAGCCGAGGCGGCCGCGGGTGCGGCTGCGGGGGCTGCGGCGGCTGCCTTCTTGGCTTCGGCGGCGGCGATGACGTCCTGCTTGCGGATTCGGCCGCCTACGCCGGTGCCCTGTACGGCGTTGAGGTCTACCTGGTGCTCGGCCGCGAGCTTGCGGACCAGCGGGGTGACGTAGTTGGGGCCTTCTCCGTTGGGGGAGGTCGTCGTTTGGGTTGCGGCGGGTGCCGATGCGGCCGGGGAGGTCGCGGGGGCTGAGGTCGCTGCGGCCGGAGAAGAGGCGGAGGGGGCGGGCTGGGCGGGGGCCGCCTGGGCAGCCGGGGCCGCTTGCGGAGCCGGGGCGGCCTGGGGGGCCGGGGCGGCCTGCGGAGCCGGGGCTGCGGCGGGGGCCTGGGCCGGTTCCTGAGCTGGGGCCGGCGCTGCTGCCGGGGCCGGCGCCTGGGCCGCGGGGGCCTGGGCGGGGGCTTCTGCGGGAGCGGCGGGGGTCTCGGCGGGGGCCGAGGCTGCGTCGGCGGAGCCCACGATGGCTAGTTCGGCGCCGACCTCTACGGTTTCGTCTTCGGCGACCTTGATTTCCAGGAGTTTGCCGGCGACGGGGCTGGGGATCTCGGTGTCTACCTTGTCGGTGGAGACCTCGAGGAGGGGCTCGTCTACTGCTACGTCGTCGCCTACCTGCTTCAGCCAGCGGGTGACGGTTCCCTCGGTCACGCTCTCGCCTAGGGCGGGGAGGGTGACGGGGGTGCCTGAGGCGGGTGCCGATGCGGCCGGGGAGGTCGCGGGGGCAGAGGTCGCTGCGGCCGAAGAAGAAGAGTTCGAGGCCTGCTGCTCGGCGGGGGCGGCCTGGGCGGCGGGGGCCTGCTGCGCCGGTGCGGCTTCGGCGGGCGCCTGCTGGGCCGGGGCCGCCTCTGCGGCGGGGGCCTGCTGCGCTGGTGCGGCCTCGGCGGCGGGGGCCTGCTGGGCCGGGGCGGCTTCGGCGGCGGGCTGCTCGGCGGGGGCCTCCTGGGCGGGAGCTTCCTGGGCCGAGCCGGTGGATTCGCCGGCGTCGCCGATGACGGCTAGTTCGGCGCCGACCTCTACGGTCTCGTCCTCGGCGGCCTTGATCTCGAGCAAGGTTCCGGCCACGGGCGAGGGGATCTCGGTGTCGACCTTGTCGGTCGAGACCTCCAGCAGGGGCTCGTCGACGGCAACCGTGTCGCCGACCTGCTTGAGCCAGCGGGTGACGGTTCCTTCGGTGACGCTCTCCCCGAGGGCCGGCAGGGAAACAGAGGTCGGCATGACGGTCGTTGCTCCTTCGTCAGATCGGTCGAGGTCAGCCTACGGTGCCGCCGGAGCGAGCCGGATCCGGGTCAGCGGACCCAGCGCGCTCCCACGGGCTCAAACCTACTCGGACGGGCCAGTGGTCCGTCCGCGGATCTCAATCATGGAAATGCAGGGGCTTGCCGGCGAGTGCCAGGTGGGCTTCGCCGAGGGCCTCGTTCTGGGTGGGGTGGGCGTGCACGAGCGGCGCGACGTCGGCCGGGTACGCCTCCCAGTTGTAGATCAGCTGGGCCTCGCCGATCAGCTCCCCGACACGGGAGCCGACCATGTGCAGCCCGACCACGGCGCCGTCCTTGGCCCGGACCAGCTTCACGAAGCCCTGGGTCTTCAGGATCTGGCTCTTGCCGTTGCCGCCGAGGTTGTAGTTCAGGACCTCGACGTCGCCGTACTTGTCCCGGGCCTGCTCCTCGGTCAGGCCGACCGAGGCGACCTCGGGCTCGGAGTACGTGACGCGCGGGATGCCGGCCTCGTCGATCGGGGTCGGCGAAAGCCCGGCGAGGTGCTCGGCGACGAAGATGCCCTGCTGGAAGCCGCGGTGCGCGAGCTGCAGGCCGGGGACGATGTCACCGACCGCGTACACGCCCGGCACGGACGTCTGCAGGGTGGAGTCGACGGTCACGAAGCCACGGTCGAGCGCGACGCCGACCTCCTCGTAGCCGAGGCCGCTGGTGTTGGGGCCGCGGCCGACCGCGACCAGCAGCACCTCGGCCTCGATCACCTCGCCACCGGCGACGGTCACCCGCACGCCGTTGTCCACCACCTCGACGGACTCGAACGGCGTCCCCGTCTTGAACGCGATCTTCCGCTTCCGGAACGCCCGCTCGAGGGTCTTGGAGCAGTCGGCGTCCTCGGACGGCACCAGCCGGGGCAGCGCCTCGACGATGGTGACCTTGGTGCCGAAGGAGGTCCACGCGGAGGCGAACTCGACCCCGATCACCCCGCCGCCCAGTACGACGGCGGACTCCGGGACGCGGTCCAGCGTCAGCGCGTGCTCGCTGGCGATGACCCGGTTCCCGTCCAGCTCGAGGCCGGGCAGCGACCGCGAGTACGAGCCGGACGCCAGGATCACGTTGCGCCCGGTGTACGTCGTCCCCGCAACCTCGACCGTGGTCGGAGAAGTGAGGCGGCCTTCGCCCTCGATGACGGTGATGCCGCGGGCCTTCAGCTGGCCCTGCAGACCCTTGAAGAGCCGGTCGACGACGCCGTCCTTGTACTTGTTCACCCCGCCCATGTCGACACCCTCGAGCGTGGTGCGGACGCCGAACTGCTCACCCTCGCGGGCCGAGTCGGCCACCTCCGCGGCGTGCAGCAGCGCCTTGGTGGGGATGCAGCCGCGGTGCAGACACGTCCCGCCGACCTTGTCCTTCTCGATCAGCGCCACCGACAACCCGAGCGTCGCGGCACGCAGTCCGGCGGCATAGCCACCGCTGCCGCCACCGAGTATCACCAGGTCGTACGTCGTACCACTCTCAGTCACAGGTTCCTCCGTGGGTCTGGTCGGCGGGCGGCCCGGATCGCGGGCAGGGCCCACGTCATCCTTTCACCGCTGCCGTCGTGCGCCACCCCCGGGCCACCCGGAACCGTTACAGGAGATTTCGTGCCCCGAGTTGCCCGGATAGGGGACACTTGCCCCATGAAGTGGTTCGGTCGCCGGCAGAAGCCGGGCACGATGCGCCGGTCGGACAACCCCGACCAGGCGCACCTGCGGGAGTTCGCCCAAACCCGCCAGGGCGTCGAGGGCTTCGTCGAGCCGCGGACGGCGGTGACGGAGTACACCCTGCTGCTGGTGGCCATCGACGGCGAGTGGACCCGGCGCCGGGTCCCCTCGGTCGAATGGGCGCACAACTTCGCCAACAAGCTGGGGATCCCGTCGTACGACGCCGCCGTCGTCGGCTACCCGCCCCGGATGCGCGAGTACAACGCCCGCATGAAGAAGAACGGCCTCGCCTAGAGGATGGGGACCCGCTGTCGCACCCCCGAGACCACGGAGGTGTCGACAACCCCGTGCAGGATGTCAGCCGCAGCGCCAAGCCGCGAAGCCGTCTGGCCCAGCGGAGTGGTCAGGCTGCTCCGCCCGATGCCGAGCGGATCCGTACCCACCGGCGGCACATAGGCCTGGCCGCACGCCAGCACCCAGGCCTGCGCGTCCGCAGCCCGCGCCCGCGTCAGCAGGTCCCACTGCTCCTCCTTACCCGGCCCCGCACCCCACGACGCCGGTACGACGACCAACTCCGCACCCAGCCGCCCCAGCGCCGTGAACTGGTCCGCGAACCGCAGGTCGTAGCAGGTCGCCAGTCCGACGGTCACGTCGCCGTACCCGAACGTCACCAGCTCCTTGCCCGGGGCAACGGTGTCCGACTCACGCGACCCGAAGGCGTCGTACAGATGGATCTTCCGGTACGACGTCTCCACGCCAGGCCCCGTGACCAGCAAGGTGTTGTGCACCCGGCCGTCGTCAGCCGGCTCGAACAGCCCGGCCACGACCACCACGCCGAGATCCGCGGCCACCTTGCGCAGCCCGGTCGCGAACGGCCCGTCCAGCGGCTCGGCGACAGTCCGCAGATCGGTGCCGAAACAGGCCAGCACAGCCTCCGGCAGCACGACCAGCGAGGCCCCGTCCGCGGCGGCCCGCCGTACTGCGTCGGTGGCGGTGGCGAGGTTGGCGACCGGGTCCGGACCGGCCGAGACCTGGGCGGCGGCAACGCGGAGAAGTGTCATCTGGTCCTCCAAGGCTGTATACATTGAGTATGCGATTGAGTGGGGACTCCGGCCGGGATCGCGCCTACCAGTACCTGCGGGGGACGGTCCTGAGCGACCCTGCGGTCTCCGGGACGTTCATCAACGAGCAGGCCGTGGCGACCGAGGTCGGGATCTCCCGGACCCCCGTCCGCGAGGCACTGCTCATGCTCGCAGCCGAGGACCTGGTCCAGCTGGTGCCGCACCGGGGCGCCTTCGTGGCGCCGGTGCCGGGCCGGGAGATCGCGGAGATGATGCAGGCCCGCGGGGTGATCGAGACCTGGGCCGCGACCACCTCGCTCGCGGCCGGTATCGCGCCGGTCGACGCGATGTCCGCCGTACTCGAGCAGCAGCGGTCGATTGTCGACAACGGCGACGCCAAGGAGTTCATCGAGCTGGACAGCCAGTTCCACGCGCTGCTGGTCGACGCGGCCGGCAACTCGGTGCTGGCCCGGCTGTACGACAACCTCCGGGCCAAGCACGTGCTGCTCGGGGTCGTCGCTCTGCAGCGCAGCGCCACCCGTCGGCAGGAGGTGCTCGAGGAGCACCAGGCCATCGTCGACGGGTTGGCGGCGGGCAAGCCGGAGGCGGCCGAGAAGGCGATCCTCAGCCACCTCGACTCCACCGGCTCGCTGCTCATGCAGGGCTGACAACCAGAGCCTCGTCGTTCACCGCGCGGCCCAGCCGCAGACCCACCAGCGTGACCGAGCAGGCCACCACGATGTACGCCGCGATCACGTAGCCCGTCCCCGCCTTCGCGAGGAAGTACGTGAACGCCAGCGGCGCCAGCGCGCCACCGATCACGCCCGCGAACGTGTAGGCCAGCGACGACCCCGTGTACCGCAGCCGTGCGGTGAACTGCTCCGACACGAAGGCAGCCTGCGGCCCGTACATCAGCGAGTGGAACAGCAACCCGATCACCACCCCCGCCAGCACGGTCGCAAACGACGACGCCATGGCGAAGAACACCACCGACCAGACCGCCCCACCGATGGCTCCGACGGCATAGATGGTACGACGTCCATACCGGTCGGAAAGCCAACCAGACAAGGGAATCAGCCCGACCTGGAACGCCGATCCGATCAGTACGGCGGTCACCGCCGCGCCACGACTCATCCCCAGCTCCTTGGTCGCGTACGTGAGCACGAACACCGCGAACATCGCGTAGAGAACATCCGGTCCGACCCGCGCCAGGATGGCCGCGATCAGCGGCCGGGTCTGCGTCTGCAGCACCTCCGACACCGGCGCCGTCGGCCGATCGCCCCGCGCCTCGAGCTCCCGGAACACCGGAGTCTCCTCCAGCTTCGTCCGGATCAGCAGCCCGAAGGCAACGAGTACGGCGGACAGCAGGAAGGCGACCCGCCATCCCCAGCTCAGAAACGCTTCCTCGGACAACGCACCGGCAAGAACAGCAAGTACGCCGTTCGCCATCAACGTCCCGAGCGGCGGCCCCACCTGCGCCGCTGACGCCCAGAACCCGCGCTCGCCGGGCTTGCTGAACTCACTACTCAGCAGCACGGCTCCACCCCACTCGCCGCCCACGCCGACGCCCTGCGCGAAGCGGAGCGCGACCAGCAGCGTCGGCGCGATCGCCCCGGCCTGAGCGTGGGTCGGCAGCAGGCCGATGAAGAACGTGGCCACGCCGATCAGCAGCAGCGTTGCGACCAGCACCCGCTTGCGGCCGATCACGTCGCCGAGCCGGCCGAAGAAGATCCCGCCGAGCGGACGGGCGACGTACCCGACCGCGTACGTCGCGAAGGCCTGCAACGTGCCGGTGAGCGGGTCACTGCCGGGGAAGAACAAGTCGCCGAAGACGAGCGCGGCCGCGGAGGAGTAGACGGCGAAGTCGTACCACTCCAGCGAGGTGCCGGACAGGCTGGCGGCGAAGGCCTTGTAGAGGCCCCGGCGTTCTGACGGGGAGTTGGACATCGAGGTGGACCTCCTTGGGGGGATGCTCCATACTCGTTGTATACGACGTGTTCACGCAAGCGCTGACTGCAGAAATTTCGGAGGAGTCACCAGATGAGCCAGACCCTGCGCTTCACCCTGCCCGACGGCAGTGAGCGGGAGATCGCCGTCCGCTACGCCCTGAACGCCGGGTACGCCGGACGCGACACCGAGCAGGTCCAGCACCACGTGGACGAGCTGGCCGAGCTTGGCGTACCGGCGCCGCGCCGGATTCCGACCCTGTACCCGCTGTCCGCGTCGCTGGTCGGGCGGCCGGAGGTTGTCCAGGTCGCCCACGCCAAGACGTCGGGCGAGGCGGAGTGGGCGCTGGTGGTCGGGGAGAGCGACGTGCTGCTCACGGTCGCGTGCGATCACACCGACCGCGCGCTCGAGGTGCACGGTGTTGCCTGGAGCAAGCAGTCCGCGCCGGATGTGCTCGGCGACGTGGCCTGGCCGCTCGCCGACATCGAGGACGAGCTGGACCAGTTCACGCTGAAGGCGTGGGTCCGGCACGGCGACACCGAGCAGCTGATTCAGGACGGCACCCTCGCCCAGTTGCTGCCGCCGGCGTACTGGCTGAAGGAGCTCGGCGACCGGGTCGTCCCGGGCACCGTCCTGCTGAGCGGGACGATCCCGATGATCGCGGGCGTCGACCAATTCGCCGACGCCTGGCGGGTCGAGCTCACCGACCCGCGCGGCCTCACGAGCCGGATCAACTACACGGTCGAAGAGCTCGCGCCGGCCTGGGACTGACAATGAAGGCCGAGCGGGAATTCTTCGCGACGACAGAGCTGACCTGGACCGACGCAGGGGGCGGGATCACCCAACGCATCCTCAGCCAGGACCCCGAGGACGGGACGCTCACGCGCATTGCGCGCTGGGCGCCCGGCACCAGGTCGGGCGACGAGGTGATCAGGCACGAGTACGTCGAAGAGGTGTACCTGCTCGAGGGTGAGCTGACCGATCTCACCCTCGAGCGGACGTTCGGCCCAGGCGACTACGCCTGCCGGGCGCCGGGGATGCCGCACGGCCCGTACACGACGGCCGACGGCTGCGTGATGCTCGAGATCCGCTACTCAGCCGGCTGACGCGGCCAGCTCCACCAGGGTGCGTACGGCGTAACCGGTGCCGCCGGCCGGGGTGTAGCCGGAGGCGGAGCCCTCGTTGAACGCCGGGCCGGCCACGTCCAGGTGCACCCAGTCGATGCCATCAGCAACGAAGTCGCCGAGGAACGCGGCCGCCGCCAGCGCGCCGCCCCACGGCTCGCCGGTGATGTTGGCCAGGTCGGCGACCTTGGAGTGCGACTTCAGCTTGTCCAGCATCTCGGCCGGGATCGGCAGCGGCCACATCGCCTCGCCGGCCGCGACCGCGGCGTCCACCACCCGGTCCCGGGCGGTGTCGGTGTTCGCGAACGCGCCGGCCACCTTGGTGCCCAGGGCAACGACGCAGGCGCCGGTCAGGGTGGCCACGTCGATGATCAGGTCCGGCTGGTCCTCCGACGCCCGGACCAGGGCGTCGCCGAGGACGAGCCGGCCCTCGGCGTCGGTGTTCAGCACCTCGACGGTCTTGCCGCCGTACATGGTCAGGACGTCGGACGGGCGGGCCGCCGAGCCGGACGGCATGTTCTCGGCCATCGCGGCGTACGTGGTGACCTGGACCGGCAGGCCGAGCCGGGCGATCGCGACGGTCGCGCCGATCACCGCGGCGGCACCGGCCATGTCGGCCTTCATGCTGATCATCCCGCTGGCCGTCTTCAGCGACAGGCCGCCGGAGTCGAAGGTGATGCCCTTGCCGACGAACGCCAGGTGGGTGACTGCCTTCTTCGGGGTGTAGCTGATCCGGATCAGCCGGGGCGGGTTGGCCGACCCCTGGCCGACGCCGAGGATGCCGCCGTACCCGCCCTTGGTCAGCGCCTTCTCGTCCAGCACCTCGACCTTGACGCCGTGCTCCTTGCCGAGCTTGACCGCCTCGGCGGCGAAGTCGGCCGGGTTCAGGTCCGACGGCGGGGTGTTCACCCAGTCGCGCACCTGGCGGACCGCGTCCGCGGTCACCTCGGCGCGCTCGAGCGCGGTCCGGGCGACCTTGTTCCGGGCCAGGTCGGTCAGCACGGTCAGGTTGCCGGTCGCCTCCGGGGCGGAGTCGGAGGACTTGTACGCCGTGAACGCGTACCGCCCGAGCAGGGCGCCCTCGGCGATCGCGCGGATGCAGTCGGCGTCCGGGGTCGGCAGCGCGAAGGCGACCGACTGCGACGTCTTGGCGGCCCGGACGCCGGCGCCGGCCGCCGTCCGCAGGTCCTCGGTCTTCAGCGCACCGTCAGGCGCCTCGCCGAGGCCGACCGCGATCAGGGTCGCCGACTTGCCCGGCTTCGGCCCGGGCACCTTGGTGACCTCGCCGGCCTTGCCGGTGGCGCCGAGACCGGACAGCACCTCCACCAGCTTCCCGCCGTACGCGGCGTTCAGCGACTCGGTGCCGGCCGGCAGGGTGACACCGCCGCCGACCTTGACCACGCCGATGACGACGGCGTCGGTCCGGACGCCGGCCGCATCGGCCTTGCTCAGGGTGATGGTGCTCACGAAAATCTCAGTCCTCCTTGACCGGCGGGCGCAGCGGCCGGTCGTGACGGTACGTGAATGCTGCCTCCGCATGCTACGCGTCGGGTAAGTTCCGCTCCATGACCCCGTCTGATCTCAAGAAGTCCCCGCTGCACGAGCGCCACGTCGCCCTCGGTGCGAAGTTCGCCGAGTTCGGCGGCTGGGAGATGCCGCTGGAGTACTCCGGTGTCGTCGCCGAGCACACCGCGGTCCGCACGTCCGTCGGTGTCTTCGACGTGAGCCACCTCGGCAAGGCGACCGTGCAGGGCCCGGGCGCGGCGGCGTACGTGAACTCGTGCCTGACCAACGACCTGGGCAAGATCGCGCCCGGCCAGGCGCAGTACACGTTGTGCTGCAACGAGCGCGGGGGAGTGGTCGACGACCTGATCGCCTACCTGCACGCCGACGACGACGTGTTCCTGATCCCGAACGCGGCCAACACCGCCGAGGTGGTCCGGCTGCTGCAGGCCTCCGCGCCGGAGGGCGTCGTGGTCACCAACACGCACGACGACTACGCGATCCTCGCCGTCCAGGGCACGAACAGCGACGACGTCGTGAGCGCGATCGGGCTGCCGACCGGGCACGATTACATGTCGTTCGCGACCGCGGACTTCGCCGGTACGACGGTCGTCGTCTGCCGGACCGGCTACACGGGTGAGCGCGGTTACGAGCTCGTCGTACCGAACGCGGCCGCGGTCGCGGTGTTCGACGCGCTGCTCGAGGCCGGGGCGCAGTACGGGATCGTGCCGGCCGGGCTGGGCGCGCGGGACACGCTGCGGACCGAGATGGGCTACCCGCTGCACGGGCAGGACATCTCCCCGGATATCACGCCGGTGCAGGCGCGGTCCGGCTGGGCCGTCGGCTGGAAGAAGGAGCACTTCTGGGGTGACGAGGCGCTCCGGGCGGAGAAGGAGCGCGGCGCGGCCCGGGTTCTGCGCGGCCTGCTCGCGGCCGGCCGGGGCATCCCGCGGCCGCACATGACAGTGCTCGATCAGTCCGGCACGGCGCTCGGTGAGGTGACGTCCGGCACGTTCTCGCCGACGCTGAAGAAGGGCATCGCGCTGGCGCTGCTGGACGCGACGATCAAGGAAGGCGACCAGGTCGTAGTCGACATCCGTGGCCGCCAGGAGGCGTTCGACGTGGTCAAGCCGCCGTTCGTCACGGTGCACGTGCGGGAGAGCTGACCAGCGGCTGGGCGGCAGTCTCTGCTGCCGCCCGCCGCCTGATCGACCTGCTGTGGCCGGATGCCATGCCGAACAACCCGAGGCGGGCGCTGCAGGTCTACATGTCGCGGCTGCGGTCCGTGCTGGCGGCCGAGGCGCGTCTGACGACCGCCGAGCCGGCGCGGGAGACGTTCGCCGCGGCGACGATGCTGGCGCTGTACCGGTCCGGTCGACAGGCTGATGCCCTGGCCGCGTACGCCGAGCTGGTTTCTCGCGATCCGCGACGACCGTGAGACCCGGTACGAGGTTCTCCAGTCGGCCAGGGATGCTGTTGCTGGAGGCAACGAGGCCGAGCTCGAAGCAGAGCTCGACAGATCCTTGTTCGGCGCCTTGGCACAGGCCGGGACACCCCCGGAAGGCCTGCTGCAGCAGGCGGAACGCGGACTCGCGTCGGCCGAGCGGACCGGGCGCGTGGCCTTGCGCATCGCCGCGATGAACCAGCTCGCCTGGGCCTCGTCGGCGCAGGGAGACTTCCAGCGGTCGTTGCAGGTTGCGGAAGCGATAGTCGCGCTGGTCGACGGGGCCCCCGAGGCCGAGTCCTCGCGACCGCGAGCGATGGACCAGTTGGGCGGAGCGCTCGTGATGCTCGGCCGGATCCCAGAAGGCCAGGCGGCTCGCCGGGAGGCTTGTGCGCTCAGTGCTCCGGGCACCCGCCTGCACGCGATCCGCCTTGTCATGCTTGCCGAAGCGCTGCTCGCCGACGAGGATCTCGGTGCTTCGCACGTGTCCGAGCTGACGTCGATCCTGGCGGAGGCGCGCGAGATCGTCACCCGGATCGGCGACGAGCTCGGTACGGCGCACGTCGACAACACCGAGGCCCAGTTGCTGATCCTCACCGGAGACCGGGACGGCGGAGACACCTTGTTGCAGCGGGCGGCCGAGGTGCTGACCCGGCGCCCGGACGCGTCCGGGGCAGCAGCCAACGCGATCGGCCGGGCCCGGCTGAACGTCGCGCGCGGACGGCCCGCCGAAGCCCGCCGAATCCTCGAGACCGCGATCGCCGACGACCCCGCCGTCGGACACGCAGTCCAGGAAATCCAGCACCAGCAGAGACTCCTCGGCTGCGGCTGAAAGCCCCGCCGGCCTGTTGAACAGCTCACATTCACCCGAATTTGCTACTCAGCGTAGCGTCGACAGTCCGCAAGATTTGACTACGCTGTGTCAAAACGTGGCACAAAATGGACGCTGGCGAGGCTGTGCCGATGCTATTCGCAGCCGAATGACTGCACAGCGTGATTCTTCGATGGAAAAGTTCGGTTCCTTTTGAAGTTCCGGTAACGATTCGTGCATTCGAACCCAAGGCCGCTGGCTAGGGGTCGATGGCGTCGGGCAGGCTAGCGCGCGGTTGAGGCGGGGCCGGTCGTCAACCGAATTTGACGCGAGCCCGCCATCGGCCGAGGCTCTACCCCGATCTACAGATCGTGGCTGGTCCCCTCCCCGTACGAAATCTGGCTGACAGAGCTGACGGAGCGCGAATGAGCATCGGTTCACCCGACTCGACAGTTGGTGTCGAGGACCACCCGGCATCCGCCGAGCCGGTTCGGGATTCCGCCGTACCGCACGGCAAATCGCCGACCCGGATCGCGATGGACCGGCTCCGCAAGGACAAGGTCGCCGTCACCTGCGCCGCCATCGTGCTGTTCTTCATCCTGGTGGCGGTGCTCGCGCCGGTGCTGACCAAGATCGAGGGCGGTGACATCGGCACCTTCCACCCCGAACTGGTCGACGAGTACGGGTTCCCGACCATCGTCGCGAACGCCGAGCACTGGTTCGGTGTCGAGCCGAAGACCGGCCGGGACAACTTCGCCCGCTGGGTGTACGGCGCCCGCCCGTCGCTGATCGTTGCCTTCACCGCGACCGCGTTCGGCACCATCGTCGGCGTCGTGATGGGCCTGCTGGCCGGCTTCCTCGGCGGCTGGGTCGACCGGGTCATCTCCTGGGTGATCGACTTCGTGCTGAGCCTGCCGTACCTGCTGTTCGCGATCGCGATGGTGCCGATCGTGGAGAGCATGCGCGGCGGGTCCTTCAACCTGTCGCCGGGTGAGCAGGCCTCGACCCGGTTCTTCGTGCTGATCTTCGTGCTCTCGTTCTTCGGATGGGCGGGCCTGGCCCGGATCATCCGCGGCGAGGTGCTGTCCCTGCGCGAGCGTGAGTTCGTGCTCGCGGCGAAGGCGATCGGTGTCCCTACGTCGCAGGTGCTGTTCAAGGAACTGCTGCCGAACCTGGTCGCGCCGATCGTGATCTCGGCCTCGCTGGCGCTGCCGGCGTACGTCACCGCCGAAGCCGGCCTGTCCTTCCTCGGTGTGGGACTGATCGAGCCGATCCCGTCGTGGGGTCAGACGATCGCCACCGCGACCAACTGGTTCAAGGCGGATCCGCTGTACCTGTGGCTGCCCGTGCTGGGCATCACGGCGCTGGTGCTGTCCCTCGCCCTGCTCGGAGACGCCGTCCGCGACGCCTTCGACCCCAAGACCCGCCGGTAGCCCGGCGTTGCCCCAGCGGCAGAAAAGGAGAATCACGACAAATGCAGTGGAAACGGATCACCGCCGTTGTGGCGACGGTCATGCTGGCCGCGGTGGCTTGCGGCAGCCCGTCGTCGAACAACAACAGTGACGCCAACACGGGCGACGCGGGCACGGCCCAGGAGAAGGCCACCGACGCGACGGCCAAGGGCCCGGCGAAGGAGCTCGAGGGCGCGAAGAAGGGCGGCACCATCACCGTCCTGTCCGACGTCACGCCGGACACGCTGGACCCGACGAACATCTACTTCACCGACGGGAACCAGATCGGCAAGCTGATGTACCGCGCGCTGACGCAGTACAAGCTGGACGAGAAGACCCAGAAGCCGACCCTGGTTCCGGACCTCGCCGAGGACCTCGGCACCAAGTCCGCCGACGGCCTCACCTGGACGTTCAAGCTCAAGCAGGGCATCAAGTACATGGACGGCACGCCGGTGAAGGCGGCCGACTACGCGTACGCGATCAAGCGCTCCTTCGCGCACGACCTGTACGACGCCGGACCGACGTACCAGAACGAGTACTTCAAGGACGGCAAGACCTACAAGGGCCCGTACGCCAGCGGTGACAACTACGCCGGCGTCGAGACGCCGGACGACAACACGCTGATCATCCACCTGGCGAAGAAGTTCGACGACCTGCCGTTCTACGCCGCCTTCCCGATGTTCACGCCGATCCCGAAGGCGAAGGACACCAAGAAGAGCTACGACCTGAAGCCGATGGCGACCGGTCCGTACATGGTGGACCTGTACAACCCGGGCACCGAGCTGAAGCTCAAGAAGAACCCGCACTGGGACCCGAACACCGACCCGGTGCGCTACCAGTACCCGGACGCCTGGGACTTCAAGTTCGGCCAGGACACCCTGAAGGTGCAGCGCCAGGTGCTGGCCAGCTCCGGTCCGGACGCGAACGCGATGAACTACTCCGACCTGGACGCCAGCCTCATCCCTGAGCTCAAGGACAAGAGCCAGATCGTCAGCGGCGCCCAGCCGTGCACCCAGGTCTGGGGCCTGGACACCCGGAAGATCCCGATGGACGTCCGGCAGCTGATCGCCAAGGGCTACCCCTTCGACACCTACCGGAAGGTGGCCGGCCTGAGCCCGGAGAGCGCGATTCCGGCCTCGACGATCCTGCCGCCGGCCGTTCCCGGCCACGAGAAGTACGAGCTGCCGGGCCTGACCGGCAAGGGCAAGGGCGCCGAGGACCCGGCGGTCGCCGAGGAGATCAAGTCCAAGCTGAAGGAGCTCGGCAAGGAGAACTTCGAGCTCAGCTGGTACTACTCCAACGACGACAAGATCGCCACTCAGGTCAACCAGCTGCGCACCCAGGTCTACACCGCGGCCGGCTTCAAGGTGAACGCGATCGGTGTCCCGAAGGCCAAGATCCGGACCATGCGCAACGACCCGGCCGCGCCGGTGAACATCGGCCAGGGCCCGTCGGGCTGGTGCTCGGACTGGCCGTCCGGTGGTAGCTGGTTCCCGGTCCTGTTCCGCTCCGACGCCGTCGAGCTGAGCAACAGCATCGGCATGATCCAGGACAAGACCCTGGACGCCGAGATCGACCGCGTGAACGGCCTCGCTCCGGACCAGCAGCTCAAGGAGTGGCCGAAGATCGACAAGACGATCATGGAGAAGTACCTGCCGCTGATCCCGCTGTACTACACGGCCAGCTACTACCCGGTCGGCAAGAACCTCGGGCACGTCGTCAACGACCCGACCCAGGGCCTGCCGGAGTTCACCTCGATGTACCTGAAGCAGCCCTGATCCGGACTGCCGTAGTACCTGCAGTCTGATCATCTGATGGTGGGGTGGTGACCGGGCCCCGGTCCGGTCACCACCCCGATCGGTGAGGAGAAACCCTCGTGCTCTACTTCGTGGCGCGCCGGCTGGTGAGCGCGCTCAGCGTCGTGCTGGTCACGCTGATCGCGACCTTCACGCTGTTCTTCGTCGCCCCGACCGACCCGGCCGCGGCGATCTGTGGCGATCGCAACTGCACCCAGGAGCGATACAACGAAATCAAGGCCAACCTGCACCTCGACCGGCCCAAGGTTCAGCAGTTCGCGGAGTACACGGTGGGCATCGTCGCCGGGCGGACCTTCGAGACGGCCGGCGTGAAGCAGGAGTGCAACGTGCCCTGCCTGGGCTTCTCCTTCAAGAACGACCGGCCGGTCACCCAGATGCTGAAGGACCGGCTGCCGGTCACGGTCTCGCTGGTGCTCGGGTACGCCGTGATGGTCCTGACCATCGGTGTCTTCGTGGGCTCGATGGCTGCGAAGAGACGGGGCACCGTCGGCGACCGCGCGCTGATGAGCAGCACGCTGATCCTGAGCTCGGTGCCGTACTACATCGTCGCCCTGATGGTCTCGCTGTACCTGACGATCCTGTACCCGGTCCTGCCGCGCGGCGGCTACACGCCGTTCAGCGACAACCCGGGCGCCTGGTTCGCCGGCCTGTTCACCCCCTGGCTGGTGCTGGGCATCTACAACTGCACGCAGTACGCGCGCTACTCCCGCGGCTCGATGGTCGAGGCGCTCAGCGAGGACTACATCCGGACCGCCCGGGCCAAGGGCCTGTCGGACCGGCAGGTGACCTACAAGCACGCGCTGCGCTCCGGGATGATCCCGGTGATCACGATCTTCGGCCTGGACATCGCCGGCAGCCTGGCCGGCGCGATCTTCACCGAGCGGATCTTCGACCTGCCCGGCCTGGGCAACCTCGTGCTGGAGAGCCTGAACAACTACGACCTGCCGGTGATCATGGGCACCGTCCTGGTCGCCTCGGTGATCCTCGTCGCGATGAACTTCCTCGTCGACGTCGGCTACAGCCTGATCGACCCCCGAGTGAGGCTGACATGAGCATCAATGATGAGCTGAAGCGGCCGTCGGTCGTCACCCGCGAACGCCGTCAGGGGGCGATCAACCCCAGCGGCGAGACGCCGTACCTGGTGGTCCGGGACCTGACCGTGAAGTTCCCGACCGCCGACGGTGTGGTCAGCGCGGTGAACGGACTGAACTACTCGGTCCCGCTCGGGCGCACGCTGGCGATCGTCGGTGAGTCCGGCTCCGGCAAGTCGGTGTCGAGCATGGCCGTGATGGGCCTGCACGACCGCCGGCGGACCCAGATCACCGGATCGATCACGCTCGGCGGCGACGAGATCGTCGGCCTGCCGGAGAGCGAGCTGATGAAGGTCCGCGGCGACGCCGTCGCGATGGTCTTCCAGGACCCGCAGTCCTCGCTGCACCCGCTGTACCCGGTCGGCAACCAGATCGTCGAGGCGTACCGGGTGCACCACAACGTCAGCAAGGAGGTCGCGAGGAAGCGCGCGATCGAGATGCTCGACCTGGTCGGCATCCCGAACCCGCAGCGCCGGTTCTCGCAGTACCCGCACGAGTTCTCCGGCGGGATGCGGCAGCGCGCGATGATCGCGATGGGCCTGGTCAACGACCCGAAGCTGGTGATCGCCGACGAGCCGACCACCGCGCTCGACGTGACCGTGCAGGCGCAGATCCTGGACCTGCTGAACAACCTGCAGAAGGAGTTCGGCTCCGCGATCGTGCTGATCACCCACGACCTGGGTGTGGTCGCCGAGATGGCCGACGACGTGCTGGTCATGTACGCCGGCCGCTGTGTCGAGTACGGCACCGCCGAGGACGTGCTGGCCCGCCCGCGGATGCCCTACACCTGGGGCCTGCTGGAGTCGATCCCGACCGTCTCGGCCGCGAACGAGCGGCTGCGCCCGATCAAGGGCCTGCCGCCGAGCCTGCTGAACCTGCCCACCGGTTGCTCCTTCAACCCGCGCTGTCCCTACAAGGACCGGGTGAAGGGCGAGCGCTGCACCACCGACCTGCCCGAGCTGATGCCGGTCGACGGCGCCGGCGCCCACACGTCCCGTTGTCACCTGCACGACAAGGCCTCGATCTACGAGGCCGAGGTCGCGCCGAGACTGGGCTGAGCGGGGGCTGAGGAGAGAGATGAGCGACAACGTGCGTACGGTCGACGCCGTGCCGGCGGCCGCGGGAGCCCCGCTGCTGCAGGTCCGCGATCTGAAGATGCACTTCCCGATCAAGGAAGCGGCTGGGCTGGGCCGGACCAAGAAGGTGGTCCAGGCCGTCGACGGCGTCAGCTTCGACCTGAAGGCCGGCGAGAGCCTCGGCCTGGTCGGCGAGTCCGGCTGCGGCAAGTCGACCACCGGCCGGATGATCACCCGGCTGCTGACGCCGACGGCGGGCGAGATCAGGTTCAAGGGCACCGACATCGCGCAGCTGAGGGAGCGGGAACTGCGCCCGTTCCGCCGCCAGTTGCAGATCGTCTTCCAGGACCCGTACAGCTCGCTGAACCCGCGGCAGACGGTCAGCAACATCATCAGCACGCCGCTGCGGGTGCACAACCTGGTCAAGAAGGGCAAGGAGCTCGACCGGGTCCAGGAGCTGCTCGAGCGGGTCGGCCTGAACCCCGAGCACCACAACCGGTACCCGAACGAGTTCTCCGGCGGCCAGCGGCAGCGGATCGGCATCGCCCGGGCGCTCGCGGTGGAGCCGGAGGTGATCATCGCCGACGAGCCGGTGTCCGCGCTGGACGTGTCCATCCAGGCCCAGGTGATGAACCTGCTGGAGGACCTGCGCCGCGACCTCGGCATCGCGTTCGTGTTCATCGCGCACGACCTCGGTGTGGTCCGGCACTTCTGTGACCAGGTCGCGGTGATGTACCTGGGCAAGATCGTCGAGCAGGGTCCGCGGGAGCAGATCTACGGCGCTCCGCAGCACCCGTACACCCAAGCGCTGCTGTCCGCCGCACCCGACCTGGGCACCATCCGCGGTGTCCCGCCGAAGGAGCGGATCCGGCTGGTCGGCGACGTACCCTCGCCGATCGACCCGCCGAGCGGCTGCCGGTTCCGGACCCGCTGCTGGAAGGCCGAGGACATCTGCGCGACCCACGAGCCGCCGCTCGAGGCCAAGCCGCAGTCCCCGGCCGGGCACTCCGCCGCCTGCCACTTCGCGGAGCCGAAGGTGGACCTGACGGCCGCCACAGCCTGAGCTCTTCGCAGAAGGCCCCCGCACTGCGGGGGCCTTTCTTTCTTCAGGTGTGCTGCTCGCCGTGCTTCAATTCGTCACGCTCCTGCGCGAACCGGATCGACTCGAAGGTGACCAGCCCGGCCAGCAGGACAGTCAGTACGGCGAGCTGCCCGAGCGCGGGCACCTTCGCGACCAGCGGTATGGCGACCAACACGAGCGCAGCGGTGACGAGCCGGGACACGCTCAACCGGTGCATCGTCCGCCACTTGAAGCCGACGTGTCCGAGCAGATAGAAGATGACGCCGACGAACAGCGCCCAGAGGCCGATGCCCTTCAGGGGGTCGTCGAGGCTGTGGTGCTCGGTGTCACCGACGTACTCGAGCACCTTCTTCAGGCCGAGGGCGAGCAGGATGATTCCGGCGATCATCGGGAAGTGCAGGAAGGTGTACGCGTCGCGGGCGAGGGCCGCCCGGGTGTCCTCCGGCTCGGACGCCAGCGCGTGCTCGCCGTACAGAACAGTCGCGTCGAAGTAGATCCACCACAGTGCGGACGACACCATCAGGCCGAGCACGGAGGCGATCAGGATCGGCCACGAGATCGGCAGGTCGGTCACGCCGACACCGATCGCCACGATCGACTCGCCGAGCGCGATGATGATGATCAGCCCGTGCCGCTCGGCGAAGTGCGTCGCGGAGTGGAACCGCCAGCCGTGTGCGTCGATCAGGTACGTGCCGCCGTAGTCGACGGCGAGCGCGGCGGCCCACAGCAACGTCTGCGTCCGGCCGTCGTACTGCGAAGCGACCAGGAGCAGCGCGCTGGCGCCGAGCATCGAGAGGGAGAAGCGGAGCAGCGTACGGCGTAGCTGCTGGTCGCCCTCGGCGATCAGCCAGAAGAGCACCAGGTGGAGTGCCCGGAAGAGGAAGTACGCGCCGGCGATGACCACCGGTCCGGGCAGACCACCCGGTAGGTCGTGGAAGGCCTCCGGGATCGCGAGTGCGATCAGGAACATCGCCGCCATCGCCGCCAGCATCACGCCGCGGACTGCGCCCTCGTCGGCCTTGACCAGGTTGCACAGCCAGGAGAAGCCGATCCAGCTCCACCACAACAGCCCGGTCAGCAGGAGGCCGCGGCCTACGCCGTGCCAGGTGAGGTCGTGGGCCATCAGCGCGGTGACCTGGGTCAGCGCGAAGACGAACACCAGGTCGAAGAACAACTCCAGCGTCGTGACGGTATGACCCTCGCCGGTCTGCTCCGCCTTGATGGGTCTTCTGGACTTCATGCGGCACATCCTGCCACCAGAACAGGCTGCCGGAATGGAAACGGCGGGCTCCCACCTGGTCAGGGTCAGGGGAGAGCCCGCCGTGCTCTAGGCGCGGCCGTGAGCCTGGCGGCTGCGGCGGCTGAGGGAGTCGATGGTGACGGCGATCAGCAGGACGCCGGCGGTCACCATGTAGCGGACGCTGGAGTCGAGGCTGAGCAGGGCCAGGCCGTTCGAGATCGACATGATCACCAGGGCGCCGAGGAGCGCGGAGTACGCCGAACCGCGGCCGCCGAACAGGCTGGTGCCGCCGATCACCGCAGCCGCGATCGCGTTCAGGTTGGTGTCCGCGCCGCCGCTGCTCTGGTTCACCGCGACCAGCCGCGCGGCGGCCAGTAGTCCGCCGACCGCGGCGAAGGTGGAGCAGGCCGCGAACACCGACAGGTAGATCATCCGGACGTTGATACCGGCTCGCCGGGCAGCCTCCACGTTGCCGCCGACGGCGACGACCGAGCGGCCCCAGCGCGTCCGCCGGATCGCGAAGTCGGTCGCCACCACGAGGCCGAGGAAGAGCAGGAACATCGACGACACCCCGCGGTCGCCGTTCAGGATCACGACCGGGATCAGCAGGACGACGGCGAGCGCGGCGGCCTTGATCGCGATGACCGAGTTCGGCGCCGCCGACAACCCGGCCGCCACGCGGGCGGCTCGGCCGCGCAGCCTGGTCAGCAGGTACACCGCGACGACCACCGCGACCAGCCCGTAGGCCAGCGCGGGGGAGAGGAAGCTGCGGGTGCCGAACCCGACGAGCGCGGAGTCGAAGGGCAGGTTCAGCGAACCCTCCTTGCCGAGCACCAGCAGCTGCAGGCCAAGGAAACCGAGCAGGCCGGCCAGCGTGATGACGAAACTCGGCACGCCGAACCTGGTGTAGAGCGCGCCGTAGAAGAGCCCGATCACCAGCCCGAGCGCGACCCCGACCAGCAGCGACAACGCCAGCGGCCAGCCCTTGTTCACGAACGTGACCCCGAGTACGGCGGCCGACAGCCCGCTGACCGAGCCGACCGAGAGGTCGATCTCGCCCAGCAGCAGGACCAGGACGATGCCGATGGCAATCACCCCGACGGACGTGGTCTGCAGGGTGAGGTTGACCAGGTTGCGGCTGGACAGGAACGAGCTGTTCGCGATCTGGAAGACCGCCCAGATGATGATCAGGCCGACCACCACCGGGACCGAACCGAGGTCGCCGGACCGCAGCCGCGCGGTGAACGCCGAGACGGCGCCGCTGATGCCGTGGCTGGCGATCAGCCGCTCGTCCTGCAGGTCGGCGGGCAGCTCGGTGCTGCCGCCGTTTCCGTTTCCGCTGCTCGGGCGTGGAGCGTCCTGCGGCCGGATCTCGGATCCGTGCAGCGTCATGATGCGGTCCCCTCCTCACGGGTCCGGCGCGCTGCGCGCTCAGAGACCGCGTTGTTTGTGGCGCCGGTGATGGCGGCGATGATGTCCTGCGTCTTGGTCTCGCTGACCACGAAGACGCCGTTGTTCCGGCCGAGCCGCAGTACGGCGACCCGGTCCGCGACCGCCATCACGTCGGCCATGTTGTGGCTGATCAGGATCACCGCGAGACCGCGCTCGCGGAGCCGCTCGACCAGGTTGAGGACCTCGGCGGTCTGAGCCACGCCGAGAGCCGCGGTCGGCTCGTCCAGCATCACGACCTTGGGCTGGCCGAGCAGCGAGCGGGCGATCGCGACGGTCTGCCGCTGGCCGCCGGACAGGCTGGCGACCGGGATCCGGACCGACGGGATCTTCGCCGACAGCTGCCGCAGCAGCTCCCACGACGAGCGTTCCATCTCGACCTCGTCGAGCACCTTGCCGGTGCGCAGCTCGCGGCCGAGGTACAGGTTCGCGACCACGTCGAGGTTGTCGCACAGGGCCAGGTCCTGGAAGACCGTGGCGATGCCGAGCTGCTGCGCCTCGGCCGGACTGCCGACCCGCACCTCCCGGCCGTCGAAGACCATCGTGCCGTCGTCGGCGGTGTAGACGCCGGCGATCGTCTTCACCAGCGTCGACTTGCCGGCGCCGTTGTCGCCGACCAGGGCCAGCACCTCACCGGCCCGGACGTCCAGCTCGATGTTCTTCAGGGCCTGCACCGCGCCGAAGCGCTTGGAGATGCCCCGCAGCGACAGCACCGTGGTGGTGCCGACCGGGGCCGGTGTGGGGGTGACAGTCACTCGATCAGCCTCCTGGGCTTTGTCTTCAGGCCATGATCGCGGCGTTCCGCCGCCCGGGACAGCCTTCTTGGTTCCGGAACCGCCCGGCATCGCCCCGCTCCCTTCGCTCCTCAGTCCAGGCCGGGAGGCCCCATGAAGCGGGGCGACACCAGGGGGCGGGTCAGCTGAGGCCGGCGGCGGTGCAGGCGGCGGCGAACGACGCGGTGCAGATGTCGGTCACCTTGTAGATGTTGTCCTTCACCACGGTGTCCTTGATGTTGGCCTTGGTGACCGCGACCGGGTCGAGGATCGTCGACGGCACGCCGTTCTTGTCCGTGGTCGATTCCGGCTTGCCGCCGTTGGCCAGCGCGACCGCGCCCTTGGCGGCCGCCTCGGCCTGCGGCTTCACGGCCTTGTAGATGGTCATCGCCTGGTCGCCGGCCACGATCCGCTGGATCGCGGCGAGCTCGGAGTCCTGGCCGGTGACCGGCGGCAGCGGGGTGACGCCACCGCCCTTGAGCGCTGCGATCGCGCCGCCCGCCGTACCGTCGTTGGCCGCGTACACACCGACCAGGCCGTTCTTGATCGCGCTGAGCTGGCCCTCCATCCAGGCCTGCGCCTTGTCCGGGCTCCAGTCCGGGGTGTCGAACTCGGCGGCGACCTTGTAGCCGCTGGCGTCGAGCACGCTGTGCGCGCCCTTCTTGAAGTCGGCCGCGTTCGGGTCGGTCGGCGAGCCGTTGATCATGGCCAGGTTGCCGGAGGTCTTGCCGGCCGCCTTCAGGGCGTCGACCAGGGTCTGCGCCTGGAGCTTGCCGACCGCCTCGTTCTCGAACGAGACGTAGTAGTCGGCGTTCTCGATGAACCGGTCGTAGGCGATCACCGGGACGTTCTGGCCCTTCGCGGAGGCGACCACCGCGGCGGCGGCCTTGCCGTCGACCGGGTCCAGCACCAGCACGTTCGCGCCCTGGGTCAGGGCCGCCTCGGCCTGCTGTTGCTGCTTGGCCGCATCCTGGTCGGCGTTGCTGTAGATCAGCTCGCAGTTGGCGCAGGCCGCCTTGAGCGCCTCGGTGAAGAGCGGCCGGTCCAGCGCCTCGTACCGGGTGGTCTTCGACTCGGGCAGCAGCAGCGCGATCTTCTTGGCCTCGCCGGAGCCTCCGGCGGCGGGTTCGTCCGACCCACAGGCCACCAGAGACAGGGCGAGGGCCGAGACGGTCAGGCCGAGCCCGACGAGACGGGATGGAGAGACGAACATGTGGCGGCTCCTTGACGTGATGGCCCGAGTAGGCCTGACCGAAGTCAAGCCGCGCGAAGCTTTGACGTCAAGACTTGAATTCAAGAAATAGACATATTGGCGTGACAACCCCGGAACTCAACCACCCACAACCGCCCCTCACCCCCCGAGCGGCCACGCGCGAGGTTGCCCACCGAACTCGGGGGTTGCCCACTGAGAATTTCGATGGGCAACCCCTCACCTGAGGGGCAACCCCCCAGGTGAGGGGTTGCTCGGCCGATCGAGGGGTTGCCCCGCCAGGTGATGGGTTGCCCACTGAGAATTTCGGTGGGCAACCCATCAGTTGAGGGGTTAACCGGCTCTTGTGACACATGTGTGGGTCGGCTTGGTGCCCCAGTTCGCCACCCAGGTCGGTCGAGTGCACCCACCTCCGACCACTCCGCCCCTGCGAACGGGATCCCGATGCTGCGGACCGCCAGGCCATCACAATCACCACCTCCACCCCGGCACCCTGCCTGCCACCGTCGACGCCGACCGACTGTGATGGCCTGGCGGTTCGCCCCTCGACGCGCCCACACCCAACGGCGTGCGCCCGCTCACCCCGCGCCCACCCTTCCGCCAGAAGAGCGGATATCCGTCCGTGTTGTGCCTTCTCCTCTCGTGTATCGAGGGAGAAGGCACAACAGCACCGGATATCCCCGCCACAGGAGCCCCGCCGGCCGCGGCCCGCAGGCTGGCAGGTGTGGTGGCGTCCGGCGGCGGGCGACGTTGCGTGGGCGGCCGGGGACAGATGGACAGGTAGTGCAGCGGCGAGACGCCGTACACACCGAGCCGACCGCGCTCAACCGCACTACCGGCGGCTGGGCACTACCTGATGAAATGCACGTCTCGCCGCCACCGCAGACTCACGCACGGCCCGGCCAGATCAGCGCACCGCTCGCCCGCCAAACCAACCCACCCACACGTCAGTCACATGAGCCGGTCAACCCCCCGGGTGAGGGGTTGCCCCCGACGTGGGGTCAGGCGAAGGACTTGGTGGCTGTGGTGTGGCTGAGGACTGAGGCTAGGTGGATGGCGCCTTGGATGTCGGCTTCGTCGCCGAGTTCGGCGGGGCGGAGCTCGACGGTGGCGGCGGCGCTGGGGATGGCGCAGCGGTCCAGGGCCTCGCGGAGCGGGGCGAGGATCAGGTCGCCGGCTTCGGCCATCAGGCCGCCGACGACGATCACCTCGGGGTTCAGCAGGTTCACCAGCCCGGCCACCGCGACCCCGACCCGGCGGCCCGCGTCCTCGATCACCCGGCGGCAGCCGAGGTCGCCATGCAACGCCCGGGAGACGATGTCCTTCAACCGCAGCGGACCGTGCGACGCGGCCAGGCTGTTGATCAGCGCCCGCGACCCGACGAACGTGTCCAGGCACCCGCGGTTCCCGCACCGGCAGATCGGCCCGTTCTCGTCGATGGTGACGTGCCCGATCTCACCCGCCGTACCGGCAGACCCGCGGAACACCTCGCCGTCCAGGACGATCCCGGCGCCGACGCCGTACGAGAACTTCAGGTAGCAGCCGTGCCGCACGCCGCGCAGCGCGCCGTTGCGGAGCTCGCCGAGCGCGGCCAGGTTGGCGGTGTTGTCGAGCGCGACCGGCGCGCGCAGATGCCCGGCCATCGCCTCGGCGACGTTGACGCCCCGCCAGCCCGGCAGTACGGCGTCCGACCCGGCCTCACCGCTGACCGAGTCGACCGGCGCGGGTAGGCCGAACCCGATCGCGGCGATGTCCTCGACGCCCGAGCTGACCGTCTCGGCCAGGTCGGCGAGCAGCCGGGCGGCGCGTTCCATCCCGTCGTCGGCGACGTGGTCGGCCTGCAGCGGCATCAGTTGCTGGGCGAGGATCTCGCGGGACTCGTTGGCGATCGCGACCCGGACGTCCCGCTCGCCGAACGCGACTCCGGCGAGCAGCCCGCCGCCGGACGCGAGCGACACCAGTACGGCGCGGCGGCCGTTGCGGATGCTCCGGGACAGGCCGACCATTCCGGCCTGGTCGAGCTCGCGGACCATGTTCGACACGGTCGCGGCGGACAGGCCGGAGGCGGCGGCGATCTCGACCTGGGTCAGGGGGCCGTGCTGCCGGACGACTCCCAGAACGCGCTCGCGGTTGGCTTCGCGCAGCGAAGCCTGCGACCCAGGCGCCGGGCGGGTTGCGTTCATTACATAAACATAACGGATCGCGAGGCCTTCGTTGCCAACTGCCGCTGAACAACCCTCAACATCGCCATCCGACCTCGCCAATCACTGCCCCACAGCTGCGTCCCCGGTGACAGTAATGCACGGAGGCCGCGCGGGGGTGCGGGCACGCCAGGAGGGCTCGCGCCGCATCAGACGGTGAGCGCCAGGGTGAGAAGAGTGACTGGTAGAGCCAGCTCGATGGCAGCGCCGAGTACGTCGCCGGTGACACCACCGAGCGCCGATCGAGCCCGCCGGGTGACGAGCAGGCTGACTACGACAGCCAGCAGTACGGCGCTCGCGCTGCCGACCAGTCGCGCGCTGTCAAACCAAGCGAGGGCGAGCGCCCCGGCCAGTACGACGATGGATGTGAGGACTGCTGCGATCGGTCGGACGGTCGCGGCGACGGTTGCGCCGAGACCACCGGGACGTGCGGACGGGACCGTCGTACGGCAGGTCCAGGGGAGCGTCAGGCGGCTCGCGGTGACGGCGATGAGCGCGGCCTGCCAGCCGAAGCCGGCCTGGATGCACGCCGTGAGCGCGGCGACATCGAGCAGCAGCACCGCGACGATCGCGACCACTCCGAACGGGCCGATGTCGCTCTGCTTCATGATCCGAAGCATCGTCTCGCGGTCCCGCCGGCTCCCTAGCGCATCCGAGAAATCGGCCAGCCCATCCAGGTGCAACCCGCCGGACACCACCACAACCACCAGCACCCCCAGCACGCCGGCCAGGTACTCCGCATCCGGCCGCAAGAGTTGAGCCAGCGCTACGACACCCGCTGAGATCGCGCCGATCAGCGCCCCGACCGCGGGTGCCAGGATCATCGCCCGTCCGCCCACCACCCGATCCACCCGCGACGGCATCCGAGCCGGCAACACGGTGAGCGTCCCAAGTGCCAACCAGGTGCCGTCCACCCATCCACCCCGCCCGCTGCCGCCGGAGCTCACGTGAGCGGGATGGTTCGGCCGGCCACGGTCCAAAGGACAGTGGTGGAGTTGAGGGAGATGGTGGTGTTGAGGCGGCCCATGAGGTCGCGGAAGAGGCGGGTGCCGGGGTCGGCGGGGACCACGCCGGAGCCGACGTCGTTGCTGACGGCAACCACCAGGCGCGGGGTGCCCGACCAGGCTTCGGCGAGGGATTCGATGGCCTGGTCGACCAGGCCGGCGCGGCCGAGGTCGGACCAGATGTCCAGGGCGTCCATCGTCCGCGACAGCCACAGGGTCAGGCAGTCGATCAGCAGCGGCGGACCGGGGGAGGCGAGCAGCGGGACCAGATCGATCGTCTCGGCCAGGCCCCAGGACGCCGACCGGCGGGCGCGGTGCTTGGCGATCCGCTCGGCCCACTCCGGGTCCGACGAGCCGTCTCCGCCGGTGGCGACGTACAGGACCTCGGGCTCGTCGCTCAGCAGCCGCTCGGCGGCGATCGACTTGCCGGACCGGGCGCCGCCCAGGATCAACGTGCGCTGCTCAGCCATCAGACCTCCTCGACTCGAACACCACTGGTACGTCGAAGGCCGCCTTCCGCGCCGTACGACGGAAAGCCGCCAGCACCGGCCGCCCCAGCAGCAGAACCATCACCGCGGACAGCACCCCACGCGGGATGTCCCACCCGAGCGACGTCGCCACCACAAACAGCAGGTACCGGTGCAGGTTCTCCGTCAGCGCGTCGCCCGGGATGAACGAGAAGTCGCTGCCGAACGTCGCGTAGGGCCAGAACCACAGGTTCATCAGCACGCCGTACAGCACCCCCGACACGAGCGCGTACGCCCCCAGCACCAGCAACTCGAGCCGCCCAGCCGCCCGCGGCAGCAGCCCGGCCAGGCACCCCACCCACGCGCAGGCGAACATCTGGAACGGCATCCATGGCCCGACCCCACCACTGATCAGCGCCCCACCCAGCAACGACACAGCGCCCAGTACGAATCCGAACCCGGCCCCGAACGCCCGGCCCGCCAGCACCAGCAGGAAGAACCCAGGCTCCAGCCCAGCCGTGCCAGGACCGAGCGCCCGCAGCGCAGCGCCCACCGCCGCCAGCATGCCGAGCAGCGAAATCACCTTGGCGTCGATCCCCGACTCGGACAGCTCAGCCAGTACGACGGCCACCAGCAACGGCAGCAGCAACACGAACAGCCACGGCGCATCAGTGGTGTGCCCGATCGCCGACTCACCCGCCTGGTCGGTGATGTACAGCAGCGGCCACCCGAAAGCCAGCAACCCGACCAGGGAGGCGATCAGCAGGGCCGCAGTACTGCGTGGCTTGAGCCGGACAAGCTTCACGACGCGCGTTCCAGAGCTGTGGCGACCTCACCGACGGTCAGGAACGGCAACGGCGCAAGGATCTTCGCCACCTGCGGCGCAAACGCCGGCGACCCCGCGATCACGGTCGCAGTCTCCCCGTCACTCACCAGCTCACCCTCAGCCAGCACCAGCACCCGGGTGGCCACCTCAGCCACCATCTCCACGTCATGCGTAGACAGCACGACGGCATGACCCGCGGCAGCCAGCTCCCGCAGGATCGCCACCAGCCGCCGCTTGGCCCCGTAGTCCAGCCCTCGCGTCGGCTCGTCCAACAGCAACAGCGGAGGAGCACCACACAGTACGACGGCCAGCGCAAGACACAGCCGTTGTCCCTCGGACAGGTCCCGCGGATGCATCGCCACGTCGATGTCCGGAGCCAGCCGCTTCAGCAGCGCCCGGCAGCTACCCGCCGGGACCCCGAAGTCCTCGTCGGCCCCGGCGCACTCGTTAGCCACCGTCGCCGCATACAACAGGTCAGCCGGCTCCTGGGGGACCAGCCCAACCGCCTTCACCAGCTTGGAAGGCGGCGTACGGCGCGGGTCCGCCCCAGCCGCAGCTGCCGTCCCCGACCGCGGCGGCACGATCCCGACCAACGCATTCAGCAGCGTCGACTTGCCGGCGCCGTTGCGACCCATCAGCGCAACGACCTCACCGGCCTGAATGCTCAGCGACACCCCACGCAACGCAGTGACCCCGCCGTACCCGGCCACTAGGTCCTTGCAACGCGCCAGCTCGACGCCAGGGTCTGCCGATGACCGCTGCGGCACAGCCGAGTCCAACCGGGTGCGCAGCGAGACCGCAGCCCGCCGCGCATCCCGCACCGACAGCGGCAGCGGGGACCAGCCGGCAAGCCGTCCCAACTCCACCACGGGCGGTGCGACCGGCGCAGTGACCATCCGCTCGGCTGGAAGCCCAGTAGCGACAGCAGCCGAGCCGCCTGGGACCTCGATCACCCGGTCGGCGTACTGGATGACTCGCTCGAGCCGGTGCTCAGCCATCACCACAGTGACGCCCAGGTCGTGCACCAGCCGCTGCAACGCGGCGAGCACTTCCTCAGCCGCCTGCGGGTCCAGAGCCGACGTCGGCTCGTCCAGCACCAAGACCGCGGGGTGAGAGGTGAGGGCAGCGCCGATAGCGGTCCGCTGCCGCTGTCCGCCGGACAGAGAGGTCAACGCACGATCCCGTACGTCGGCCAGCCCCAGCAGATCCAGCGTCTCCTCGACTCGGCGTCGCATCACGTCCGGAGCCACCCCGAGCGACTCCATGCTGTAGGCGAGCTCGTCCTCGACCGTGTCGGTGACGAACCCGGCCATCGGGTCCTGACCGACCATGCCGACCACATCGGCCAGGTCACGCGGGCGGTACTCGCTGGTGTTCCGGCCGTTGACGACGACCCGGCCGGACAGCGTGCCGCCGGTGAAGTGCGGCACCAGGCCGTTGATTGCCCGCAGCAACGTGGACTTGCCGGAGCCGGTCCGCCCGATCACCAGGGCCAGCTCACCCTCAGGCACCATGAAGCTGACGTCCTGCAGCGCAGG
Source organism: Kribbella sp. NPDC050470 (assembly GCF_044458365.1). Taxonomy (NCBI): domain Bacteria; kingdom Bacillati; phylum Actinomycetota; class Actinomycetes; order Propionibacteriales; family Kribbellaceae; genus Kribbella; species Kribbella sp. NPDC050470. Next base: position 91,641 of record NZ_JBITHV010000015.1, on the reverse strand, counting down.
CGCCTCGGCGCCGTCGTAGGTCATCGTGACCCGGTCGAACTCGATCATGCGGTCACCAGCTCACGTCGAGAGGGCAAGGGCGGCGCGACCACCGCGGGAGCCAATCCGAGCAGGATGCCGATCACTGGCAGCGCCGGGACCGGTGGCACGACCAGCGGACCGGCCAGCACCAGCCCTTCGACGCCCCGAGTCGCGGCGGCGATCATCGACCCAGCAGCCAGGGCACCGGACAAGGTCACCAGCCACTCCGGCAAGGCCCACGGGTCCGGTCGATAGCGCGTGCGTGTCACTCGCTGCCGCCCGACCGCCATGGCACCCACCGCCAGCAGCAGTCCGACCAGCAACACGCTAGCGGCGAACGGAAACGCCATGGAGTCGGTCAGCAACGCATAGACACCGAGCAGGATGCCCAGCAACCCCAGCAGCACGCACAGCCCGGTGATCCGGCGCTGAAGTCGTGGGACATGCGCCGTACGGCCGTAGCCGCGGGAGTCCATCGCGGCGGCGAGCTCCACGGAGCGGTCCAACGCGCCTTCCAGCACGGGCATGGCTGTCGTACGGAAGGAGCCGCGGGTGCGGCCGCGGAGCCGGCGGGCGGCGCGGATCCGACGGGCGTCGGTGACCAGTTGCGGTGCGAAGGTCAGCGCGACCACACAGGCCACGCCCATCTCGTAAAGGGCTCCAGGCAACGACTTGAGCAGCCGCCGTGGACTGGCGAGTGCGTTGGCCGCGCCGATGCAGCAGAGCATCACGGCCAACTGAAGGCCGTCGTACAGCGCGGTCAGCAACGCCTCGAGCGTGACCTCGCCGCCGAGCTTCACGCCGTTGGCCCAGGCAGGCAACGGGACGTGGGGGAGGACGAACAGGACTGTGTTGCCCTGTGAGCGTGTCGACAGCAACGCCTGCAGCACCACGCGGACGGCGATCACCGCCAGGCCGAGCTTGAGGAACGCGGCGTAGCTGTGGGCCCAGGGAGCGTCGCTCCGCCGGGCCGACACCACGAAGCCGGTCACCACGAGGATCAGCACCAGCAGTACCGGGTTGCGCGTCCTGCTGGCGGCCACTGCCATGCCCAGCGCCCACAACCACCAGGCCCCCGGGTGCAGAGCCCGGGGGAGCGTCAGGTGATGGACAGTACGCACCTAGCTCTGCTGACTCGCACGCCGACGGTTGAGCGCCAGACCGCCACCAGCCAGTACGACGACCACCACCGCGGCGATGATGATGCCGGTCCACGGCGCGCCACCGGAGTCGGAGGAGCTGGCAGCCGGCGACGTGGTCGGCGAGGGCGCGGCGCTGGACCCGACCGCGGCGCCGATCTGCAGCGTGACCGGGTCGTCGGTGGCCGGGACCTGGATGTTCTTCACCTGGTCACCACAGCCCGCGGACGGGTAGCCGGCGATCCCGCAGGTCAGGCCCTTCTCGATGCGCACCGGGGCAACGGCCGCCAGGATCTTCGCGCCGGTCGCCTGCGCGTCCGTGACCACGCAGGTGCCGGTGGCAGGTCCCGGAGTCTGACCGTTCAGCGCGTCGGCCGGCGTACCCGGGTCGACCACCAGAGCCACCCGCTTCTTGCCGGACTCCGCCGGGGTGCTGCCGCAGATCGCCTGGAAGTCACCGGCTGCGCGCGGCACCCGCGGCTTGGCGCCGCCCAGGGCGTACCGCCAGCCCTCCACGGCTCCATCGGCCGGTACGACGCCGTCGGCGCCCTTCTGCGCGAAGGCCCACTGGCCGCCGCTCCACTGGTAGTAGCCCCAGAACCGGTAGCCGTCCTCGGCCTGCGCGGTGGTGGCGACTGTCCCCGCCAGCAGGAGACCCGCCAGCAGGCTGAGGACCAGTCGTACGGTCCGGCGATATGCAGTCATGTCATGTCCTCGATCGGGCCGTGCCCGGTGGAGGAAGTCCCGCCTGCGTCGGCAGGGTGGGGCTCCACCCGCGGACCACGGCGGGTAGCTGAGCCTGTCTGCCTGCGTCACAGTGTTCCGGCTCGCCACCGGGGAGGTGGCCTACGGTTGCGGGTCAGCGCCGGACTTGGACCGGCTTCCCTGCGAACACAGGAGTGGTTCAGCCGCAGCTTAACAAGCAGGAACCCGTACGACGCCGCCCAGGACGTCGTACGGGTTCCAACTGCTGCTTACTCCGGGGCGGCGAGGCTCATCGGGCCGTAGACCTCGCGGCCGTCCTCGAGCAGGAAGACCTGGCCGATTCCGTGCTCGGCCAGATCGCGCCAGCTCTCGCCGAGCCAGCTCTCCGCGTCGCCCTGGGCGGAGAACTCGGCCCCGCCGACCTCACCCGGGTCGACGACGGCGCCGGAAGCGGTCTCGAACCGCCAGCTCCAGCTCATGAGCCCGGCCGGGTCTGCGGAGCGTTCTGCTCGGTCTTGGCCGGGTCGCGCTCGATGATGCTGCCGAGCACCTCGTCGATCTGCTTCAGCAGGCCCTCCTCGAGCCGGACGCCGGAGGCCTTCACGTTCTCGACGACCTGCTCGGGCCGGGAGGCGCCGATGATCGCCGAGGAGACGTTCGGGTTCTGCAGCACCCAGGCGATGGCCAGCTGGGACAGCGACAGCCCGGCCGACTCCGCCACCGGCTTGAGCTCCTGCACCCGGCTGAGCACGTCGTCGTTGAGGAACCGCTTGATCATGTTCGCGCCGTTGGAGTCGGTGGCCCGGGAGCCCTCCGGCGGCTGCTGGCCGGGCAGGTACTTGCCGGTCAGCACCCCCTGCGCGATCGGCGAGAACACCACCTGGCCGATGCCGAGCTCCTCCGACGCCGGCACCACCTCGGCCTCGATCACCCGCCAGAGCATGCTGTACTGCGGCTGGTTCGAGACGAACGGGATGCGCAGCTCACGGGCCAGCCGGTGGCCCTCCTGCAGCTGCTCCGCGGTCCACTCCGACACCCCGATGTAGAGCGCCTTGCCGGACCGGACGACGTCGGCGAAGGCCTCCATCGTCTCCTCCAGCGGCGTCTCGGAGTCGTACCGGTGCGCCTGGTAGAGGTCGACGTAGTCGGTCTTGAGCCGCTTCAGCGACGCGTTGATCGACTCGTGGATGTGCTTGCGGGACAGGCCGACGTCGTTCGGTCCGCCCGGGCCGGTCGGCCAGTAGACCTTGGTGAAGATCTCCAGCGACTCGCGCCGCTCGCCTTCCAGCGCCTCGCCGAGCACCGACTCGGCCTTGGTGTTGGCGTAGACGTCGGCCGTGTCGAACGTGGTGATGCCGGCCTCCAGCGCCGCCCGCACACACGCCTTGGCCTGATCGTTCTCCACCTGGGAACCGTGCGTCAGCCAGTTCCCGTACGAGATCTCGCTGACCTTCAAACCACTGTTGCCGAGATAGCGGAAGTCCATACCCCGACCCTACTGCCCGTGCCCGCGTCGTTCCCGTCGAGTCTCAGCTGGGCTTCTCGCCGCGCTTGACCATCGGCTTGGGCAGCCGCCAGCGGCGCATCTGCATGGTCCGGCGGACCGCGTAGAAGCCGACGCCCTTGGCCGAGTCGTTCGGGAACTTCACCGAGACCGCCTTCTTCAGGCCCGCGGTGAGCAGGAACCAGTCCGCCGCGATCAGCAGGATCATCGCCAGGAACAGCAGGTTGACCGTCCCGGCCAGCCACGGGAAGGCCGGTGAGAAGACCACGCCGAGCAGCGACACCACCAGCAGGATCGGCAGCGCGAACTCCATCACCGAGTAGCGGGCGTCGACGTAGTCCCGGGCGAACCGCCGGACCGGGCCCTTGTCGGCGGCCGGCAGGTACCGGTCGTCACCGGTCTGCATCGCCGACTGCATCTTGGCGCGCTCGGTGCGCATCTTCTCCCGCCGGAGCGCCGACGCCTCCTTGCGGTTGCGCGGCTTCTTGAACGACGCCTTCCGGGCCGCCTCGGCTTCCCGGCGGCTCGGGGTGGGGCGTCCCTTACCGCCCGGCTTGGCCTGGGGCTCGGCGGGTACGGTGGTATCTGTCTCAGACTTGGTACGACGGAACACGGGGTCTGAACCTCATTCGGCAGGGCAGGTCGCGACTCGGGGGAGTCCCCGGAGCTGACCACCACTTTATCCGGGCCGGTCCTGATGGTGTGGTGACCCGTGGAGACATAGGGTGGTTGACACGCACGCCGGGTCGACTGTCGCCGGCACAGAAGGGGTACGGATATCGATGAGCATCTTCAAGAGGATGTCGACGATCTTCAAGGCCAAGGCGAACTCCGCCCTGGACAAGGCCGAGGATCCTCGCGAAACCCTTGACTACTCGTATCAGAAGCAGCTGGAGCTGTTGCAGAAGGTGCGGCGGGGTGTGGCCGACGTGGCCACCAGCCGGAAGCGGGTGGAGCTGCAGGCGTCTCAGCTGCAGTCCCAGTCGGCCAAGCTGCAGGAGCAGGCCCAGAAGGCGCTCTCGATGGGCCGTGAGGACCTGGCCCGGGAGGCTCTGACCCGCAAGTCCGGGCTGCAGGGCCAGATCGACGACCTGCAGACCCAGCACGCCCAGCTGCAGGGCGAGGAGGAGAAGCTGACGCTCGCCTCCCAGCGGCTGCAGGCCAAGGTCGAGTCGTTCCGGACCCGCAAGGAGACCATCAAGGCCACCTACACCGCGGCCGAGGCGCAGACCCGGATCAACGAGGCGTTCTCCGGCATCTCCGAGGAGATGAGCGACGTCGGCCTCGCGGTCCAGCGGGCCGAGGACAAGACCCAGCAGATGCAGGCCCGGGCCGGCGCGATCGACGAGCTGCTCGCCTCCGGCGCGCTCGACGACGCCACCGGCACCAGCAAGGACAGCATCACCCTGGAGCTGGAGCGGATGTCGTCCAACTCCGACGTCGAGGACGAACTGGCCGCGATGAAGGCCCAGATCTCCGGCGGCAGCGCCCCCAAGGAACTGTCCGGTGACGCCACACCGGGATCCGCCCAGGCACAGCCCACGCAGCAGCCGGCCGCCGAGCCGGTGCGACCTCAGGACGGAGACGCCCGATGATCGTTCGGATCATGAGTGAGGGCCAGTGGCGACTGGCCGACGAGAAGCTGGACGAGCTCAACAAGGTGGACGGCGAGCTCGAGAAGGCTGTCTCAGCCGGCGACGAGGAGGCCTTCAAGGCCGCCTTCGCCGCCCTGCTCGAGTTCGTCCGGGCCGGCGACCGGCTGCCCGACGACGAACTGCACGACTCCGACGCGATCCTGCCGCCGAGCGACAGCTCGCTGGCCGAGATGCGCGAGCTGATCAGCGGCGACGGCCTGATCGCCGGCTGACAGCCACCCCGATCGGCGCCCCGACCCGGCGGCCGGTCACCCGAAGTAGTCGAAACGAGACCCCTGGGACCCGTATCTGGGCCCCGGGGGTCTTTCTCTTGCTTGGTGATTGCGCACGGGTAAACACTCGCGATTGCTACTGTGCGCAGCCGCTGTGACGTAGTACTCTCTGGATCACGCCGTTGTGGGGGCGGCGTTTCATCGAAGTTCGTGACGGGGTGTGGGTTGGTCACGTGCTTCGGATTCACCTGTGGGGGGTGACTGTGCGTGACTGAATTTGTCATGTCCGAGGAAGGGTTGGCCGATTCGGCTGCCCTTCGGCCGGCGCCGTCGGGGGAACGACGCCGGCCGGTCTGGGTCGTACCGGACGAGGTCCCGGCAATCGTGCCGCGGGCTGCCCGGCTCACCGAGGCGCGCTGGGTGTCGAAGTACCGGTGGGCCGCGCTCGCCGGCGACGTCGCCGCCGCGCTGGTCGGTGGGTCGCTGGCCCTCGTCGCCCGGTTCGGCGGCCAGATCAACCTCGGCTACTTCATACTCGGCGCCGTGCTGCCGATCGCCTGGCTGGCGTGCGTGGCGCTCGAACGCGGCTACGAGAGCCGGTACTTCGGCACCGGTCCGGAGGAGTTCCGCTCGATCATCCGGGCCGCGGTGGCACTGACCGCGCTGGTGGCGATCACGTCGTACGCCATCAAGCTCGAGGTCGCCCGTGGTTTCGTCGTGCTGGCGGTCCCGATGACCTGCCTGGCGGCGATGTTCCTGCGCTGGCTGCTGCACCGCGCCATCTCCCGGCGGCGGTTCGACGGCCGGTGCATGCGCCACGTGCTCGTTGTCGGACGCAACGACCAGGTGACCACGCTGCGGCGGCACCTGGAGGAGCGGCCGGCCGACGGGTACGTCGTGGTGGCCAGCTGCCTGCCGCGCGGGGACGCGTTCGACGAGGCCGAGCCCGAGCAGCTGGGCCGGACCGAGATGGACATCCTGGCCGCGGTCGACCAGTTCGAGGTCGACGTGGTCGCGGTGGCCGCCGACCCGGAGCTGGCCGGGCACTCGCTGCGCAAGCTGTCCTGGGCGCTCGAGCAGCGCGGGGTCGAGCTGATCGTCTCGCCCGGCATCGTCGAGGTCGCCGGCCCGCGGATCTCGATCCGCCCGGTCGCCGGCCTGTCGCTGCTGCACCTGGAGCGGCCGTCGGTGAGCGGCGGGCCGCACCTGCTGAAGAGCATCTTCGACCGGATCGTCGGCGGCCTGATCCTGGTCGGCGTGCTGCCGGTCCTGCTGGTCACCGCGTTCCTGGTGAAGATCACCAGCCGCGGACCGGTGCTGTTCAAGCAGACCCGGGTCGGCCACGCCGGCGAGCGGTTCCAGATGCTGAAGTTCCGCACCATGGTGGTCGACGCCGAGGAACGCAAGTCGGAGCTGCAGAAGCTGAACGAGGGCAACGGGGTGCTGTTCAAGCTCCGTGACGATCCGCGCGTGACGAGGGTCGGCAAGTACCTGCGCCGGTTCTCGATCGACGAGCTGCCGCAACTGGTGAACGTGCTCCGGGGGGACATGTCACTGGTCGGGCCCCGGCCGCCGCTACCGGCCGAGGTGGCGCGCTACGCGATCGAGGACGAGCGGCGGATGCTCGTGAAGCCCGGACTGACCGGCCTGTGGCAGGTCAGCGGGCGCAGCGACCTGACGTGGGAGGAGTCCATGCGGCTCGACCTGCGGTACGCCGACAACTGGTCGATCGCGCTGGACCTGCTCATCTTGTGGAAGACCGCCCGCGCTGTCCTCGGACGCGACGGCGCCTACTGAATCCGCCCCCGGCCATCTGCCGGCCGGGCGGCATCACAAGCACCACACATCTGAGGACGACAGCGGTGCATTCCCGAGGGGGGAATCCAATGTTGCAGCAACTCAGTGCCCCATCAGGCACTGACGAACCTATGCCCGGCGACCAGTCCGGCCGGTCCGAGGCCGCGAACCTGGTGATCCAGGCCGCGTCCGGCGACCAGGGCGCGTGGAGCCGGTTGGTCGACCACTACGCCCGGCTGGTCTGGGCGGTCACCCGCAGCTTCCGGCTCAGCGACAGCGATGCCGCCGACGTCTCCCAGATGGTCTGGTTGCGGTTGCTCGAGCACATCCACCGGGTCGACCCCGAGCGGGTCGGCGCCTGGCTGGTCGTCACCACCCGCCGGGAGTGCCTGCGGGTGCTGGCGTTCCGCAAGCGGGTGCTGCTGACCTACGAGTCCGCCGCGTTCGAGGGCGTGGCCGGTGACCAGCCGGAGCTGGACGCCGACCTGCTCGCCGACGAGCGGGCCGATGACGTACGGCGGGCTTTGCAGAGCCTCCCGGATCGGTGGCAGCAGCTGATGGGCATGCTGATGGCCGACCCGCCGGCGCCGTACGCCGAGATCTCCGCGACGATCGGGATCCCGATCGGCAGCATCGGCCCGATCCGCGGCCGGTGCCTGGAGAAGCTCCGGATGCTGCTTGCCTCCTGAAGCAGCAGACGGGCCCGGCCCGGCAACTCCCTGCGGATTGCCGGGCCCGGCTTAGCCGGCGGCCGGTTTCGGGCCGCGCGAGTCAGAGCATGACCCACGCGGTTCGGACCGGCCGCTGTGCCGTGCCCGGCCAGCGCAGCAGGAAGCTCACCAGCCGGGCGTTCGTCGGGCCGTCCTCCGAACCTCGGGACTCGACCACCACCGGTCCGGCGGGGGAGACGCGCAGTTCGACGGTCAGGTCGCCGCGGCCCCGGACGTCGACGTCCAGGGTGATGCCGTGGCCTGCGAAGCGCAGCGCCCGTACCTCGTCGCGGCAGCTCTCCGGGGCGTCCACCAGGCTGTCGAAGACCAGGTCGAGGACGTCGAGGTTCCGCTCGTGCCGCCCGAACGCGGCGTAGCCGACCGAGCGGAGCAGTGCGATCTGCTCGCCGGCGGCACGCTCAGGAGGCCCGATCATCGCGCTCAGCGCTCCCCTTGCACCTTGATCACGCTGTCCGGGTCCTGCCCGTACGGCGCGCCCTGCCAGGCCGCCCAGTTCACCCGGTTGCCCTGCTCGTGCACGATGAAGTTCCACGGGCCCGCGTAGGTGTTCTCGTAGAACTTGTTGCCCTGCTTGTAGGTGATGGCATCCTGCACGGTGGCCTTGTGGTACGGCGACCAGGTCGGGAACGTGCCCCAGTTGGAGAACAGGCCGTTGTAGCCGCAGCCGGCCCGGGACGCGCAGGTCTTGCCGATCTTGTCCGGGTCGAGGGAGAACACGTTGTCGTGCACTCGCACGTTCTGCGTCTTCCACCGGCAGTCGCTCAGGTACGGCTCGTTCCGGATGTTGTCCGCGTTGCAGGTCTTGGCGGTGACGACGGCCGGGTTGACCAGGGTGCCGGCGCCGGTGCTGGTGTTGGCCGCCGAGCCGGAGAACCGGTCGGAGTTCTCCCACAGGATCACGCCGGACCAGTTGTCGGTGAACACGTTCCCGGCGATCTCGAAGGTCTGGTTGAACACGCTCTGCACCCGGTTGTCGCTGCCGGACTCGGAGATGTACACCGCGGGGGTCGGGAAGCCCTGGTTCAGCGGGCCCTTGCCGAGGCCGTTGCGGACGAACGAGTTGCCCCGGATACCGGCGTTGTAGCTGGTCTCGTAGACGATGCCCTCGGCCAGGTTGTTCGAGATGTAGTTGCCCTCGATCACGAAGCCGGAGTTGTTGGTGTCCGCCCACAGCCCGGCGCTGAGGTTGTCGTGCACCCAGTTGTTCCGGATGATCGCGCCGGTGACCTCCCAGAACTTGCCGCCGCCGGTGCAGCCGCAGCCGACCTTCAGCTTCTCCCAGTCGTCGGTGTTGTTGCCGGCGATCTCGTTGCCCTCGATGGTGATGCCGTTGACCTTCTCCGGGTGGTAGGCGTTGAACCCGTACTGGCCGTTCTGCTGCAGGCAGTTGCCCTTGACAACGTTGTGGTCGCCGACCATCACCCCGGCGCCGGCGTTCAGCCGGATCGTGTTGGCCTGGATCGTCCAGCGGCCGGACGCGTTGTGGTTGACCACGCCCTCGTCGTTGTTGCTCCGCGGCGCCCCGAAGTTCTGGATGGTCAGGTTCTTCACCGTGACGCCGTTGGCGTACCCGGTGAACGCGTACCGGTTGCGCTTGCGGCCGTCCAGGACCGCGCCGGGTGCGCCGACGTAGGTGTTGCCCTCCTTCGGGATCACCTGGGCGTACGGGCCGTTGCCGAGGATGTGCGTGCCGGCGGTGAGGTAGAACGTCGTGCCGGCCGGGCTCGCCTCGGTGAGCTGGTTGAGGTTCTGGGTCGTGCTGACCACGACTGCGCCGGCCGGGGCCTGGGCCGGTCCCGCCAGCGCGGTGGTGTTGCCGCAGATCTTCGCCGGCGGCGTGGCCGGAGCGGGCGGCGCCGGCTGGTTGTGCGGCGCGGTCGGCGTCGTCGCCGGACTGGCCTGTGCCTCTTCCTGTGCCGGATCACCGCCGGTGACGGCGAGGCCGATCGCCACCAGTGCGGCGACGACGATCAGCGCCGCGGCGCCGAGGATCCGACGGTCGCGGTACCACGCGGTGCTCCGCCCAGGGGCCGGAGGGGGCGGGTCGCGATGCTCCATGACACATCCTTCAGGGGCAGTTGTTCCGGGACTCAGCGGTGCGCCGAGGCCGGGTTGCGGACGGCGAACCGGTAGATCTCGAGCAGTTGCTCGAGGTTGTGCTCTGGCTGGTGCTTCTCCTCGTAGGTCTTGCGGGCGCGGCGGCCGAGCTCCTCGTACCGGTCCGGCGTGGTGTCGACGTCGAGCAGCAGCTTGGCCAGCGCGTCCGGCCGGCCGGGCTCGAACAACATGCCGTCGACCTCGTGCTCGACCAGGTCCGGGAACGATCCGTGACCGGACGCCAGCACCGGTACCCCGACCGCCATCGCCTCGACCACCACGAGCCCGAACGTCTCCTCCCACTCCGACGGCAGGACGACGGCCCGGGACCGGCTGATCAGCTCGAAGACCTCCTGCTTGCTCATCAGGCCGCCCAGCTGGACCGACGGCCGCTCGGCGGCCCAGGCGGTCACCTCGTCCTGCAGCGGCCCACCGCCCGCGACGACGAGTTGGAGGGCGTCGTCCCCGGCGATCGCCCGGTACGCGTCCCAGCCCTTCATCAGCAGCGGAGCACCCTTGGCCGCGTCCAGGCGGCCGACGTAGCTGACCTGCCGATCCCGGGCGCCGCCGAGTGGTCCGTCGTACGGGACCATGTTGTGCTTGACGAACGAGCGGTGCGGGTCGAAGTCCATCCCGTTCATGAGTAGCCGCTGCGACTCGGAGATGAAGACGTACGCCGAGACCAGATTGCGCCACGTCCGTCGATGGCCGCGGGTGTTGAGCACGGTGGTCGCGGTCGCGAGCTTGGAGCCGCGGTAGCAACCGTGCTTCACCCCGGGGAGCGGGTTGCCGCCGGCGCAGTCGTGGCAGACCGCGCCGTCGCGGAAGAAGTCGCCGCTGGCGCAGAGCAGCTTGTAGTTGTGCAGCGTGATCACGACCGGCACGCCCGCGTCGCGGCAGGCGTACAGCACCGACGGGCTGAGCAGCGGGAACGTGTTGTGCACGTGGACGACGTCCGGCCGGAAGCGCTCGAGCTCCGCGGCGAGGTCGCGCTTGCTGGCCGGGTTCCACACCACCCGGGCCGGCAGCGTGGCCTTCTGCCAGGCCGGCCAGTCCTCGATCTCGTCGCTGAACCGCTCGAAGTGCCGGACATCGTGGCCGTGCTCGGCCAGCGCCGCGCTCTCCTGGTCGACCACGCGGTTCTCCCCGCTCGGAGCGGTCGACCGGTACCTGTTGTGCACCAGCAGGATCTTCATCGCGCTCCCTCACGGGTGTTCACGTTGTACACGAGCGACGCCGCCAGCGTCAGTTCGAGCAGGTACGGCGAGGCCTCGCTGAGACCGCTCTCGGTGAAGGACGCGACCACGCAGTAGGCGACCAGGAACAGCGCCAGCGCGCGCTGCGGTCCCTGCGGCCGGAACCACGCGGCGGTCAGCACGAACAGCACGAGCATGATCGTGATCGCCACCCCGACCAGGCCCACGTCGTAGTACGTGCCGAGCCAGTTGCTGTCGATCGGGAGCCCGTTGAACGACTTGTTGGACAGGCCGAACCCGAAGAACGTCTCGAACGTCGACCGTGGCGCGGCCAGGATCGACTCCCAGACCGCCCGCCGCCCGGTCAGCGCGGTCACCTCTTCGGAGTCCTGCCCACGCGCCAGCCAGGTGGTCACCACCGAGCCGAGCGTCAGCGCCCCGACGGTGAAGACGATGACACCGACCGCGAGGAACCGCCGGGCCCGGGTGCGCGCGGTGAACAGGCTCAACCCAGCGATCAGTACGCCGGCCAGCAGCGCGACCAACGCGGTCCTGGTGTGGGTCAGCAGCAGCACCGGGACGGCCACCAGCACGCTGGCCAAGGCGACACTGCGTCTCAGCAGTCCGGAGAACCACAGCACGACCGTCAGACCCGTCGCCACCGCGGCGTAGTGCCCGACCTGGGTCGGCGGGATCGGCCAGATGACTCCGTGCAGCCGCTCCTCGAACATCGCGGTGCCCGGCGATACCAGCAGTCCGAGCACGACCGTGCCGAGGATGCCCCACAACGCCATCAAGTGGGTCCGGACCAGCAGCAGGTCGCGCCGGGTCCACCACGGCGTCAGCAGCCACAGCACCATCGCGAACGTCAGCAGCCGGCCGGCCCGGAACAGCGCGCCGAACAGGAACTCGGCCCGGATGCTGGACAGCAACGCCACGGACGCCAGCAGAAGCAGCAGGAAGATGAAGACGCTGGGCCGGACCCGGACCGGCCGGTTGACCATCAGGACGACCACCAGGGCGCCCACCAGCGCACCCTGGGCGATGAGCTTGCCGATCATGCCCGGGATCGGGAGCAGGTACGGCGCGCCGGCGAAGAACGTCATCACGTTCAGCACCAGCAGCGCCCAGACCAGCTGGACGCGGCGACGCCGGCGAACTTCGGGCGCGCGCACCCGCCGGGTCGGCCGGCGGCCGATCCGGGTCGCCAGTCGTTCGCTGAGTCCGGTCGTCATCGGCCGAACATCTCCACATCCACGGTCCGGGCGGGGGCCGCCTCTGCCTCGGCGACGCCGACGGTCTCGTCGGTGCGGTCCGGCCGCAGTACGACGGCGGTGTCGATCTCGAGCCCGGCCAGCCGCAGCATCTCGCCGGTGGCCTGGATCTTGGCGGTGGTCGACCGGCCGGCGGTCACGACGACCGCGGCGTGCGAGGCCCACGTGCCCAGGTGGTCCGCGCCCAGCTCCGGCGTCAGCGTGGCCAGCGTCAGCACCACGTCGGCGACCTCCCAGGCCGCGTCGAGCGCGATGTCACCGCTGCTCTCCGGCCGGCTGGTCTCGCTCAGCCGCAGGTAGCAACCCTGCGCCGGACCGCCGTCCGGATCGGGCAGGTAGACGTCGATCCGCCGCTGCGGCTCGCTGAACCGCGACTCGCGCGTACCCGGCGCCTTGACGCCGAGCATCATCGCCAGCAGCCGGGTCTCGCTGAGGTCGGCCACCAGGACGTGCTTGCCTTCCTCGGCCAGCGAGACCGCCAGCGCGGCCACGACCAGCGCGGAAGTGCGGACGTCGTCGACGCTCACCACGACGGTGGCCGGCGTGGGCCGTTCACCCCAGAAGATGCGCTGGCCGAAGTGCTGAACCATCAGCCGGACTTCCGGGTTCCGCCGCTGGGACGAACGCAGGTAGCGCGGGAACGGCAGCAACTGCAGGCGGGACGGCCGGGGACTGCTCAGCCGGACCCGCGCGCCGAGGGCGCCGGCGATGTCCTGCCGCTTCCACAGCCGATCGGAGATCAGCGCCCGGACGATCACGAAGGCGATGCCGATGAACAGGCCGGCGAGCAGGCCGGTGCCGGCGTTGATCGCCAGCGTCCGCTTGGCCGACACGGGCACCGGCGCGGCCACGTCGAGGATCCGGCTGCTGTTCATCCGGGAGGCCTGGACCTCCTGGTCCAGCATCTGCTGGCGGACGTACTGCAGCCGGTCCCGGGCAACCCCGAGCCGGATCATCTGCGTGCTGTTCGGTCGGTCCGGTTCGTCCGGGTTGTCGCCGGCCGCCCGGACGGCCGCCTCGGCCACCGAGACCGCCGAGGTCGCAGCGGTCAGGTCGCGGCCCAATGGCACGTCCTGCAGCGCGATCTGCTCCTTGCGGAAGATCAGGAACACCTGGGCGATGACGGTCGCCTGCCTGGTGGCCTCGTCGGTCGTCTTGGCCTGGACGGCGACCTCGAGCACCCGGTCGGTCTTCGGGGTCGCGGTGTACCGCTTCAGCAGGTCGTCCGGCGTCTCCGGCAGCTTGAGCAGGTCGATCACCCGCTGCGCGACTGTGTGCGTGGTCGCCAGGCTGACGTCCGTCGCCATCGCCTTGGCCGGGTCCTCGCCGTCCTTGTGCGTCAGCACCAGGCGGGTCGAGGACACGTGCGGCTGCGGCAGGACGAACGTCGACGCCAGGCCGCCCAGCAGGCCGACGGCGGCCAGGATCAGCCAGATCCGCAGGTGCCGGCGCAGGGCGTCGCGCAGGAAGCGGAAGGTGACCAGGCTGTCCGGCGGGTAGGCGTTGGTCGGCTCGGTCGCGAACAGGCCGTCGTCGTCGGTCCAGCCGGGATCGGTGGCGACGGGCTGGTTGTAGGGCTGGTTGCTCACTTGGTCCTCCTCGCGGTGGTGCCGGTGAGGAGAGTGGGCAGTCGCGAGCCGGAGCGGCGGACGGACTGCGAGACGCGGCCGATGGTGCGGTCGGACGGGTCGGGATCGGTGACGACCAGGCCGTCGATGATGCGGTCGTCGGCCGCGGCCGCGACCGCCAGTCGGGCGAGCTCCTCGGCCGTGACCGTGCCCGCCGACAGCGCGACGATCGTGCGCGTCGTCCGGGTGGTGCCGGCCAGGTGCGGGGCGTCCTTGTCGACCACAACCAGGTGGATGTCCAGGGCAACCTCCCCGGCCGGCTCCTGGTGCGTGTCGACCACGATCGAAGTGGTGATGCCGATCGAGGTCGCCAGCGCGGCCAGTTGCGGGCCGAGCGGGAGCGCCTTGTCGTCGCCGGCGAACGAGATGACCGTCAGCGACTGCTGGGTGCCGCCCTTCAGATCCAGGTTCAGGTGGTGCAGCGTCTTGCGCAGGCTCCACGCCTCGACCGAGGTCGGCGAGTAGTGCTCCAGCAGATAGGTCCAGTCGGACACGTCAGTCGCCCGGTACGACGAGACGGACGCCAGCACCGGCAGTCCGACCGCGTCGGCGATCTCGTCGCGCAACCGCAGCCGGCGGTCACCGCGCACCTTGGCCAGTACTCCGATCGAGCCTGCGACGGCGCCGATCAGCGCGCCGAGCAGTCCCCAGATCCCCAGATGGACCGCGAGGTTGCCACCTCTCGCGGTTGTCGCCTGCTCCAGCACCCGAGCCCCCGTTTTCTTTCCCAGGTCGCCGGGCAGCACCTGGTCGGTGGTGATGAAGACCAGGTAGACCTCGGAGACCGCGTTCGCCAGCCGCATCGACTGCGCGGCCGTCTCGCCCTTGGCGTCGATCTTGATGACGTCGTCGGTCAACGCCGTCACCTTCACCCGTTCCCGCACCACCTTGGTGGACAGCGCCGGGCTCAGGTTCTGGCCGGCGCTCTTCAGCACCGGCTCGCTCCCGGCGATGAACACCTGGGTCTCGATGCTCTGCGTGCCCTCGGCCTTCTGCGGGTCCGCAGCGGGCGGTGGCGGCAGCACGACGAGCGAGGTGGCAGTGTGCAACGGCGGCACCAGCAGGCCGTAGCCCAGCCCGCCGAGCAGGCCGACCGCTGCCACGGCGGCGACGATGAGTCGGTGCCGCCGGATGGCACGCCAGGACTTCTTGACGTCGAGCTGCTGTGAACTCACAGGCCCCGCCCCTCCAGTCGAACGTCACGAACGGTTCGAGTAATAGAGGGACCGAAACCGGGGGTGATACAGCAAGACTCCGGTCAGGACCGGAACTGGAAGCTGCTGACCGCGGGGGAGTCCGGTCCGAGTACGCCGGAGCCGACCAGGGTGGTGATCGGCACCTTGCGGCCGAAGCGCGGTGAGTACCAGCCGAGCAACGGATCGTCGCCACCGCAGTGGGCGGTCCAGCTCAACCCGGCCGGCAACTCGGCGACCGCGGATCCGTTCGGCCACTTCAGCCGCCCGGTCGCGCCGTCGAGGTCGACCGTCACCTCCGGCCCGAGATGCCAGGCGATCCGTACGTCGGCCGAGCCGTCCAGCTGATCCTCGACCCGCAGCACGCCCGCATCCAGTACGGCGGTCCGCCGATGCGTGATCGGGGTGTCGCCGGACCGGTAGCCGTCGTGCTCGGCATCCCAGGTCACCACGTCGCCGTCGGCGGCGTACCGCCGTACCCGGCCTGTTGCGCCGCGCAGCCAGAGGAACGGGCCGCCCCAGACGGACTGCTCGGCGCCGGCGACCTCGACGGTGTTGTGGGCGATCGTGGAGCGGAAGTAGTTCCGCCACTCCTCCTCGCCGTGGTAGCAGTAGGTCCCCGGGTCGGCCAGGATGTCGACGCCGCCCACCCGGACCTCGAGCGAGAGCGCGTCGCAGTGCGCGTGCGCGGCGATGGACAGGAATCCGTGCGGCCCCGCGTCACCGCGGCACCAGATCTCGGGACCCTCGTCTCGACTGCGCAGGATCGTGATCCCGGCGTCGGCGAAGTGGTCCGGGCGCTGAGCCGGCCGATGCGGCTGCGCGCCGTTGACCAGACTCCCAGCCAGTACGGCGGCCGCCGTCTGCGGACTGTCCGGCCACCACTCGGCGCGCCCGACGACCGCGGCACCGAGAGAGAGGAACGCCGACCAGCTGTGGACGTTGGGCGGATCGAGGACGAGCACCATGCCCTCGTCGTCGTCGCCCTGACGCGGCGGGCGCAGCGTGTTGTCGACGATCGCCGCGGCCACGTCGACGGTCCGGGTCAGCAGCGCCCAGGTCTGCCCGCTCAGCGGATGACCGGCCTTGTCCGCCTCCACAGCGGCGTACAGGCCGAGCTCGGAGACGAAGCGGTGGTAGTCGGTCGCGAGCTCGCGGTTGACGCCGGACGGGAACGTGTTGGCGTCCAGCTCGCGCTCCAGCAGTTCGGCCGCGTTCGTGCGCCACTTGTCGCTGGGGGTGAACCAGGGGAAGGCACAGGCGCCGACCAGCTGGCCGGCGGCCTCGGCGATCACGTGGTTGTTCGCCGACGAGCCGCGGCTCTCGAAGGCGGCGAGGTAGCGCTGGTGCCAGTACAGCTGCCGCAACGCCAGCTCGTTGTGCTCGAACAGGTCGGTGACGTCGGGCCAGTCGTCGAGCAGCCGCCGGATCCAGGCCCAGCTGATCAGCCGGATCCCGATCTCGATCCCGCTGGCCCAGTGCACCCCGGACAGGAACGGGTTCGACCGCCACCAGTCGTTCAGGTGGTCGGCGACGCGGTCGGCGTACGTGTCGTCGTGGGTCAGGTACCAGGCCGCGGCGAGCTGGGTCAGGTGGTGGTGCCGGGACAACTCCCAGACCTGCTTGATGTTCCCGACCAGGTCCTCGTTGCGGTGGTTGAGCTTGAACGTGTACTCCGCCGGGTCCGACCGGCGGCCGGTGGTCGGGTCGCGGAACCAGTCCGGCGCCTTCAGGTCGGTCCGGTCGACGCCGAGCACCTCGAGCTTGCCGGCCAGGATCGCGTCGGCGGTCTCGATGATCGCCGTACGCGCCTCGTCGGGTACGCCGTCGGCGGCGTGTGGCGGCAGCACCGCCGGGAACGTCAGCTCCCGGCACAGTGGCAGTTGGATGTCGGCGTCCTGCCCGGGCCGGACCTGCTGGTAAGCCCAGGCAGTACGCCGTACGTGGTCACGCGTTCGCCAGGCCAGCTCGGTGGGGGACATCCGGCGCAGGCGGCGGACGTACCAACCCAAGGGCTGGCGGCTCATATGGTTCCCTGACCGGGGCGGTGGGATGGGGGCAGAATTTGCTCAGCTTTGCCGCTGGCGAGGCTGCGGTCGACGGCGATGGTCGCGCGGGTGGTGGCGACCAGCGAGTCGAACGGGATCGGCATCGGTCCACCGGACTTCACCGCCTGGACGAAGCGTTCCAGCTCGACTCGCTGGCCCTTGTCGGTGCCGCGAGCCTTGCGGGTCGACGGCTTCCGGCCCGCCCACACCGACGCGCTCTGGAAGTTGTCCAGTCGGCCGTTGCGGCCGCCACCGGTGATGTCCAGCGTCTCCTTCGGGAACCGCGAGTTGCCGCCGCCGACATAGCTGATCGTGGCGGCCGACCCGTTCGCGAACCGCAGGCTGACGATGACGTCGCCGGCGTCCGGTCCGGGTACGGCGTACACCTCGGTGGGCGGGCTGTCGAGCCACCAGCTCACCGTGTCGATGAAGTGGCCGCCCTCGCCGCCGAACCGGCTGCCTTCCTTGTCCTGGTCCAGGTACCAGCTGGACGGGTCCAGCCGGCCGGCGTTCACCAGGTAGCGCAGGGAGGAGCCGCCGCCGGGGGTGCCGAAGCGCTCCCGCAGGTCGGTCAGCAGCGGCGCGAACCGGCGGTTGAACCCGACCATCAGGCGGTCGTTGCCGGTCTGCTCGACGGTCGCGACGATCCGGTCCAGGTCCTCGTCGTTCAACGCGAGCGGCTTCTCGACGAACACGGCCTTGCCGGTCTCGAGTGCCTTGCACGCGAGGTCCGCGTGCGTGCTGTGCCGGGTCACCACGAAGATCGCGTCCAGCGACTCGTCGTCCAGCACTGCTTGGGCATCCGTCGAGATCTGCTCGAACCCGAACCGGCGCTGGGCGTTCGCGGCCGACAACGACTTGTTGGTCGCGACGTGCGCGAGCGCAACATCCTCGTTCTTGTGCAGGTGCGGGAGAAGCATGGAAGACGCGTAATTGCCGGCACCCACAAACCCCAACCGGGCTGCGCCGGCGTGAGCCGGCTTGCCGGCCGGCTCCCGCCGGCGCGTTGTGGTCGAGGCGGCGACACCCTGGCCGGTGGTCGAGGCGCCGGGGCCGCGGGTGGCGGCGGGCTCGCCCTCGCCTTGCGGCTCGGGCTTCGGGTATTCGAACAAGAAGCCGACGCCCTGGAAGGCGCCGGAGGAGAGCTGTTGGTAGACCTCGGTGGCGTCGGCGATGGGGAAGACCCTGGCTACCAGGGAGCCTACGTCGATCTGTTCGCGGGCGATCAGGTCGATGAAGCACTCGAGGTTGCGGCGTTCGGTCCACCGGACGTAGCCGGCGGGGTAGTCGATGCCTTCGAGCTCGTAGCGGTCGTCGTACCGGCCGGGGCCGTAGGAGCGGGAGAAGCGGACGTCGAGCTCTTTGTCGTAGTAGGCGTTCCACGGCAGGTCGAGCTTGGTCTTGCCGATGTCGACCACCCGGGCGCGGTCGCGGGCCAGCCGGGCCGCAGTCTCGACCGGGCCGTTGGTGTGACCGCCGGCGGCGAGCAGGATGTGGTCCGCCCCGAGCCCGTTCGACGCCTCCAGCAACGACCGCTCGAGTACGGCGATCCCCGCCTCGTCCGCCGACGAGCAGTGCAGCGCGCCGGCCTTCTCCGCCATCCGGCACCGGTCCTCGACGGTGTCGATGCCGAACACGCGGACGCCTGCCGCGACCAGCAGCCGCACCACGAGCTGTCCGACCAGGCCGAGCCCGATCACGACCGCGGTGTCGCCGAGCTGCACCTCAGACTGCCGGACGCCGTGCATCGCGATCGCGCCGACGGTCGAGAACGCGGCCTGCTCCGGCGGCACCCCGTCCGGCACCGGAACGCACAGGTTGACCGGTACCCAGTTGTACTCGGCGTGCAGCGCGAACTCGTTGCCCGCGGCAGCGACCAGCTGGCCGACGCTGAATTCCTCGGCCCCGGCGCCCACCTCGACCACGACACCGCACAGTGAGTAGCCCAGCGGCGTGTAGGAGTCGAGCTTGTTCATCACCTTCTTGTAGGTGTTGAGCGCACCCTGCTGAGCGACGGAGTCCAGCACCTTCTTCACCTGGTCCGGCCGGGCCCGCGCCTTGCCGAGCATCGACAGCTTGGCCTCGCCGACCTTCATCAGCTCGGTGCCGGTAGAGATCAGCGAGTACAGCGAGCGGACCAGCACGCCGCCGGGCGCACAGGTGGGCGGCGGCACGTCGAGCACCGCCAGCTCGCCGGACTTGTAGTTCTGTGCAACCTGTTTCATCGGATGGGTCGCGGGGGCTCCCGTCACTCAAGACGGGAGGAACCGCGACGCCCTCCCCTCGAAGATCGGGGACTGTCGGTCCCTGCTGATTGGGTGGTTGGCATGTCTCGGTTCCGGATGTACCCGACGCCCGCGCAGCAGGCTGCATTGCTGGAGCAGTGCCGGCATGCCCGGTACATGTGGAACCTGGCGCTCGAGCAATGGTCGATGTGGACTCGCGACAAAGGCCCGGTGCCGGGTTTTGCCGAGCAGTGTCGGCAGCTGACCGAAGGGCGAGCTGAATTCGCGTGGCTGCGCGCCGGGTCGCAGATCGTGCAACAGCAGGCGCTGCGGGACTTCGACCAGGCCGCCAAGAGCTTCTACGCCGGAACGCACCGAAGACCGACCTGGCGCAAAGCCGGGCGGCACGAAGGGTTCCGCATCGTCGGCCCCAGGGCTTCCCGGGTCGTCAAGCTGAACCGCAAGTGGGCACGGGTGTTGGTGCCCAAGGTCGGCTGGGTACGGTTCCGGCTCTCGCGCGCCGTTCCCGCCGCCAAGTCCTACCGCGTCACCCGCGACCCGGCGGGACGCTGGCATCTCGCCTTCGCCGCGATCCCACCGCCGATCCCCGCACCGGGCACGGGCGAAGAGGTCGGCGTCGACCGCAGCATCACAGTCTCGGCCGCCCTCTCCACCGGCGAACGCCTGACCTGCCCTGGCCTGTCGAAACGTGAAGCCGAACGGCTGAAGCGTCTGCAACGTCGGCTGTCGCGGTGCTGTCGCGGCTCCAACCGGCGTCACCGAGTGAAGGCTGCGATCGCCAAGCTGTACGCCCGTGCCGGCGACCGGCGGAAGGACTGGGTGGAGAAGACCAGCACCGACCTCGCGACGAGGTTCGATGTCATCCGGGTGGAGGACTTGCGCATCGCTCAGCTGACCAGGCGGCCCAAGCCCAAGCCCGACCCCGACCGACGAGGTGGGTACCTGCCGAATCGTCGCCGGGCCAAGGCCGGGCTCAATCGGGGCGTCCTGGCCAACGGCTGGGGCAGCCTGGTGGCCCGGCTGGAGGACAAGGCGCCGGGCCGGGTCGAGAAAGTAGACCCTGCGTACACGTCGCAGACCTGCAGCGTCTGCGGGCACCGTGCGTCGGAGAACCGCGAGAACAAAGCGGTCTTCCGATGCACGGCCTGCGGACATCGGGCGAATGCCGACGTGAACGCCGCTGTCAACATCGCGGCCGGACGGGCCGTCAGCGCACGCCGAGAGACGCCCGTACGGGTCTCGCCGAAGCGTGAACCTCAACACGCTACCTCCGCGTAGTTTGTGAAATCCCCGACCTTCAGGATGGGGAGGACGTCAAGCCCAGGGAGCGCATGTTTCGCATCCAGGTCTCGAGCGTCAGCAGCTGCCAGATCTGCTTGGAGTAGTCCTGCCGCCCGGCCCGCTCGTCGTCGACCAGGCGCTGTACGGCGGCCTGCTGCAGGAAACCGCTGCCGACCAGCTCACCGCGCAGCAGCACGTCGTCCACCAGTTCGCGCAGGTCGTTGCGGACCCAGGCCCGCAGCGGCGCGCTGAACGACGCCTTCGGCCGGTAGATGATCTCCTTCGGCAGCCAGGCCTCGGCGGCCTTCTTCAGCGCGAGCTTGCCCTGGCGCCGGTGGATCTTCTCGCGGCCCGGGATGGAGAACGCGGCCCGCGCGACGATCGGGTCCACGAACGGCGTCCGGACCTCGGTCGACGCGGCCATGCTGGACCGGTCGGTGTAGGCCAGGTTCAGGCCGGGCAGGAACATCCGCGCGTCGGCCAGGCACATCCGGTTGACGTGGTCGTCGAGCGTGGTGTCGTGGTAGATGTCGCTGTGCTCGGAGATCAGCTTCCCGACGTACGGCTCCAGGTCCGGGCTGAGCAGGCAGGCCAGCTCGTCGGCGTCGTACATCGTGTAGCTGCGCCGGAACGCGGCCTCCTCGGGCAGGTCGGCGAAGGTCAGGAACCGCTTCGCCCACCGCGCGTACCGCAGGCCGCGCCCGTTCGCGGTGACCGGCAGCCGCCGGACGGCGGGACCGACGAGACCGTTGCGCAGCACGCCCGGGAGTCGCTGGTACTGCGCTCCCATCACGCAGGCGAGGTGTTTGCGGTAGCCGCCGAACAGCTCGTCGGCGCCCATGCCGGACAGCAGCACCTTGACCCCGGCGTCGCGGGCGGCGTCGCACATCAACAGCGTGTTGATCGCGGCCGGGTCGCCGATCGGCTCGTCGAGCACGTCGACGATCCGGGGGAGCAGGTTCACCACGTCGGGCGCGATCTCGATCTCGTGCAGGTCGATGCCGAACTGCTGGGCCACCTTGCGGGCGTAGATCGCGTCGTCGGGCATCGCCTCGAGCCGCTGGTCCTGAGCCCGGAAGGTGATCGTGTACGAGTCGATGCCGGGGTCGAGCCGCTTGGCCAGCACCGTGACCAGGCTGGAGTCGAGCCCGCCGCTGAGGAACGTCGACACCCCGACGTCGGCGACCAGGTGCGCGGCGACCGATTCCTCGATGACCGTGCGCAGGTCGGCGCGCGGACCGGCGGCCGCCTCGGTGGCGACGTCGGTCACCCGCCAGTACGTCTCGTGCCGGCTGCTCCCGTCCGGCCGGAACTCCGACCACGAACCCGGCGGCAGCTTCTCCACGCCGTCGATCGCGCAGCGCTGCTCGGGCAGCCAGTAGTACAGCATCGAGGAGATCAGCGCGCCGGGATCGGTGCGCAGCTCCGGCCCGATCGCGGCGACCAGGGCCTTCAGCTCGGACGCGAAGATGACGCCGCCGTGCCGGCGCAGGAAGTACAGCGGCTTGATGCCGAGCGGGTCGCGGGCCAGGAACAGGCTGCCGCTGTCCTCGTCGAGCATCGCGAACGCGAACATGCCGCGAAACCGCGACAGCGCCGCCGGACCCCAGCGGCGCCAGGCCTCCAGCACCACCTCGGTGTCGGAGTGCGTCCGGAATGTCACCCCGGCCCGGACCAGCTCGGCGCGCAGCTCCTTGTAGTTGTAGAGCTCGCCGTTGTAGCTGATCGTCAGGCCGCGCTTGGTGAACGGCTGGTCGGCCCCCGAGGACAGGTCGATGATCGACAGCCGGCGGTGCGCGAGGTACGCCCGGATGTCACCGTCCTCGAACCGGTACACGCCGTCGGCGTCCGGACCGCGGTGCGCGATCCGGTCGTTCATGGTCTGCGCGAGGGCGAGACCGTCGTGCTGCTGGTAGCAGCCGGCGATGCCGCACATCAGGACCCCGCAGCCTTCGGGAACTCGCCGACGGCACTCGGGTGGCCGGTGAGCCGGTCGTACACCTCGAGGTAGGCCTTCTGCTGGTGCTTCCAGGCGAGCACTTGCTCGACCCGCTCGCGACCCAACCGGGCCATCCGGCGGCGCCGTACCTCGTCGTCGAGCAGGTCGACGATCGCCTGGCCGTACTTCGTCACGTCGTTCGGCTCGACGTACACCGCGGCGTCGGCGGCCGAGACCTTGGTCTCGATCAGGTCGAAGGCGACGACCGGCAGCTCGAACGCCATGTACTCCATCGTCTTGTTCATCGTCGAGACGTCGTTGAGCGGATTCTTCGGGTCCGGCGACAGGCCGAGGTCGGCGGTCGACATCACCGCGCGGACCGTCTCGTCCGGCACCCGGCCGGTGAACTCGACATGGTCCTGCAGACCCAGCTGGTCGCGCAGCGCGACCACGTCGTCGAACGCGTCGCCGCCGCCCATCAGCGTGAACGCGATGTCGGTCCGTCCGAGCTTGTTGACCACCACATCGGCGGCCCGGACGACGATGTCGACGCCGTCCTGCGGGCCCATCACGCCGATGTAGGTGACCAGGTACCGGTGCCCGCGGCGCACCGACTCGTCCGGTGCGCCGCGGCGCAACCGCTCCGGATCGGGACCGGTCCGCACGACGGTCACGTCGTGGTTGGCCTTGCCGCTCCGGGTGATCGCGATGTGCCGGTAGGAGTCGTTGGTCGACGTGACGTGGTCCGCCGTCCGGTGCGTGCGCCGCTCCAGCCAGCGCAGGCCCTTGTACGCCGGGCTCGTCGTACCGCCGAACCGGGACTGGAACAGCTCCGGGCACAGGTCGTGGTGGTCGAAGACGAACTTGGTCCGGTCCAGGCGGCGCAGCAGGATCGCGATCGGCCAGAAGATGTCCGGCGGGTTGCACGCCTGCAGCACCTGGAACTTGCCGGCCTTCCGTGCCCGCAGCACCAGCAGCAGCGTCATCAGGAACGAGTAGGCGTACTCCGCCACGAAACTGAGCTTGCTGCCACCGGGCGCGTACGCCTTGTACTTGTGCACGGTGACGCCCTCGAGGACCTGGTACGACGGATCACCCGGGCCCTTGGGGCAGACCACGGTCACGTCGTACCCGGACGCCGTCAGGGCCTTGCACTCCAGCCAGACCCGGCGGTCGAACGGCACCCACAGGTTCTGGATGATGATCAGGACGCGCGGACCGCTCACCAGCCCACTCCTTCGTATCCGGACAGCGCCTCGACCTCGGCGCCCAGCCGGCCGCTCAGGTCGATGGTCCGGGCCGGGGGCGTGGTCAGCAGCGCGCTGATCGCCGCGTGGTCGGTGGCCGAGACCAGCGCCACGTCGGCGTCGCGCAGCGCCTCGACCGGGTCGGCGGTGAGCACCCGCTGCAGGTGCGGCAGCTTCGACCTCACGTGCCGCAGGTTGGCGCCGACCAGCCGGCTCGGGTTCACGATCGCGTCGTAGATCCGCAGGTTGTAGCCCTTGCCGATCAGCCGTTCGGCCAGCTCGACGCTCGGGCTCTCGCGCAGGTCGTCGGTCGCGGTCTTGAAGCTCAGGCCGAGCAGCGCGACCTCCCGGCCCGGTCCGGCCACCACCCGGTCCACGACGTCGCGGACGGTCAGCTCGTTGGTCGCGAGCGTGCCGGCCAGCAGCGGCAGGTCGGTGTCGTTGACCCGGGCCAGGTGCAGCACCGAGCGCAGGTCCTTCGGCAGGCACGAGCCGCCGAACGCGAACCCGGGGCGCAGGTAGTACGGCGAGATGTTGAGGCTGGTGTCCTGCACGAAGAGCCGCATGACCTCCCGCGAGTCCACGCCGTAGTACCGAAAGATCCGGCCCATCTCGTTCGCGAACGAGACCTTGGTGGCGTGGAACGCGTTGCAGGCGTACTTGAGCGCCTCGGCGGTCCGGACGTCGACCACCTGCACCTCGGCGGGGAGGAAGCCGAAGAGGTCGGTCAGAGCGGTACCGACCCGAGGGTTCCGGGTGCCGACCACGACGAACGGCGGGTCGTAGAAGTCCGCCAGCCCGGACCCCTCCCGCAGGAACTCCGGGCACATCGCCGTACCGAAGGTGAAGTCGTCGGAGCCGGGCACCTCGGCCAGCACCTGCTCGACGACCTCGTCGACGGTGCCCGGCGGAACGGTGCTGCGGACAACGATGCTGTGGAAGCCCGACGCCGGCGGCGCGACCACGCCGGCCGCCTCCGCGATGTCGCGGACCGCGCGCCGGATATAGGTGAGGTCGGTGCTGCCGGCCGGTGTCGACGGCGTCCCCACGCAGATCAGGGAGACGTCCGCTCCGTCCAGCGCCAGTCGCGGGTCGGTGGTCGCGTGCAGTCTGCCCGCGGTGACGCCCGCCGCGACGAGCTCGTCCAGGCCGGGTTCGACCACCGGGCTGTGTCCCTCGGTGATCGGTCCGACCTTGGCAGTGTCGACGTCGACCCCCCAGACGTCGTGGCCGGCAGCAGCCAGGCAGGCCGCCGTCACCGACCCCACGTAGCCCAAGCCGAATACGGCAACCTTCATAACGCCCCCCAATTGAGCGTGTCCCTGCGATTGAACTTGGCCCCTTGCTGGTCTCAGCCCTCTATGGAGCAGTCACCCTCCGGCGCTGATACACCGGACTTGCCGGAATCGAATCCGCGGGCGGTGTATCACCGCGCCCGCTCGGTGATCTGTTACAGCGACGACAGAGCCGAGCGGAGGAGCGGGCGGATGAGAGTTCTGGTCACCGGGGATCGCGGGTACATCGGTGCGGTGATGGTGCCGTTCCTGCGGGACGCCGGGCACCAGGTCGACGGGCTGGACACCGGGCTGTACGAGGGCTGCGACCTGCTCGGCGGGCCGGACCCGATCGGCTCCCGGAAGCCGCGCGACATGCGGGACGTCACCTCCGCCGAGCTCCAGGGGTACGACGCCGTCGTCTGCCTGGCCGCGTTGTCCAACGACCCGCTCGGCCACCTGAACCGGGACGCGACCTACTCGGTCAACCTGGACGGCACCCTGAACGTCGCCCGCGCGGCCAAGGAAGCCGGCATCGAGCGGTTCCTGTTCGCCTCCTCCTGCAGCCTGTACGGCGCGGCCGGCTCCGAGGCGGTCGCCGAGGACGCCGAGATGTTCCCGGTGACGCCGTACGGCGAGACCAAGGCGCTGGCCGAGGCGGAGCTGTCCAAGCTCGCCGACGACCACTTCAGCCCGACGTACCTGCGCAACGCGACCGCGTACGGCGCCTCCACCCGGCTGCGGCTGGACATCGTGGTGAACAACCTGACCGCGATCGCGATGACGAGTGGCCAGGTCCGGCTGGAGAGCGACGGCACGCCGTGGCGGCCGCTGGTGCACATCGAGGACATCAGCCGGGCGTTCCTGAAGGTGCTCGAGTCGCCACGCGAGGTGATCCACGACCAGGCGTTCAACGTCGGCCGGTCCGAGGACGTGGTCCAGGTCCGCGACATCGCCGAGATGGTCCGCGACGCCGTACCGGGCTCGACGCTGTCGATCGCCGAGGGGGCGGGTCCGGACCTGCGCAACTACAAGGTCGACTTCGCCAAGCTCAACGACACCTTCCCGGACCTGCAGCTGCAGTGGACGGTGCGCAAGGGCGTCGACGAGCTCGCCGCCGCGTACCACCGGCACGGCCTGACCCAGGCGGACTTCGACTCCGCCCAGTTCGTCCGGCTGCGCCGGATCCAGCAGCTGCTGTCCGCGGGGCTGGTCGACGACCAGCTGCGCCGGCAGACCGATGACCAGTTCCCGGGACCGGGGGCACCAGTGTTCACCAAGAATGACGCAGCCGAGGAGAAGCACTGATGGGGGAACCAGTCGCCTGCCGCCTGTGCGGCGAGCCCTTGACCCGTACCTTTGTCGACCTGGGGATGTCGCCGCCGTGCGAGAGCTACCTGCGGGCCGACCAGCTCGACAGCGGTGAGACCTTCTACCCGCTGCACGTCCGGATCTGTGACAACTGCCTGCTCGTCCAGCTGCCGGCGTACGTCGCGGCCGACGACGTGTTCAGCGACTACCTGTACTTCTCGTCGTACTCGACCAGCTGGGTCGAGCACGCCCGCCGGTTCGTCGTGGACATGCAGGAGCGGCTCGACCTCGGCGCCGAGAGCCTGATCGTGGAGGCGGCCAGCAACGACGGCTACCTGCTGCAGCACGCGGTGGCGCTCGGCATCCCGGTGCTCGGCATCGAGCCGGCCGCGAACATCGCCGAGATCGCCAACGAGAAGGGCATCCGGACCGAGAGCTACTTCCTCGGCGAGGAGACCGGCCGGGACGCGGCCGCCCGGCACGGCCAGGCGGACCTCGTCGTCGGCAACAACGTGTTCGCGCACGTGCCGGACATCGTCGACTTCGCCAAGGGCCTGCGGGCGCTGGTCAAGGACGACGGCCTGGTGTCGCTGGAGTTCCCGCACCTGCTCCGGCTGATCGAAGGCCGCCAGTACGACACGATCTACCACGAGCACTACCAGTACCTGACCCTGAAGACCGCTGCGGCCGCGCTGGAGAAGGCGGGGCTGAAGGTGGTCGACGTCCAGGAGCTCGTCAGCCACGGCGGCTCGCTGCGGCTGATGTCGCAGCCGGTGGAGACGGCGGGGGAGCCGTCGGAGCTGGTGCTGAAGGTCCTGAAGGACGAGGAGGACGCAGGGCTGCACACGGTCGAGGGGCACGCCGGGTTCGCCAAGGACGTCTTCGCGATCAAGGCCGACCTGGTCAGCTTCCTGGTCAGCGCCGCCCGGGCCGGCAAGTCGGTCGCCGGGTACGGCGCTCCCGGCAAGGGCAACACGCTGCTGAACCACTGCGGCATCCGAGAGGACCTGCTGCCGTTCACGGTCGACCGCAGCCCGCACAAGCACGGCATGTTCCTGCCCGGCACGCACATCCCGATCCACGCGCCGGAGCGGCTGGCCGAGGCGCGCCCGGACTACATCGTGATCCTGCCGTGGAACCTGCGCGAGGAGATCGTCCACCAGTTGGCCTACGCACGGGAGTGGGGCGCGAAGTTCGTCGTACCGATCCCGCGCCTCGAAGTGATCTGAACACGACCCCGGGGAGGGAAACAGCAATGAAGGTCGTGATCTTCTGTGGGGGGTTCGGGCTGCGGATGCGCAGCGGGGTGGACTCCGCACCGAAACCGATGATGACGATCGGCGACCGGCCGGTCCTGTGGCACGTGATGCGCTACTACGCGCACTTCGGGCACACCGAGTTCATCCTCTGCCTGGGCTTCGGCGGCTCGGCGGTCAAGGAGTACTTCCTGCGGTACGACGAGACCGTGTCGAACGACTTCGTGATGACCAAGGGCGGGCAGCGCATCGAGCTGCTCGACTCCGACATCAGCGAGTGGAAGATCACCTTCGTCGACACCGGGATCGACACCTCGATCGGGGAGCGGCTGCGCCGGGTCCGCCCGTACCTGGAGGACGACGACGCGTTCCTGGCCAACTACGGCGACGTGCTGACCGACGCGCCGATGGACAAGATCGTCGACCACGTGATGACCAGCGACATCACCGCCAGCCTGCTCGCGGTCCCGCCGCAGGCCTCCTTCCACGTGGTCGAGTTCGGCACCGACGCCCGGATCACCGGGCTGCGCTCGGCCGCCGACCTGAACATGTGGATCAACGGCGGCTACTTCGTGATCAAGAAGGAGATCTTCGACGTCCTGCACGAGGACGAGGACCTGGTCGGGGACGCGTTCCCGCGGCTGGCCGCGATGAGCAAGCTGGAGGCGATCCCGCACCACGGGTTCTGGGCGCCGATGGACACGCTCAAGGAGCGCAGCCAGCTCGAGGAGCTGTACCGCACCGGCAAGAAGCCGTGGGCGTTGTGGAGCCACGAGACCCGCGAGCAGCGGGCCCAGGTGCTGCAGAAGCCGGAGTTCCTGTCCGACGACTCGCCCATGGTGGTGGCGATCTGATGCTGCCGTTCCAGCTCGGCCTGATCGAGCGCCCGGTCCACCTGGTGGCCCTGGGCGCGCATCCGGACGACATCGAGATCGGCTGCGGCGGCACGCTGCTCAAGCTGGCCGAGTCGGTGCCGGAGCTGACCGCCGAGTTCGTGATCGCGACCGGCAGCCCGCTCCGGCTCGACGAGGCCCGGCGGGCCGCGGAGCTGTTCCTGCCCGAGTGCGAGGTGACCGTCACCTCGGCCGAGCTGCCGGACGGCCGGCTGCCGGCGTTCTGGAACGAGACCAAGGAGTTGCTCGAGGCAACGGCCCGGGGGAGCAGGAGCCCCGACCTGGTGCTGGCGCCGAGCCGCACCGACGCGCACCAGGACCACCGCCTGATCGCGGAGCTCGCGCCGACGGTGTGGCGCAGCCACCTGGTGCTGCACTACGAGATCCCCAAGTGGGACGGCGACATCGGCCGGCCGTGGCTGTACGTCGACCTGACCGAGGAGCAGCTGCGGGAGAAGATCACCCGGCTGCACAAGGCCTACCCGTCCCAGGTCCCGCACGACTGGTTCGACGAAGAGGTCTTCGCCGGGCTGGCGAGGCTGCGCGGCATGGAGTGCCGGGCGCCGTACGCGGAGGCGTTCACCACGGCCAAGGCGACATTGACATGGTGATCGAGGGGGATGGGCGAGTGAGCTTCAAGTGTCGTGGCTGCGCGGGCGAGGACGTCGTACCCGTGGTGGACCTGGGTGCGCAGCCGTGTGCCGACTACTTCCCGCCGGCGGAGACGCCCGGTCCGGATCCGCGCTGGCCGCTCGAGCTGTGGCTGTGCCGGGACTGCACCCTGGTCCAGCTCGGCCCGGTCGAGCCGCAGCTGCCGGAGGAGCCGCTGGCGGTCGAGTCCGCGACCAGCATCGCGCACGCGGAGAAGTCGGTGAAGGAGATCCTGGCCGACTACCCGGAGCTGATCGGCGGCGTCGTGTTCGAGTTCGCCAGCCACCACGGCGGTTCCTGGCTGCAGCACTTGTACGCCGCCGGGTGCCGGCTGGCCGGTGACGGCAAGCAGGCCAACCTGGTGGTCGACGTCCACGGGATCGTGCACGAGCCCGCGTTCGGTGACCTGCTGAAGCTGCGGGCGGACCGGCTCGCCCCGGGCGGTCTGCTGGTCATGGAGTTCCACCACCTGCTGCCGTTGTTCATCGGCAACCAGTTCGACACCATCCGGCACGGCCACTGGTCGTACATCTCGCTGCGGGCGCTGCAGCGCGTCGCCGCACTGCACGGCCTGACCGTCGAGTCGGTCAAGCAGGTCGAGATGTTCGGCGGCAGCCTGATGGTGATGCTGCGGCACACCGCGGACGCGAAGCCGGACCCGTCGGTCGACGTGGTGCTCGAGGACGAGGAAGCGGCCGGCATCGCCGACGAGGTTCAGCTCGGCAGCTTCCAGGAGGCCGCGTGGCACGCGGCCGGAGTGCTGCACGAGGAGCTCGCCCGCCACCAGGCCGCCGGCCGGACGGTCCTCGGGTACGGCGCCCCCTCGAAGGCGCCGGTGCTCCTGGACCTCAGCAAGGTCACCACCGACCTGCTGCCGTTCACGGTCGACCTGGCCCCCGGCAAGCACGGTCGCCGGATCCCCGGCGGCTGCGGCGTCCCGATCCGGCCGATCGAGGAACTGCGGGCCGCGCAGCCGGACGTCGTCCTGGTGCTCACCTGGGACATCGCCGACGAAGTGATCACTCAGCTCGAGTCCGCCGGCGGCTGGGGCGCCACGTACCTTGTCCCGCTGCCCGAACCGCACGAAGTCGTGGGCTGACCCATGCGAGGGGTGCTGCGCCGCGTTACCTGGGGACTTGCTGACCAGGCTGTCACCAGCCTGGTCAGCTTCGTGGTCGGCATCGTCGTCGCCCGCTCGCTGGGCGCTGCAGAGTTCGGCGCCTTCAGCCTGGCCTGGGTGACGTATGGCCTGGTGGTCAACATCTCCCGTGGACTCGCGACCGATCCGCTGGCGGTGCGGTTCAGCGGCGTGCCGCACGAGGTCTGGAAGAAGGCCGTCGCGCGCTCGTCCGGGATGGCGATCGCGGTCGGTCTGACGACCGGCGCGATCTGTGCCGCGGTTGGCTTGGTGATAGGCGGCCGGCCGGGCGCCGCCTTCATCGCGCTGGGCTGCGTGCTGCCCGGACTGATGCTGCAGGACAGCTGGCGGTTCGCGTTCTTCTCCTCCGGCCAGGGCGGCAAGGCGTTCCTCAGCGACATCACCTGGGCGTTCGCGCTGGTGCCGCTGCTGTACGTGGCCAAGCACGACGGTCCGAGCGTGACCAAGTTCGTCCTGGCCTGGGGTGCGGCCGGGATCTTCGCTGCGCTGGTGAGTGGTCTGCAGGCGGGCGTCGTACCGAGGTTGTTCCAGGCTCTGCACTGGCTGCGGGAGCACAAGGACCTCGGGCTGCGGTACCTGGCCGAGAACACCACGATCAGCGGCGCGTACCAGCTGAAGATGTACGGCCTCGGCGCGTTCGCCGGCGTGGCCGCGGTCGGCACCGTCCGCGGCGCCGAGATGATGCTCGGGCCGTTCTTCATCGTGCTCTCCGGGATCGGTCTGGTGGCGGTTCCGGAGGCGGCGCGGATGCTGCGCCGCTCACTGCGAGCGCTGGGGAAGTTCTGCCTGCTGCTCGGCACAGCCCAGGCACTGGCGGCGCTGACCTGGGGCCTGGCCCTCGTGCTGTTCCTCCCGCACGCGTGGGGGCACGTGGTGCTCGGCGAGGTCTGGGACGCGACCGAGCCATTGTTGGTGCCGGCAACTTTGTCGGTGATGTTCGCCAGCTTCTACACGGGTGCGTCGGCAGGCCTGCGCGCACTCGGGGTGGCTCGGCGGAGTCTGCGGGCCCAGCTGTACGCCTCGGCGGCGTACCTGGTGGGCGGGGTCGGCGGCGGGGCGCTGGGGGGCGCCCTCGGGTCGGCCTGGGGGACGGCGGGCGCGACGTTCGTCGGGGCGATCGTCTGGTGGTGGAGTCTCGGGGTGGGCATCCGCGAACGGCGGCATGAGACAGAACCGGAACCGGCTGGGGCGGCGGACCGGGTACAGATGCCAGAAATGAGGAGCACATGAACGCGGTACCAAGGCTGAGTGTCGGTCTACCGGTCTACAACGGGGAGAAGTATCTGGCCGAGTCCCTGGACGCCCTGCTGGGACAGAGCTACGGCGATTTCGAGCTGGTCATCTCGGACAACGCCTCGACCGACAGCACGGAGGAGATCTGCCGCGAGTACCTGGCCAAGGACTCGCGGATCAGCTACTACCGGCAGCCGGTGAACATCGGCGCGACACCGAACCACAACTGGACCTTCGAGCACAGCGGCGGCGAGCTGTTCAAGTGGGCGTCGTACGACGACCTGTACGGCCGCGACCTGCTGCTGCGCTGCATCGAGGCGCTCGACGCCGACCCGGCGCTGGTGCTGGCGCACGCGCACCAGGCGATCATCGACGGCAACGGCGACATCGTGCTGAAGGTCGACTACCCGCTGGCCACCGACGACCCGCGGGCGCCGGAGCGGTTCAAGAGCCTGCTGTTCGGGGTCGGCGGCGACGACTTCTACGGCGTGATGCGCTCGGACATCCTCCGCCGGACGCCGCTGAACGGCAGCTATCACCACTCCGACCGGACGATCATGGCCGAGCTGTGCCTGTACGGCCGGTTCCACCAGGTGCCCGAGCTGCTGTTCTTCCGCCGGGACCACCCGGACCGGGCCGAGCGGGCCAAGCCGACCATCCGGTCCCGGTCGGCGAACATGGAGCCCCGCCGCGCCAGCCGGCTCAAGCACCCGACCGCCCGGCTGCTGGCCGAGTACGTCGGCGGCTTCGTCGGCGGCATCCGCCGCGCGCCGCTGTCGTCGTCGGACCGGCGCAAGTGCTACGGCCACCTGGCGCACTGGCTGCGGGACCGGGCGATGCCCGGCTCGTCGTCGCGCCGGATCGAGGACAGCGCATCGCCCAGCGCCCCGACCGCGATCCCGGAGAGTTCCGCGGTCGCCGGTCAGCGGAGGGCTTCCTAGGAATGACTACCGCGGAGACTCGCAGGCCGCTACGGATCGCGATCTTCGGCCTGCTGGGATCGGGCAACCTGGGCAACCACGGGTCGCTCGACGCGATGCTGCGGTTCCTCCGGGCCAGCCACCCGGATGCCGAGATCAGCTGTGTGTGCTCCGGCCCTGAGGAGCTCGAGCGGCAGTACGGCATCCCGTCGACGGCGATGACCTGGTACGGCGCCCACGGTCCGGGCCGGACGCGGATCACCACGGTCTTCCGCAAGCTGTTCGGCAAGGTCGCTGACCTGGTCCGGATGCCGCGGCTGTTCCGCCGGTACGACGTCGTGGTGGTGCCCGGCATGGGCGTGCTGGAGACGACCCTGGAGCTGAACCCCTGGGGCTGGCCGTTCGCACTGTTCCTGATGTGCGTCTCTGCCCGGATGGGCGGTGCCAAGGTCGCCCTCGTCAGCGTCGGCGCGAACGTGGCCCGGGAGCGGTCGATCCGGTGGCTCTACACCGGCGCGGCACGACTGGCGACGTACCGCTCGTACCGGGACAACCTGTCGCGCGACTCGATGCGGGCGATGGGCGTCGACGTCAGCCAGGACGAGGTCTACCCGGACCTCGCGTTCGCGCTGCCCGAGCCGATTCCGCCCGAGCCGTCGCTGCGGCCGCGCAAGACCGTCGGGCTCGGACTGATGGAGTACCACGGCACGAGCGCCGACCGGGGCCGGGCGGACGAGATCTACGCCGAGTACGAGGCCAAGATCGTCGAGTTCGCCCGCTGGCTGGTCGACGACGGCTACCGGATCCGGCTCGTCACCGGCGACCCGGCCGACGAGGTCGTGGTGACCGCCGTGTACGACGACCTACGGAAGAACCGGCCCGAGCTGGTGGAGTCCCGGCTGGTCCGGGAACCGGCGGACTCGCTCGGCGAGCTGATGGGCCAGCTGGCCGGGACCGACCTGGTCGTTGCCTCGCGCTACCACAACGTGCAGTCCGCGTTGCGGTTGTCGAAGCCGACCATCTCGATCAGCTACGCCAGCAAGAACGACATCCTGATGGAGGACATGCGGCTGGCGGAATTCCGCCAGTCCATCCGCACCCTCAGCGTGCCGCGGCTGATCGAGCAGTTCCGCGCGCTCGAGGCGCGGGCGAACCGGCTCGAGCCCGCCATGCGCGAGAAGAACACCGAGTACGCCGTCCTGCTCGAGCAGCAGTTCGCGGTGCTGTCCAAGACCGTGTTCGACGCCGGCTCGCCGGTGCGGGTCAGTAGGCACTAGGAGGATCGATGGACGTCATCCAGGTACCGAGGATCGCCGGCGGGCTGATGTTCCTGCCGACCCCGCACCGCGACGAGCGCGGCTTCTTCTCGCGGACGTACGACCGCGACGTGGTCGCGGCGGCCGGCCTCGACCCGGACGCCTTCGTGCAGGACAGCATCTCCCGGTCGGTGAAGGGGGTCGTCCGCGGCATGCACGTGCGCGCGGGCGCCGGCGAGGCGAAGCTGGTCCGCTGCTCGTACGGGGCGGTCCTCGACGTCGTCGTCGATCTGCGACCGGACTCGCCGACCTACCGCAACGTCGAGTACTTCGAGCTGACCGGCGACAACCAGGTCACCGTCTACGTCCCGGCCGGGTGCGCGCACGGCTTCCAGGCGCTCACCGACCCGGCCGACGTCTCGTACCGGATCGACCGCGCCCACGACCCGAGCGAGGACGTGTCGATCGCCTTCGACGATCCCGGCCTGGCGATCGAGTGGCCGCTGCCGGTCACGTTGATGTCCGAGCGGGACAAGGCCGCGCCTTCGCTCGCCGAAGCCACCAGGAGACTGTCATGACCAAGTCGTTCGGCAAGTCGTACCGGGCCAACGCCCGGTTGCACGAACTCGTCCCGGGTGGCGCGCACACCTACGCCAAGGGCGACGACCAGTACCCGCAGGACATGGCGCCGGTGATCTCGCACGGCCTCGGCGCGCACGTCTGGGACATCGACGGCAACGAGTACGTCGAGTACGGCTCCGGCCTGCGCGCGGTCAGCCTGGGCCACGCCCACCCGAAGGTGCTGGAGGCCGTCCGGCGCGAGCTCGGCCGCGGCAGCAATTTCGTCCGGCCGAGCATCGTCGAGCTCGAGGCAGCCGAACGGTTCCTGGCCTCGGTGCCGACCGCGGACATGGTGAAGTTCGCCAAGAACGGCTCCGACGCCACCACCGCCGCGGTGAAGCTGGCCCGCGCGGTCACCGGGAAGCCGCTGGTCGCGATCTGCTCCGACCACGCGTTCTTCTCGATCGACGACTGGTTCATCACCCGGACCCCGATGGCGGCCGGCATCCCGGACGAGATCGGCGAGCTGACGGTGGCCTTCCCGTACGGCGACCTGGCCGCGACCGAGGAGCTGCTGACCCGGCACGAGGGCCAGATCGCCTGCCTGATCCTGGAGGCGGCCACCCAGCACGACCCGCCGGAGGGCTACCTCAAAGCACTCCGCGATCTCGCCCACCGCTACGGCGCACTGCTGATCTTCGACGAGATGATCACCGGCTTCCGCTTCTCCGAAGCCGGCGCCCAGGGCGTGTACGGCGTGACGCCCGACCTCTCCACCTTCGGCAAGGCCCTCGGCAACGGGTTCGCCGTGTCGGCGCTGGCCGGCAAGCGGGAGTTCATGGAGCGCGGCGGTCTGCGCGACGACCACGAGCGAGTGTTCCTGCTGTCCACCACACACGGCGCCGAGACGCATGCGCTCGCGGCTGCCATCGCGGTGATGGACGTCTACAAAGAGGAAGGCATCGCTGCCCGGTTGCACGAGCTCGGCGACCAACTGGCGGCCGGGGTCCGGGAGGTCGCGGCGGCAGCCGGGGTCGAGGACCACGTCGTCGTCCGGGGCCGGCCCAGCAACATGGTCTTCGCGACTCTTGACCAGGAAGGCCAGCCGTCGCAGGAGTTCCGCACGCTGTTCCTGCGCGAGTTGATCCTCGGCGGGGTGATCGGGCCGTCGTTCGTAGTCAGCGCGGCGCTCACCGACGCGGACATCGCGCACACGGTCGACGTGGTCGGCCAGGCCTGCGTCGTGTACCGCAAGGCACTGGACGGCGACGATCCGACACCGTGGATGGGCGGACGTTCGGTCAAGCCCGTCTTCCGCCGGTTCGCCTGAGCGCTGCGTCCGTCAGCAGCGCGGTCGCCGGGACCACGGCCAGGGCCAGGCCGAAACCGCCGACCGTGTCGGTGGGGTAGTGGGCGTCGAGGACGATCTGCGCCCACGAGGTCACGGCGGCTCCGGCCACAGTGACTCCGAGGATGACCGCCGTACCCGCGATCGGGCCGAGGTTCAGGAGGTCGGCCAGGAGTAGTCCCACGATCAGTGCGGCCGCGGTGAGGGCTGCGGTGTGGCCGCTGGGGTAGCAGAGGAAGCCGGCGTGAATGCGCCTGCCCACCAACGGTTTCAGCGCAGTGGCGAGCAAAGTGACGGTGACCATGCCGACGACACTGGTGAGCGCCAGCGCGCGGCGACCTGCGGCCAGGCAGGCCAGTGTGACGACTACCAGCAGCAGGGCCCGGCCGACCGGTTCGCCGAGCCAGTCGATGCCGCGGATCAGGTCGTACGTGCCGCCCGGTGCGCTCTCGACGACCGCCTTCTCCACGCGGAGGTCCAAGCGGCTGGGACCGGTGTCAC
Source organism: Kribbella sp. NPDC050470 (assembly GCF_044458365.1). Taxonomy (NCBI): domain Bacteria; kingdom Bacillati; phylum Actinomycetota; class Actinomycetes; order Propionibacteriales; family Kribbellaceae; genus Kribbella; species Kribbella sp. NPDC050470. The sequence goes on along the minus strand of NZ_JBITHV010000015.1, from coordinate 55,365 downwards.
CGGCGAAGATCAGCGCGGGCACCACCAGCGCCACCAGCCCGAGCAGCGCCAACGCCACGACCGGCCGGCGCACCGCCGGCGCGAGCGCCGGGCGTGCGGGCAGACGCGACCGCCCGATGTCGTCCTGTGTCATTTCCCCCACTCCACTCCCACGCAAATTCTAGCCAAGCATCCCCGCGTCTCCGTCCCTGGCGGCCCTCGCGCGTAGTACTCTGCGATGTCGCGCCGCCGACCGGCGGGTGAATTTCTGGGGATTCAGGCAACGCAGTTGTTCCGTCACCTTCGGTGGCGATCTCCGTTTGACAGTGGGTAGGGCAGACTGCAGACTGCGGCGGGCACATACCGTGACCCAACAGTCGCAGCGTGAGACGAGAGGCCGGAGTGAGCGGAGCAGAGGCGCCGGATGCGGTCGATGGCCGCCGTCCGCTCTGGGTGGTGCCGCACGAGGTCCCCGCGATCGTTCCGCTGCCGTCCCGCTCGACCGAACCCCGCTGGGTCGGCGTCTACCGCTGGGCCGCGGTCGGTGGCGACCTGCTGGCCGCGATGGTCGGTGTCTCGGTCGCCCTGCTGACCCGGTTCGGGTACCACGTCGGCAGCGGCTACCTGATCGTGAGCAGCGTGCTCCCGCTGGCCTGGGTGGGTGCGGTCGCCCTGTCGAAGGGTTACGACCCCCGCTACTTCGGAGCCGGGCCGGACGAGTTCCGGTCGCTGTTGCGTTCCGGTGTAGGGCTCACGGCTGCGGTCGCGATGGCGTCGTACGTGACCAAGACCGAGATCGCCCGCGGCTTCGTCGTACTGGCGATTCCGGTGATGGTGGGGACGGCGCTGGTACTGCGTTATGCGCTGCGGAAGGACCTGCACCGGCACCGGGTCCGAGGTCGCTGCATGCATCGGGTTCTCGTGGTCGGGCGCAGCGGTCCGGCCGCGACCTTGTGTGAGCACCTCGAGAGCCGGCCGACCGACGGGTTCCGGGTGGTCGCCACCTGCCGGCCGCGCGGCGACGGGCACTCGACCGGGCCGATGCAGCCGGAGGAACTGGACGAACCCGACATCCTGGCCGCGGCCGACCGGCACGCGGTCGAGGTGGTCGCGATCGCGACCGACCCCGAGCTGGCCGGGCAGTCGCTGCGCCGGCTGTCCTGGGCGCTCGAGCAGCGCGGCATCGAGCTGATCGTGTCACCGGGCATCATCGAGGTCGCCGGGCCGCGGATCTCCGTCCGCCCGGTCGCCGGCCTGTCCCTGCTGCACCTGGAGCGGCCATCGGTGAGTGGCGGACCGCACCTGATGAAGGCCGTCTTCGACCGGGTGTTCGCGCTCGGTCTCATCACCTTGCTGTCGCCGGTGCTCCTCGGCCTGGCGATCGCCGTACGGCTGTCCAGCCCGGGGCCGGTGCTGTTCCGGCAGCAGCGGGTCGGTCGCGCTGGTGTCGAGTTCACGATGCTGAAGTTCCGGAGCATGTACTCCGACGCCGAGCAGCGGCTCGGTGACCTGTACGCGCTCAGCGACGGCAACGGCGTGCACTTCAAGATGCGCGACGACCCGCGAATGACCCCGCTCGGCCGGTGGATCCGCCGCTTCTCGCTCGACGAGGTGCCGCAGCTGTTCAACGTGCTGCGGGGCGACATGTCCCTGGTCGGCCCGCGGCCGCCGCTGTCGGAGGAGGTCGCCCTGTACGCCGCCGACGACTCCCGCCGGATGCTGGTCAAGCCCGGCATCACCGGCCTGTGGCAGGTCAGCGGCCGCAGCGACCTGTCCTGGGACGAGTCGGTCCGGCTCGACCTGCGGTACGTCGACAACTGGTCGATGACCCTCGACCTGCTGATTCTCTGGAAGACCGTGCGCGCGGTGATCTACGGCGCAGGAGCGTACTGATGGACCTTCATGCACCCGTCTATGTGGCCGGCCACCGTGGCCTGGTCGGTTCGGCGATCTGGCGCCGGCTCGAAGGAGCCGGTTACCAGCACCTGATCGGCGCCTCGTCGTCCGACCTGGACCTGCGGGACCGGGCGGCGACGTTCGCGTTCCTGCGCGAGCACCGGCCGGCCGTGGTGATCGACGCGGCGGCCCGGGTCGGCGGCATCCTGGCCAACCGGGACCACCCGACCGAGTTCCTCAGCGACAACCTGCGCATCCAGGTCAACCTGATGGACGCCGCGCTCGAGGTGCGGACGCCGCGGCTGCTGTTCCTCGGGTCGTCGTGCATCTACCCGAAGTTCGCCGAGCAGCCGATCCGCGAGTCGAGCCTGCTGACCGGCTCGTTGGAGCCGACGAACGACGCGTACGCGATCGCGAAGATCGCCGGGATCATGCAGGTCCAGGCGGTCCGGCGGCAGTACGGGCTGCGGTGGATCTCGGCGATGCCGACGAATCTCTACGGACCGCACGACAACTTCGATCCGTTGAGCTCGCACGTGCTGCCGGCGCTGATCCGGCGGTTCCATGAGGCGCGGCAGGCTGATGCGCCCGAGGTCGTGCTGTGGGGGAGCGGTACGCCGCGGCGCGAGTTCCTGCATGTGGACGATCTGGCCGACGCGTGCATGCACCTGCTGGAGCACTACGACGAGCCGGAGCCGATCAACGTCGGAGTCGGCGCGGACGTGACCATCCGCGAGCTGGCTGAGCTGGTGGCCCGCGTGGTCGGTTACGAAGGTGCGATCAGCAACGATCTGTCCAAGCCGGACGGGACCCCGCGCAAGCTGCTCGACGTGAGCCGGCTGAACGCGCTGGGCTGGAAGCCGTCCATCTCCCTCGAAGACGGTGTCGCCGCCACGTACGCCTGGTACCTGCAGGAGGCCGTGTGAAGAAGGCGTTCGTCACCGGGATCACTGGTCAGGACGGGTCGTACCTGGCCGAGTTGCTGCTCGCCAAGGGGTACGAGGTGCACGGCCTGATCCGGCGTGCGTCGACGTTCAACACCCGCCGGATCGACCATCTGTACGAGGGTCCGCAGGCTGAGGACAAGCGGCTGTTCCTGCACTACGGCGATCTGACCGACGGGTCCCGGCTGGTGACACTGCTGGCGTCGATCCAGCCGGCCGAGGTGTACCACCTGGCCGCGCAATCGCATGTCCGGGTGTCCTTCGACGAGCCGGAGTACACCGGTGATACCACCGGGATGGGTACGACGCGGTTGCTCGAGGCGATCCGGATGATCGGGCTGGACTGCCGGTTCTACCAGGCGTCGTCGTCGGAGATGTTCGGCGCGACGCCACCGCCGCAGAACGAGGACACCCCGTTCTACCCGCGGTCGCCGTACGGCGCGGCTAAGCTCTACGGCTACTGGATGACCCGGAACTACCGCGAGGCGTACGACATGTTCGCGGTCAACGGCATCCTGTTCAACCACGAGAGCCCGCGCCGCGGCGAGACCTTCGTGACCCGGAAGATCACCCGCGCGGTGGCCCGGATCAAGCTCGGCCTGGACAAGCGGCTGTACCTGGGCAACCTGGACGCCTGCCGGGACTGGGGGTACGCGCCGGAGTACGTCGAGGCGATGTGGCGGATGCTGCAGCACGACACCCCGGCGGACTACGTGATCGCGACCGGGACGTCGTACTCGGTGCGCGATTTCGTCAGCCTGGCCTTCGAGCACACCGGGATGGACTGGGAGGACTTCGTCGACCACGACGCGCGGTACGAGCGCCCGACCGAGGTGGACTCGCTGATCGGCGACGCGTCCAAAGCCAACACCGAGCTCGGGTGGAAAGCCCAGGTGCACGTCCCCGAGCTGGTCCGGATCATGGTCGACGCGGACCTGGCCGCACTGACCGAAGAGGACTGACATGCAGACGGCCATCGACACCGCAGCCCGCGTCGACGTACTCGGCATCCACGTCAGCGTCACGAACCTCGACGACACCGTCGAGACGTTCGGCCGCTGGATCGACCGCGACGAGCGGCACCTGGTCTGCGTGACCGACATGAACTCGCTGCTGCACGCGCGCGCCGACGAACAGCTCACCGAGGTGTTCAACACGTCAGGGCTGACCGTGCCGGACGGGATGCCGCTGGTGTGGGCGGGCAAGCGAGCCGGGTTCGAGCAGATGGCGCGGGTGGCCGGGCCGGACCTGCTCGAGCGGGTGATGGCCGAGGCGGCCGAGCGTGGCTGGACGCAGTACTTCTACGGTGGCGCCGAGGGAGTTGCCGAGGACCTGCGGTACAGGTTCCAGGAGCGGCACCCGGCGTTGAAGGTGGTCGGCGTCGAGTGCCCGCCGTACCGGCCGTTGACCGAGGCCGAGGACGCCGAGATGGTCGCGCGGCTGAACGAGGCCCGACCGGACATCATCTGGGTCGGGCTCGGCGCGCCGAAGCAGGAGCGCTGGATGGCCGAGCACCGGGACCGGCTGAACGCCGCGATCCTGATCGGAGTCGGCGCCGCGTTCGACTTCCACACCGGCCGGCTCGACCGCGCGCCGCAGTGGATGCAGCGCGCCGGCCTCGAGTGGAGCTACCGGCTCTACAAGGAGCCCCGCCGCCTGTGGAAACGCTACGTCCTGGGCATCCCACGCTTCCTGTACGGCGTCCTGCGCAAACCCCCGGCACCTGTCTCATAGAGTGCTGTCGTGAAGTTCCCCCGGCGGCCGAAGCTCCGGCGACTGGCCGGACCGGCCGGCCGGGCGAGTTGGGGATTGGCCGACCAGGCGCTGTCCAGCCTGAGCAACCTTGCCGTCGGCGTGGTGGTCGCGCGGTCCAGCACGGTCGCCGACTTCGGTGTCTACGCACTCGCCTTCGGCGGATACACGATCGCCCTGAACGTCTCCCGGGCGATCGCCACCGAGCCGTTGGCGGTCCGCTACTCCGGTGAACGCAACCCGGCCTGGGAGCGGGCGGTTCGGGCCAGTACGGCGACCGCGTTGCTGATGGGATTCGCCGGGCTGCTCGTCGGTCTCGCGATCGCGGCCTTCCCGGGGGTGCCGTCGAGGGGTGTGCTGATCGCATTCGCGGTGACGATGCCGGGGTTGCTGCTGCAGGACGCGTGGCGGTGGGCGTTCTTCGTCGTCGGCGAAGGCCGACGGGCCTTCGTGAACGACCTCATTTGGCTGCTCGCCATGCTCGCGATCTTCGGCGGACTTTACTTGACCGGTACGGCGACGGCGTTCTCGCTGACGCTTGGGTGGGGCCTTGGTGCGGTGATCGCGGCCGTTGCCGGGCGATTCCAGGCGGGTGTGTCACCTCGCCGGCAGCTGATCCGCGAGTGGGTGAAGGCGCACTGGGACCTCACCCCGAAGTACATGGGGGAGATGCTCGCGGTGTCCGGCACCATCCAGGTCTACATGCTCGGCATCACCGCCGCCGCCGGCCTGGCCGCGACCGCCGGCATCCGCGGTGCGCAGGTCCTGCTCGGCCCGGTGAACGTGCTCAACCAAGGCATCCGGATGATCTCCGTCCCCGAAGCCGCCCGCGCACTCCGGCACTCCTACCGCCGCCTCTGGCTCGTCGGCCTCGCAATCTCACTCGGCGTCGGCGCCGGCGCGCTGGCCTGGGGCGCCATCTTCCTCCTGCTCCCACCGGTCGTCGGCCGGGAACTGCTGGGCCCCGGCGTCTGGGAACAAGCCCACAGCGTCCTCATCCCCGTCATCCTCCTGCAGGCCTTTGGCGCCTCGAACGCCGGCGCCTTCGCCATCATGCGAGCCCTCACCGCCGCCACCCGCGGCCTCCGAGTCCGCCTGATCTCCTCCGTCATCCTCATCCTGTGCGGAGTAGGCGGCGCCTACCTCTGGGGCGCCCGCGGCGCCGCCTGGGGCCTCGCCTCAGCCTCCTTCTGCACCCTCCTCCTCTGGTGGAACGAAGCCCACCGAGCCATAACCGCCCACCGCCGGACGTAAGGACACCGCCTGCGGCGGCGGCTGTTCTTCTGGCGCCTGCGGCGCGCCGCACAGCGCGGGACGCGTGAAGGTGTTCGGCGGACAGCCCGCCCAAAGGTCACCGCCTTCGGCGGCGGCTGTTCTTTGTGGCGCCTTCGGCGCGCCGCACACCGCGAAACGTCTGAAGGTATTCGGCGGACGGGACGTGCAAGGGACACCGCCGCACAGCGCGGGACGCGTGAAGGTACTCGGCGGACCGGACCGTGAGACGCGCAATGGTCACCGCCTTCGGCGGCGGCTGTTTGTTGGCGCCTTCGGCGCAGCGCGGATCGGTGAGCGGCTGGGGACGGTTGACGGGGCGGCATGGGGGCGCGGCTCCGGGCTGCTTGATCGTGCTAGTCGTGGTGGTGTGCGTCAAGGGCGCCTTCGGCGTCCGCTGCGCGGATCTTCGACCCTTGACCCACACCACCACGACCAGGGAAGGACGCAGCTGTCCCGGAGCAGCTCACTGGAGTGGTCGCGTGCCGGGGTGGATTCGGTGTGCCGGTGTGGATCCGGGGGATCTGGATCATGGGATTGGGTTCGGGTGGGGCGTGTTGTGTCGGCGGCGCGTCCGGAGATCGGGTTCGGATCGGACGGTGTTTGCCGGCGGTGCATCCGGAGGCTGGGTTCGGATGAACCGAACCGAGGCGGAGGTCGTCAACACATCGTCGGGCTGATCACCGCCGCGGGCCTGGAGCGTGTCGGCGGCGCTTGAACTCCGTGGCTTCAGGTCCTTGAGGAGATGGTTCGGTGGGTGGTCGGATTTGTCCGCATGCTGGTCAGGTTCGGCTGAGAGCCGTGGGTTTGAACACCCTCCGGGGACCTCGGACATCACACAGCCTGTCCTAGGTCCCCAGTTCCTGTGCAAGCCACCAGCTGATTCCACCGGTGTCCCGGGATGCGGACGAAACTGGCCATATGCCGGGCAAACCGGGGAGCCGGGCGAACCGGCCGAGCTGGGTCAGCCGGGTAAGTCGGGTGGAGTTGGATCAGCCGGGCGGGCTGGGTCGGTTTGCCGAGCTGGGTCAGCTGGGCATGCCGGGCGAGACCGGCCATTCGCCGGGGAAGCCGGGGAAGCTGGGCGAGCTGGGTCAGCCGGGGGAGCTGGGTCAGGGGGGCAAGACCGGCCACATGCGGGGCGGCTCTGTTGGCAGCGGTGGTTGGCGGGTTGTGTCGTCGTTGGCGTGCTGCAACCCGGCTGTGCGCACAGACCCGTCAGTGCGGACGGAACTCGGCGGCCGAGAGGCCGGGTTAGCGGACGGTGATGGTGGCGTGGCCGCCGCGTACGGGGTTTTGGTTGTCGGTTACTTCTATTCGGTAGAGCTGGGTGGTGCCGGAGGGGGCTGTGGTGTCGGTGAGGGTGATGGTGGGGCGGCTCCAGAAGGTGGAGTTGGCGGTGGTGGTGGCTACTACGGTGTTGGTGGCGCCGCGGAGGAGGCGGTAGGTGAGTTTGATGTCGTCGTTGTCCAGGGACGTTTGGACGGTGGCCTTCACCTGGCCGGGTGTCGTGCTGGACAGGGTCGGCAGGGCTGGGCCTAGGGGTTTGGCGCCTGGGCCCAGGTTGGTGAAGCGGGTGAGGCCTTGTTGGCCGACGCCGTTGACCTTGGTGAAGTCGCCGCCGACCCAGAGGTCTGCGCCGCCGGTGGCGGAGACGAGTGGGCCGACCTCGGTTGGCGGGCCGGCGTTGGTGTTCGGGAACCAAGGGCCGAGTGAGCCGGTGGCTGGGTTTTGCAGGAGGAGGAAGTGGGCGCCGGTGCCGTCCTGGAACCCGCCTGGGCAGCTGTGTGCGTGCGAGCCCTTGAACAGCCAGCCGTTGACGTAGGTGACCGCCTCGGTGGCGCCCAGGCAGTTGTTCTTCCAGACCAGGTTGCCGGTGGCGACGTCCGCGGCCCATGTTCCGTCGAAGCAGCCGCCGCCGTCGCCGGCGTTGGCGAAGTACACCCGGTTGCCGGCAGTCTCGATGTCCTTGACCCGCGACGTGCAGCCACTGGACGGCAGCGGTACGGCGGATGCCGCAGCGAACGGGAGCAGCGCGCCGGTGGAGTTGTTGACGCTGGCAACCGCCCAGCGGTTGACCCCGCCGATCTTCGCGAACGTGCCGCCCAGATACACCTTGGAGTTGTCGTCGGCTGCGTCGATCGCGTACACGTCCGCGTCGGCGTTCGGGTTCCACGGCAGCAGGCTGCCGTTGACTGTGCTGATCGCGGCCACGCGGTTCCGGGTGACGCCGTTCACCAGGCCGAACGAGCCGCCGAAGTACAGGCTGGACCCGCCGACGGCGAGTGCCTTCACCCGGTAGGAGACGCTCGGTTTGATGGTCGAGACCAGTGCCCCGGTCGCCGTGTCGAAGGCCGCGATCCGGTTCCGCACCTGGCCGTCCACGCGGGTGAAGTCACCACCGACGTACACCCGGGAGCCGTCCGGCGCGGCCACGATCGACCAGACGACGCCGTTCAGCGTGTGGTTGAACGTGGTGTCGAGCGCACCGGTGGTCTGGTTGAACGCGGCCAGGTAGGTTCGCGTGGTCTGGCTGGTCCCCGCCGCCGCGCCCGGCGGACGGACCTTGGTGAACCGGCCACCGACGTACGCCTTGCCCTTGGCAACGGCCAGCCCGAGCACACTGGCGTCGGTCTGCCAGGCCGAGTTCGCGACCGCGGTCAGCGACGCGCCGGTCCCGGTCGCGGGTTGGAGAGGTACGGCGCTCAACGCGAGACCGGCCGCCCCCAGCACAGCAATGACTCTCCCCATGAGAAGTCCCCCTTGCCCCAGACAACCAATGTACGACCGGCAACCCCCTGCCCGTCTATAGCAAGAGGGGTCTGCCCGATCAGGCAGACCCCTCTGGACCGGTACGACGGCCGGTTTTACGACGGCCGGCTTACGGCACCTTCACGCTGACCGACGGGCCCTTCATGATGTTGCGCCCGTCGTGCACCTCGATGTGGTACGTGTACGTCTGGCCGCGCTTCACCCCGGTGTCGGCCACCGTGTAGGCCTTCCGCGCCTCCCAGTAGTACGACATGTACTTGAACGACCCGATGTTGGTCGTCCCGCGGAACACGTTGTAGGTCAACGAGATGTTGTCCAGGTCGTACACGTCGCTGAACTTCACCTGCACCTTGTCCGAGGACGGGATCAGGATCGGCGCCTTCGGTACGGCGGGAGCCGCGCCACCCGGCGTGTTGGTGAACCGGGTCAGTCCCTGCTGGATCTTGTTGTTGACGTGCAGGAAGTCGCCGCCGACCCACAGGTCGGTGCTGGTCCCGGCTATCGCCAGCGGGCCGACCTTGGTCGTGCTGCTCTGGTTCGCGTCGGTGTTCGGGAACCACGGGCCGATCTTGCCGTTGATGGCGCTCTCGACCAGCAGGTAGTGCGTCCCGGTGCCGTCCGGGAACGCGCCGCTGTCGCTGCAGTTGTGCGCGTGCGAGCCCTTGTAGACCCAGTTGCCGATCGCCTTGATCGCCTCGGTCGCGCCCAGGCAGTTGTTCTTCCACAGCAGCTTGCCGGTGCTGACCTGGGCGGCGAGCACGCCGTCGTAGCAGCCGCCGCCGTCACCGCCGTTGGACACGTACACGTTGTCGCCGAGGGTGTCGATGTCCTTCACCCGGGTGGTGCAGGTCGCGGTCGGCTTCGGGATCGCCGCCGCGGCCGGGAACGAGTACGCCGCGCCCGTGGTGTTGTTCGTCATCGCCAGCGAGTAGTGGTCCTTGCCGTTGATGGTGCTGAACGGGCCGCCGACGAACACCCGGGTGCCGTTGTCGGACAGGTCGATCGCGTACACGTCGCCGTTGGCGACCGGGTTCCACGGCAGCAGGTCGCCCTGGATCAGCCGGACCGCGCCGAGCCGGCTGCGGACGGCGCCGTCGATCCGGCCGAACGAGCCGCCGATGAACACGCTGTTGCCGAAGATGGCCAGCGCCTTGACCCGGGCCGAGACCACCGGGTCCCAGGCCGCGACCAGCTTGCCGGTGACGACCGAGAACATCGCGATCTTGCTGCGCTTGATCCCGTTCACGGTGGTGAAGTCGCCACCGATCACCACCCAGTTGCCGTCCGGGCTGGTGGCGATGCTGTAGACCGGGCCGTTCAGCTTGGGCGCGAACGCCGTCGGCGCCCCGGTGGTGCGGTTGAAGGCGGCAATGTAGGTGCGGGTGGCCTCCCCCTGGCCGGCCGGCTTGCCTGGTTGCCGGATCTTGGTGAACAGACCGCCGGCGAACACCGTGTTGCCGCTGATCGCCAGCGCGTTGACGCTGTTGTTGGTCTGCCACGAGGTCTGCTTGATGGCCGAGACGGCCGAAGCGAAGCCCGGAGTCGCCGCCTCCACCGGCGGTCCGGAGGGGATCAGCGCGGCGGCGACGACGGCCGCTGCGGTGACAAGGGCGAACACATACTTCTTCATCAATGTCCTTTGGACTGGGCGGGGGTCAGTCGTGGGGCGGTGCGTGCCTCACTGCACGCACCCAGCGGACCTTAGCGCTGCGTGAGGTCGACCGGAAGCCGACCTCACGCCCGCGTTATGACTTTGTGCTGCAGTTCCCAGACTCTGCGTTCATCGAGCGGCGAAGTGGTCCTGTACCTGAACCGCGCTGAGCGCGTACGGGTAGACCGCTGCCTCGTCGATCCCCATGCCGGTCTGGGGCGCCCCGCCACCCGGCCAGCTGTTGGTGTTGTCGTACCCCACCCGCCACCAGCCGTAGTACAGCGACGCCTGGCCGACGCTCGCGCTGCCGGCCAACGCGCCGTCGACGTAGAGCTTCATGGCGCCGTTGTCGAAGGTGCCGACCACGTGGTGCCACAGGCCGTCGTTCTTGCCCGACGTGCTGGTCAGCGTGCGCTGCGAGCCGTCGTTGACGCCGAACACGATCGTGCCGTTCGTGCGCATGTACAGCATCCGGTCCCCGCCGCCACCGCTGCTGGTGGTCTTGGAGTTGCCGAAGCCGATGATCCGGCCGCCGCGGTTGAACCCGCTCTGCTTGACCCAGGCCTCGACGGTGAACTGCTGCGGCATGCTGTACGCCTTCTCGCCGGCCATCCGGCCGCCGCTCGAGCTCGTCGTCATCGCCGTGTTGCCCGCGATCGCCCCGGCGGTGCCCAGCGTCACCCCGGTGTACGTGCCGTTGTTGCTCTGACCCGAGGAGTCGACCGAGGCCGTCGCACCGGCCGGCTCGCCCAGCCGCCAGTACGCCTGCGGGCCGTCGGCGTTGATGATCTGGTCGTACGACGTCGCAGGCGCCGAGGCGACCGTGACCGGGTCGGAGTAGTTGCCGCGGATCGTCGTACTGCCGTCGGTCACCTCGACGCGGTAGTTCGTCACCTCGCCCGGTGCCGACGAGGTGTCGGTGAAGTGCAGCCACGGCCGGTCCCACGGGGTCGACTTGGCGGTCACGGTGGCGATCGTGGTGTTGCTGAACCCCTTCAGCAGCCGGTATGTCAGCGTGCTGTCGTCGTTGTCGACCACGGTCGGGAAGTGGATCTGCACCACTCCCGGCTGGACGCTGTACGGGAGCAGCTTGGCCGGCTTGGCAGGCGCGGCACCCGGGGCCGCGTTGGTGAACCGGGTCAGGCCCTGCTGGCCGACGCCGTTCGTGGTGGTGAAGTCGCCGCCGACCCAGAGGTCGTTGCCGCCGGACGCGAAGGCGAGAGGGCCGACCTCGGTGGGCGGTCCGGCGTTCGTGTTCGGGAACCAGGGGCCGAGCGTGCCGTCGGACAGGTTCTGGGTCAGCAGGAAGCGGTAGCCGAAGCCCTGCGGGAAGCCGCCGGCGCCCTGGTTCACGCAGTCGTGCGCGTGCGAGCCCTTGTAGAGCCAGCCGTTGACGACCTTGACCGTCTCGGTGGCGCCCAGGCACTGGTTCTTCCACTTCAGCGTGTTGGTGGCGATGTCGACCGCCCAGGTGCCGTCGAAGCACCCGCCGCCGTCCCCGCCGTTGCCGAAGTACACGGTGTCGCCGCTGGTGTCGATCGCCTTGACCCGGGTGGTGCAGGAGCCGTTCGGCGGCGGTACGGCGGACGCGCCGGGGAACGGCAGGACGCCGCCGGACAGCGGGTCCAGGCTCGACACGGTGTTCTGGTTCGTGCCGTTGACCGTGCTGAACTGGCCGCCCGCGTACACCTTGGAGCCGTCGTCGGCGACGTCCACGGCGTACACGTCGCCGTTCACGGCCGGGGCCCACGGCAACAAGGTGCCGGCGTCCGCGGTGACCGCGGCCAGCCGGAGCCGCTCGATGTTGTTGACCAGGCCGAACGAGCCGCCGAAGTAGACGGTGCCGCCGGCAACCGAGATGGTCTTCACCCGGTAGGAGACCGAGGGCTTCCAGTTCGTCACCAGCGCGCCGGTGGCAGTTTCGAAGGCGGCGATCCGGTTCCGGGTGACGCCGTTGACGGTGGTGAAGTCACCGCCGATGAAGATCCGCGAGCCGTCCGCGCTGGCGGCCACCGCGTACACCTGGCCGTTGAGAACCGGGGTGAACGCCGTGACCAGGTCACCGGTGGTCTCGTCGAAGGCGGCCAGGTAGGCCTGCGCGACCTCGTTCGTCCCGGCTGCGGCGCCCGGCGGACGGACGCTGGTGAACCGGCCCCCGGCGTACACCTTGCCGTCCGCGACAGCGATCCCCTGCACGCTCGCGTTGGTCTGCCAGGTCGGGCTCTCGGCCGCCGACAACGAGGCCTCGATACTCTGCGCGGGCGGTGCCAGCACCAGCACCAGCGACCCGGCGATGAGAGCGCCCACGACCCCCAGACGCGCGAACAGCCATCTCTTCTTCATGCTGCGGTGTCCCCCTCGGACAGGCGCGATCGCCGCGCCGCATCGACTCTCCGGACTGCCCCCGGAGATCCCCGAGAAGAGAGTAGGCCACAGACAGAGATGGTTTGGCCACCCCGCGCCCACGGCCCGGGTCTGCCTATATCCTGGGTCGCTGGCTCGAAGGGAATGGGGTACGGATGGAACCGGGCACCGTGGTCTGGCGGGAGACCGCGCAGTCACTGCTGCGGCAGAAGTGGCTGATCATCGGCTGCATCCTGCTCGGACTCGTCGGCGCCTCGGTGTTCGCGTTGTCCCAGACCGAGCGCTGGACCGCGTCCAGCCAGTTGGTCATCGGCCCCGCCGTACCGCCCGCCTTGGTCGGGAAGCTGCCCAGCAGCGCGGACAAGACCGGCCCGCTCGGCATGGACCTGCCGGCCGAGACCCAGGCCCGGGTGATGGCCAGCCCGACCCTGCTGCGCAGCGTCGCCAAGTCGCTCGGGCTGCCGACCACCGACCGGACCGTCCAGGACCTGGCCGCGGTCACCCGGGTCAAGGCGGTCACCGACAACGCGTACCTCGTCACCACGGACGGCCCGACCTCCTCCGAGGCGGTACGGCGCGCCAACGCCATCGCGGCCATCTACCTCAAGCAGCGCAACGACGAGGCCAAGTCCCTGCTGACCACGCTGGCCAGCCAGGCGCAGGACCGATCGAAGACCGCCACCCAGCAGTCCCGGAGCCTGGTCAGCCAGATCGACGAAGCCGTCCAGCGAGGCGACTCGCAGACCGCGGCCGCGCTCCGCGACCAGCGCGTCGGGCTGGCGACCGAGGCCCGCCAGGCGGCCGACGACGCGGCCGCGATGCTCAAGGCGCTGACCGCAGTCGGCGCCGGCAGCGAGCTGGTCACTCCGGCCACCACGGACACCGCGACCGCGTCGCCGATGGTTGCGCGGGACGTGTTGGTCGGCGGCATTCTCGGCCTGGTGCTCGGCTTCGGCCTGGCGCTGCTGCGGTCGCACCTGACGCCGTACATCCTGACTCGTGACCAAGCGGCCCGCGCGGCGAGCTCGCCGGTGATCGCGGCGTCCGAGGGCAACCGGCGCCGGTTGTGGCACCGGGAAGCTCCCGAGCTACCGCAGTACGAGATCACCGCGCTCGGGGCCGAGGCGAGCGGCGCGCTCGCCCGCCGCGAGCTGAACCCGCGCGCCTTTGCCGGCGGCGGTCCCGGTGCGCTGCTTGTCGTCTCCGCCTCACCGACGCCGAACTCGGCCGGGATCGCGCTCGCGATGGCCGAGGCGAACGCGCGGGACGGTCGCGAAACCCTGCTGATCCTGGCCGACGTCGAAGGTACGCCGGTTCTCCCGCACGTGACCGGGCACGAGGGGCTCACCGACCTGGTGCACGAGCCGGCCGCGACCCGCGCGATCCGGGCGCGGAAACTGTTCCGTCCGGGCACGGTCGCCGACCTCTACGTGCTGCCGCCGGGCCTGAACCACGAGGAGACGGCCGAGGCTGTCGGGCCGTCGCTGGTGCCGGGCATCGTCGCGGACCTACCGCCCGGGTACTCCGTGGTCATCCACGGTCCGGCCGCGGTCGGACGGCACGGCATCACGCCGCTGGCCGCCGCGGTCGACGCGTCGGTGCTGGTGGTGCAGGTCGGTCATGACAAGGAGATGGATGTCGCCCGGCTGACCGGCGCTCTGCAGTTCGCTGGGGCTCCGGTGCTGGGCGTCGTACTGATCGGCGCCTCGGCGCATGACGAGACGCTGGGTATCCCGCTGAACTTCAAGCCGGTCGAGTCGGCCGCTCCACCGATCCGCTGACCGTGTCGACGTACCAGCTGGCTCGGCCGGTGCCGGGGACCGTTGACGAGGTCCAGAAGCCGGCCTGGTTCTGGCTGATGCTGTGGTGCCTGTTCGTGCTCGGCGTCCAGCCGTGGTCGTCGCGAGTGGCCGCTCCGCAGGGCACGACCGGCTCGACGAACAGCCTGATGAAGGGGCTGCTGCTGGGAGCGATCTTCCTGATCGCGCTGGCGGCGACCAAGCCGGGGTTCCGGACGCGGGTCAATCCGACCAGCAGTCTGTACGTGCTGTACGTGATGTTCGCGACCGCGACCGCGTTCCTGCTGGCCGAGCCGACCGGGCCGTTGATGCGGCTGGCCCGGTTCCTGATCGGGCTGGTGCTGGTCTTCCTGCTGTGGCGGCCGCTCGTGCAGGTCCCGGAGCGGTTGATCCGGGCCCATCTGTGGGCGCACCTGTTGCTTGCGTCAACGGTCGTGCTGAGTCTGGCGTACGCACCGAGCCAGGCCTGGCGGCCGTTGAGCTCGCTCGGGACCGGGTACCGCCTGCAGGGTGTCATCATCCCGATGCTGCCGCCGCGGGTCGGCGAGGTCGGGGCGATCCTGCTCGGGCTCGCGCTGATCGGGTTCATCTGCAAGAAGCTCTCGTTCGTGCCGGCCGCCGGACTGATCGGGATGGGCGTCGTCCTGGTCGCGGCGAGCCGGACCCGGACCTCGGCGGCGGCGATCGCGTTCGGGCTTGTGCTCGCGCTGATCCTGACAAGAAAGACGTGGTTCGGTCGGTTCGTGAGCCTCGCGGTGCCGGCGCTGGTCGGGATCGCGTTCCTGACGATCGGGTCACTGCATACCTGGCTGCTGCGCGGGCAGGGGACGCGGCAGATCAGCTCACTCAGTGGCCGGACCACCAGCTGGCAGGCAGTGCTGGACGAGAAGGTGTCGCTGCAGACGGCGATCATCGGTCACGGCCTCGGCAACAAGCGGGTGCTGCTGCGGCGCGGTGAGGGCGACATCGACGTGATGGCGATCGACAACAGCTGGCTCGGCCTCTACTGGGAGACCGGCCTGGCCGCGGTCACGATCGTCGCCATCGCGCTGATCGTCGCCTGGGTGGCGGTCCTGCGCGCGCCCACGCCGTACGTGAAAGCCTGCGGCGCCCTTCTGCTCGGCTACATCACCGCCGCCTCCCTCAACGAAAGCGGCCTGTCCGACCTCAGCTCGATGACCCTCCACCTCCTGGTCGCCGCCGCCGTCTGCGACGCCGACCGAATCCGCCACCGAGCCAGACAGGCGGCCGCCGCTCAGCGATAAGCAGGCTCGATCGCCCGAGCCAGCATCACCACGGGAATCGGCTTGGCGGCGGTCACGTCCTCGGCTGTCCACTTACCCGTCAGCGTCGGCGGGACCCGCTCGCACAGGCTGTTCGAGCCGCAGCGTAGCCGGTCTGGTCAGGTGGTGACGGAGTCCTGGTCGAAGCCGGCTTCTTGCCATTCGGGCCAGGTCATGGTTTTGCCTTGGTAGGCGAAGCGGTTGCCGGTGAGCTGGTAGCTGTTGCGGCGGAAAGTGACGGCGCCGGGTTTGGTGGGGGAGCGCTTGTTCTCGACGACGCCGGTGCTGGCGGTGGCGTTGTCCATCACGACCAGGTTGCCTTCGATGACGACGTCGGCCAGGACGTAGGTGCCGCGCGGGCCGTCGCCGCGGGTGCGGGACTGGATCGAGATGCCGTTGCGGTTGCTCTTCACCAGGTTGCCGCTGACCTGCACGCCGGCCGAGGTGTTCACGTTGATCCCGCCGCCGTCCCACAGGCTCCCGCCGGACCCGCGGCCGGTGCCGAAGCCGTTGCCCTCGACCACGTTCTGGTCGATCACCGCCTGGTAGCTGATCTCGTACCGGATCCCGTCCGCGGCGTTGGCCCGGATCCGGTTGCCGGTGATCCGCCGGTCGTACTCGGCGATGTCGCTCCACATCCCGATGCCGCGGTTGGCCACGATGTCGTTCCCGGACACATCACCCGAGGACCGGGTGGACTTGATCCCGCCGGACTCCCAGTCGGCGATCCAGAACCCGTCGGTGTTGTTCCGGGTGACCAGGTTCCTGGTGATCCGGACCCCGGCCGACTTGTACTGCCCGATCCCGAGCTGGCCGTTGTCGGCGACCGTGTTCCCGCTCAGCTCGGCCCGGTCGCCCTCGATCACCATGATCCCGACCGCGTGGTTCCAGCGGACCTCGTTCGCGGTGACCTTCCAGCCCGGGCCGACCTGCAGCGCGCCACCTTGCGGCCGGCTGGCGAAGTGCTCGATGGTCAGCCCGCTGACCGTCACGTTCCTCGCCGACTTCTCGATCGCGGTCGGCGTCCGAGACATCTCGACCACCCGGCCGTCCGGATCCTCGGCGACGTACACGGCGTTGCTCGAGTAGTCGCCGTAGAACGTTCCCGGCTTCAGCTCGTCCAGACTCATCACCCGGGTCAGGTGCTTGCCGTCGACAAACACCTGCTCACCGCGCTGGCACGGCTTGGTCTTGTCGTCCTCGCACTGTCCTTTGAGCTCGTACGGCGCCGGCAGCACCCCACGCACCACCCACCGGTCGCCGTCCCGCTTCCACCCGTCCAGCTGCACAGATCCGGTTAGTACGACGCCAGCGCCGCCACCCAACGTGTCGCCGGTCCGCGGCCGGATCGCCCGGCTGATCCGATGCACGCCCTTGGCGAAGCAGAACGTCGTCCCGGAAGGCTGCCCGTCGATGACCTGCTGCGGATCGGCTCCGACCGGAATCGCAGTACCCCGGCAGGGCATCGCCGTACCAGGGCCGGTCGGACCGAGCGCCGCGGCGGCCGCAGCCGGGGGAGCGGTCGGCACTGTCACGGTCGGCGTCGCGGCTGAGGTCGTCGGCGATGGTGCGCCCGAGTCGTCCGAGCAGCCGGCCAGCAACAACAGCAGCACGGCACCACCGGCCGTGACAGCACGACGCCTCATCCACGTTCCTTCACAGCTGCCCCCGGCCAACAGATCTGCTGGAGACTACCGGCAGGAGGGGCGACGCACGTCAGCCGAGGTAGGTGTCTCGCGCGAGGTTGTAGGCGAGGTCCTGGGCGACCCGGAAGGCGTCGTCCTCATCCAAGCGGTGCTGGACGACCAGGTTGGCCAGGTACCCGGCGTCGATGCGGCGCGCGAGGTCGTGCCGCGCGGGGATCGACAGGAAGGCCCGCGTGTCGTCGACGAAGCCGGACGTGTTGTAGAACCCGGCGGTCTCGGTGACGAGCTCGCGGAACCGCCGCATCCCGTCCGGGCTGTCGAGGAACCACCACGGCGCCCCGAGCCGCACCGCGGAGTACACACCGGCCAGCGGCGCCAGCTCCCGCGAGTACACCGTCTCGTCGACCGTGAACAGCACCATCCCGAAGTTCGGCGAGTGCCCGAACCGCTCGAGCAGCGGCTGCAACGACCGGGTGAACTCGGCCGCCACCGGGATGTCGTGCCCCTTGTCCGGGCCGTACGTCGAGTGGATCGCCGGATCGTGGTCCCGCAGCACGCCCGGGTGCAGCTGCATCACCAGCCCGTCCTCGGCCGACATCACCGCCGACTGGTACAGCATGTGCCCGGCGAACGCACTCGCGTCCACCGCCGAGACCTCACCCTTCAACGCGGCAGCGTAGATCCGCGACGCCTCGTCGTCCGACAGCGGAATCGCGGCCGCGCTCAGGTGCCCGTGGTCGGTCGCCCGCGCACCCGCCTCCACGAACGCCTGCCGACGCTGACGGATCGCCTGCAGATAACCCCCGTACGTCGAGGTGTCGACGTCGGCCAGCGCGCCGAGCTGCTCGATCAGGTCACGCCAGTCCGGCCGGTCCAGGTGTACGACGGCATCCGGCCGGAAGGTCGGGATCACCCGGCCGGGCAGGTCCGCAGCGAGCTTCGCGTGCTCGGCCAGGTCGTCGGTGGCGGCGTCGGTCGTGGAGATCAGCTCGATCGCGAACCGGTCGAGCAGCGCCCGCGGCCGGAAGTCGGGCTCGGCGAGCCGCGCGGAGATCTGGTCGTACAGCTCGTCGGCGGTCTCGGCCGACGGGTGCGTGGTGACGCCGAGGACCTCGGCGAACTCGTGCTCCAGCCAGTACCGGCTCGGGGTGGCCAGGAAGAGGTGCCAGTTCGCGCAGAACTCGCGCCAGATCTCCCGCGGGTCCGCGGCCGGGGCGCCGTCGCGGCGGGGCAGGCCGAGCCGCTCGGGGGAGATGCCCTGCGAGATCAGCATCCGGGTGACGTAGTGGTCCGGGACGACCAGGAGCTCGGCCGGGTTGCCGAACGGCGCGTCGGTGGCGAACAGCGAGATGTCGACGTGCCCGTGCAGGCAGAGCAGCGGCAGGTCCTTCGTCGACGCGTGGATCCGCCGGGCGATGTCACGTGCCTCGCCGGCGGGCAGTGCGCGGTCCGGATGAGGCTGCAGTGCCTTCGGCATGGGTCCTCCGGGAGGGGTCGGCTGCAACGGATGCTGCAAAGGATTGCAGTCGCCACCGACCTGACACAAGTCCTTGTCCACAAGGCGAATCCGAAGCGCTGCAAAAGTCCGTCAACGAAACCTTGACATGCTGCTGAAACCGATTGCAGACTCAGGCCTGACCCCGGGAGGAGGTGACCATGCCTGCGACGATCCGTGACGTCGCGCGGCTGGCGGGTGTGTCGCCGTCCACCGTGTCCCGTGCGCTGTCGATGCCGGAGATGGTCAACGCCGCCACCCGGGCCCGGGTCACGGCCGCGGTTGAGCAGCTCGGCTACCAGCCGAACCGGGCCGCCCGTGGGCTGATCACCGGCCGGACCGGCAACATCGGCCTGGTCGTGCCGGATCTTGCCAACCCGTTCTTCGCCAGCGTCGCCAAGGGCGTCCAGGCCCGCGCCCGGCGGTACGACGTGGCCGTCTTCGTCGCGGACACCGACGAGGACGCAGCGGCCGAGGTCGGTCTGGTCCGGGCGCTGGCCAAGCAGGTCGACGGGCTGATCCTGTGCTCACCCCGTGCGGGTGATGCCGACCTGTCCGCGATCGCCCAGGAGACGAACGTCGTACTGGTCAACCGCACGGCCGAGGGTGTGCCCGGTGTCATTTACGACAACGAGGGCGGCATGCAGCAGGCCGTCGCGCACCTGGTTGCGCTCGGCCACCGCCGGATCGCCTGGGTCGGCGGACCGGTCACCTCGTGGTCGACGCAGCACCGCAGCATCGGCCTGAGCAACGCCCTCTACGCCCACGGCGCCGAGCTGGCCAGGGTCGGCAGCTTCGCCCCGACGTACGAGGGCGGCATCGCGGCGGCCGACCAGGCCGTCGCCACCGGCGCCACCGCGGTGGTCGCCTACAACGACCTGGTCGCGATCGGGCTGCTGGCCCGGTTGCACGCCCGTGGGATCTCGGTGCCCGGCGACCTCAGCGTGGTCGGCATCGACGACATCGCCATGTCCCGGATGGCCAGGCCGTCCCTGACCACGGTCCGGCTGCCGAAGCAGGAGGCCGGCCGGATCGCGGTCGAGCTGCTGCTCGCGGTCCTCGACGACCCGGACCCCGACAGCGCCGTCGGCACCCGCGGGACGCTGCACGGCGAGCTCATCGTCCGGGAGTCCACCGGTCCAGCACCACACGCCTGATCCGACGATCAATCCCGGCCCCGTGCCGGGACCGCCCTTGATCCAGAGGAGACACCGCCGATGCCCATTCAGCGGAGGATGAGCAAACTCGCCGCCGTCAGCGCCATCGCCGTACTGGCCGCCTGCGGCGCACCTACCACCAACCAGCCGGCCGGCGAGAGCACCGGCGACGTCCCGGACAAGCCGGCGAAGGCGGTGACGCTGAACATCCTCGACGTGGCCGGCAACCTGCAGCTGACCCAGGGCATGATCGACGACTTCGTCCAGCAGCACTCCGACGTGATCTCGAAGGTCACCTACTCCAAGGCGCCCGCGCCGGAGCTGGCCGGCAAGATCAAGGCCCAGCAGAACGCGAACCGCGTCGACATCGACCTCGTCCTGACCGGCGTCGACGGCCTGGCCGCAGGTCGCGACCAGGGCCTGTGGACGGACCTGCTGCCCAAGTACGCCGACCGCGTCGCCGGCATGAAGGACTACCTCCCGCCCGCGCAGAAGATGCAGGAGCTGGCCGGCAACAGCGGCGTCACCGTCACCTACTACCCGTCCGGCCCGCTGCTGGAGTACCTGCCGGCCAAGGTCCCGTCGCCGCCGAAGACCGCCGCGGACCTGCTCGCCTACGCGAAGGCCAACAAGGGCAAGGTCATGTATGCGCGCCCGTCCAACTCCGGTCCCGGCCGCACGTTCCTGATGGGCTTGCCGTACATCCTCGGCGACAAGGACCCGAAGGACCCGGTCAACGGCTGGGACAAGACCTGGGCCTACCTCAAGGAGCTCAACCAGTACGTCGACTTCTACCCGTCCGGCACCGCGGACACGATGAAGGCACTGGCCAACGGCTCGGCCAACATCATCGCCAGTACGACGGGCTGGGACATCAACCCGCGAGTGCTCGGGACCGTGCCGAAGGAAGCCGCGATCGGCACCCTGGAAGGTTTCCACTGGGTCACCGACGCGCACTACGCCGTCGTACCGAAGGGTGTCTCGACCGACAAGCAGGCCGCGATCCTGCAGCTGCTGAACTTCATGCTCACCCCGGAGCAGCAGGCGAAGGCCTACGACAAGGGCTACTTCTACCCCGGTCCGGCGATCAAGGGTGTCGAGCTGTCGCAGGCGCCGCAGGACAGCCAGGACGCGATCTCCGAGTTCGGCCGGCCGGAGTACGACAAGCTCATCGCCGACCACCCGACCGAGGTGCCGCTGGACGCCAAGAGCCTGGTCGCGGCCTTCGACAAGTGGGACCGCGAGGTCGGCGGCAGCAAGGTGAAGAAGTCGTGAGTGGATTCGACCGGCTGCGGCTGGACGGGGTCGGCCGCCGGTTCGGTACGGCGGATGCCCTCGCCGGACTGGATCTGACGATCGAGCGGGGCGAGTTCATCGCCCTGCTCGGTCCGTCCGGCTGCGGCAAGTCGACCGCGCTGAACTGCCTGGCCGGCCTGCTGCCGCTCACCACCGGCAGCATCTGGCAGGACGAGAAGCGGATCGACACGCTGCCGCCGGAGAAGCGCGGCTTCGGCATGGTCTTCCAGAACTACGCGCTCTTCCCGCACCTGACCGTCCGCGACAACATCGCGTTCGGCCTGCGGATGCAGCGCCTGCCCAAGGACGCCGTACGGCGCCGCACGGCCGCGGCGATCGAGATGGTCCGGCTCGAGGAGCACGCCTCGAAGCTGCCCGGCCAGTTGTCCGGCGGTCAGCAGCAGCGGGTCGCGATCGCCCGGGCGACCGTGCTCGAGCCGTCGCTGGTGCTGATGGACGAGCCGCTCAGCAACCTGGACGCCAAGCTGCGGCTGGAGATGCGCACCGAGATCCGCCGCCTGCACCAGTCGCTCGGCCTGACCACGGTGTACGTCACGCACGACCAGGAGGAGGCGCTCAGCATGGCCGACCGCCTGGTCGTCATGCGCGCCGGCCGGGTGAAGCAGATCGGCACCCCCGAGGAGGTCCACACCAAGCCGTCCAGCTGGCACGTCGCCGACTTCATGGGCTACCGCAACCTGCTGACCGTGAAGGTCAAGGACGTGACCGGCGCCGGCGCTGCGATCGAGCTCGGCGGCACACCGGTCACCGGCGCGGCCCAGGCGACGGTCGCAGCCGGGGACGAGGTGATCGCGGCCGTGCGACCGGAAGACGTGAAGCTCGGCGACGAAGGCGTGAAAGGACTCGTCGAAGTGGTCGAGTACCAAGGCCGTGAGCGTGCCTTGGAGGTGGTGCTGGACGACGGCGTCCGGCTGCACGTCCGCACCGAACGCAAGGTCGACACGGGTGAACAGGTGGCCCTCACCGTCACACCCGGCCGACTCCTGGTCTACCCATCATGAGCGAGCGTAGCGAGCGAACAAAGGGCACAGCCGCAATCGCGCTCATGCCGGAGCCGAGCGCTAGCGAGGTAGAGGCATGAGCGCGACCACGAGCTGGCAGCACCGGCTGGCCGAGCGCGGCGTCGACCGCAAGCTCTGGTTGTTGCTGCCGGCCACGATCTTCGTGCTGCTGCTGTTCGTGTACCCGTTCCTCTACGGGCTGAGCCTGTCGTTCCAGCCGCTGAACGGCGGCGGCGTGCTCGCCAACTACCAGAAGTTCTTCGGCGACGCCTACCAGCGCGACACCATCATGACCACGCTGAAGATCGCGCTGCCCGCGGCCTTGCTGAACGTGCTGGCCGCCGTGCCGATCGCGTTCCGGATGCGGGGGAGGTTCCGCGGGAAGCGGCTGCTCACGACGCTGCTCGTCGTACCGATCACGCTCGGGACCGTGCTGACGGCGCAGGGGTTGCTGAACTACCTCGGCCCGACGGGCTGGTTCAACCGGGTGCTGACGTCGTTGCACCTCGTCGACGACCCGATCCGGCTGACGAACAACTACTGGGGTGTGTTCTTCTCGCTGATCATCACCGGGTTCCCGTTCGCGTTCCTGCTGGTGCTGTCGTACCTGAGCGGGATCGACCCGACCCTGGAGCGGGCGGCCGCGACCCTCGGCGCGTCCCGGTCGCAGCGGTTCCGGCGGATCACGCTGCCGCTGCTGGCGCCGGGGCTGGCCACGACGTTCCTGCTGACCTTCGTGCTCGCGTTCTCGGTCTTCCCGTCGGCGGTGCTGGTCGGTAACCCGGCCGGCTCGACCCGGGTGATCTCGCTGGCCGCGTACCAGGCAGCGTACGAGCAGTACGACTACGCCTACGCGTCGGCGATCGCGATGATCATGGGCGCGGTCGAGCTCGTGGTCGTGGTGATCGTGCTGCTCTGGCGGTCGCGGCTCTACACCGGATCGACGGGAGGCAAGGGATGAGCACCCGGGCGATCAGGGCGACACCGACCGCGTGGTTCATCTGGGCCGCGGTCATCTTCTTCTTCGTCAACCTGGCCGGCGTGGTCGGGTCGGTGCTGGTCAGCTCGTTCGGCAGGCGCTGGTTCGACACCTGGATCCCGGACGGTTTCACCAGCCAGTGGTACGGCGACGCGTGGCGCGAGTTCGGCCTGTTGCAGGTCATCTCGGTGACCCTGCTGGCGTCGGGGCTGGTCGTCGTACTGTCGGTTCTCGTCGGAGCGCCCGCGGCGTACGTGCTGGCCCGGCAGAGCTTCCCGGGGAAGCGGCTGGTGTATCTGACCTTCCTGCTGCCGATCCTGATGCCGCCGATCACCTACGGCATCCCGCTGGCGACGGTGCTCTACAAGTTCGGGTTCGCCGGGCACCTGTCCGGCGTGGTGCTGGCCAACCTGGTGCCGTCGGTGCCGTTCGTGATCCTGACGATGACGCCGTTCATCGAGCAGGTGGACCCGCGGATCGAGAGCGCGGCCCGGATGCTCGGCGCGAACACCCGGGCGATCTTCCTGAAGATCCTCGCGCCACTGCTCGTCCCGGGCCTGCTGGCGTCGGCGATCCTGGTGCTGGTGCGGACGGTCGGCATGTTCGAGCTGACCTTCCTGACCGCCGGGCCGGACTCGCAGACCCTGGTGGTGGCGCTCTACTACTCGATGTCGGCGGCCGGGATCCGTGCCCAGCAGTCGGTCGACGCGATGGCCGTCATGTACACGGCGATGATGCTGGTACTGCTGGTGGTGGCACTGCGCTTCGTGAACCCCACCCAGTTGGTGGCCCGTGTGAAGGAAGAACCATCGGAATGAAGGAGTACGTCGCTTGAGCAGGCTGAGTCTCACCAACCTTCCCGTCGCCCCCGCGGTCGATCCGCGGCAACTGTCGGTCGGCGTCGTCCACCTCGGGCTGGGCGCGTTCCACCGCGCGCACCAGGCGGTGGTCACCGAGCGGGCCGCCGTGGCCAGTGGGGACACCCGGTGGGGGATCGCCGGGGTGAGCCAGCGCTCGGCGAACGTCCGCGACCAGCTCGCACCCCAGGACGGTCTGTACGCCGTCCTCGAGCGCGGTCTCGGTGATCCGTCGGTCCAGGTGATCGGCAGCATCCGCGAGGTGCTGACCGCGCCCGAGGACCCGGAGGCCGTGGTCGCGCGGATCGCGGATCCGGCGGTGTCCGTGGTGACGCTGACGGTCACCGAGAAGGGCTACCGGGCCGCCGGGTCCGGGCTCGACCTGAACGATCCGGAGATCCAGGCCGACCTGACCGGCCGGCCGCCGCGGACAGTCGTCGGCCAGTTGGCCGCCGGGATCGCCCGCCGGGTCGAGCCGCTGACGATCGTGTCCTGCGACAACCTGGTCGCCAACGGCCCGTTCCTGCGCAAGCTCGTGCAGGAGTACTTCGAGGCGCTCGGCAAGGTACCGGAGTTGTTCGAGGCGACCCGGTTCCCGGCCAGCATGGTGGACCGGATCGTGCCGGCGACGACCGACGCGGACCGGGACGAGGCCGCCCGGCTGCTCGGCGTCCGCGACGAGGCCGTCGTGGTCGCGGAGCCGTTCCTGCAGTGGGTGATCGAGGACGACTTCGCCGGCGACCGCCCGGCCTGGGAGCTCGGGGGAGCGGTCCTCACCCAGGACGTCGCGCCGTGGGAGCAGGCCAAGCTCCGGATGCTCAACGCGACCCACTCGATGCTCGCCTACCTCGGCGCCCTCCGCGGCTACGAGACGATTGCCGAGGCGGTCCGCGACGACGAGCTCTCCGGCTTCGCACGGGCGCTGATGACCGAGGACGTCGTACCGACCCTGACGCCGCCCGACGGCCTGGACCTGACGTCGTACGGCGCCACCGTCCTCGAGCGGTTCGCGAATCCGACGCTGAAGCACCGGACGACGCAGGTCGCCATGGACGGGTCGGTCAAGCTGCCGGTCCGGATGCTCGGCACGGTCCGCGACCGCCTGGCCGCCGGCGCCGAGCCACGGGTGATCTCGCTCGCCGTCGCAGCCTGGATGGTCTACGTCCTGAAGACCCCGACCGTGGACGACCCGCAGGCCGACCGGCTGAAGGCGGCGTTGGCAGGCAAGTCCGAGCCGGCCGCCGTGGTCGACGCGTTGCTGGGCGTGGAGTCCGTGTTCACGCCGGAGCTGCGCGACTCACCGGTCTTCCGGGACCTGCTGGTCGAGCACGTCAGCGCACTACTTTCCCGACCCTGAAGGTGCTGCCTGCGTCCTGGCCGGTCTGCCGCCACTCGGCCGCCGTGAACCACTGGCCGGTCTTCTGGAACCGCTCGGCGGTCAGGCTGTCCAGGATGTAGGTGTTGGCCTTCAGCGTGACCTCGCCGGTCGGGATCACCGCGCCGGAGTTCTGCACCATGCCGGTCGCGGTGGTGCCGCCCTTCATGGTCACCTGGTTGCCGGAGACAACGATGTCGCGGAGCACGTTCAGCCCCCACGGGCCGGAGCCGCGAGTACGGGACTGGATCGAGATGCCGTTCACGTTGTTCGCGACCACGTTGTCGCGGACCTGGACGTTCGAGGAGGTGTTGACGTTGATGCCGCCGCCGTCCCACAGCGAGGTGCCGGACCCGCGCCCGGTGCCGAGGCCGTTGCCGGTGATCACGTTGTCCTCGATCACGCCGTTGCGGCCGATCTCGTAGCGGATCCCGTCGGCCGCGTTGTCGACGATCTGGTTCCCGTTGAACGTGCGGCCGTCGTCGTACGCGTCACTCCACAGGCCGACTCCGCGGTTCGCCTTGATCAGGTTGCCGGTCACCCAGCCGCCGTTGGACCAGGTGGTCTTGATCCCGCCGGACTCCCAGTCGGCGATCCAGAACCCGTCGGTGTTGTTGTAGCTCACCTCGTTGTTCGCGATCGTGCCGCGCAGCGTGCTGTACTGCCCGATGCCGAGCTGGCCGTTGTGGTGGATCAGGTTCTTCTCCAGTACGGCGCCGTCGGCGTTCACCAGCATCGCGCCGACCGCGTGGTTCCAGCGGATGTCGTTGGCGTACACCTTCCAGCCCAGCCCGAGCTGGATCGCACCTCCCTGCGGGGGCGTGGCGAAGTGCTCGATGGTCAGGCCGCGCACGGTCACGGTGCCCGCGCTGGACTGGATCGCCCGCTCGGTCCTCGACATCTCCACCTGACGCCCGGCCGGGTTGTCGCCCACGTACACCGCGTTCGCCGCGTAGTCGGCGTAGAAGGTGCCCGGGGCAACCTTGTCCCGAACGGCCACCCGGGTCAGGTGCTTGCCGTCCAGGAAGACCTGCTCACGCAGGTAGCAGATGTTCGCCACGTTGTCCTCGCACTGCCCGGTCTGCCCGTACGCGGGCGGGAGCACACCAGTGGTCACCCAGTCGCCGTTCGACGCGGTCCACCTGGTCAGCCGGACCGACCCGGTCAGTACGGCGCCTTGGTCGCTGGCGAGCACCTGGTCGGCCTTCGGGCGGATGGTCTGCGTGATCCGGTGCAGGCCGGCGGCGAAACAGAACGTCGTACCGTTCGGCGCTTCGTCGACGAGCCTGGCCGCGTCCTGGCCGGGCTTGATCGTGACACCGGCGCAGGTGGGCGCCTGGGACGGGCCGGCGGGCAGGGCCGAGGGCGTGGGCGGGGCAGGTTGCGTCGGCTCGTCGTCCGGGAGGAGGCCGGAGACCAGGTCCGGCTGGTCGTCGTCCAGGATGGGGGAGCTGCTCGCGGGCAGGACCGTGGCGGCGACCGTGAAGGTGCCTGCTGCAACGATCGCGAGAACGGCGCTTGATGCCTTCATTGCGGAGCCTCCGGGGGCACAGGTGGGTCCTGAGCGCACCCCCCATGGCGCGGCTTCGCACAGCAGACTACTACTTCAGGTAGTCACGTCAATACATTCCGGCAGAAAAGTTGCCGTGGGCCCCGGTCAGTTCGCCAGGAAGCTGCCGATCGTGTCCAGGCCGGCCTGCTTCCAGCCCGCCGCGGTCAGCTTGGCGCCGAACTTGGCGAACCGCTGCGCGCCGAGCGCGTCCAGCACGTACTTGTTGCCGCTGAAAACCACCTCGCCGGCCGGGACCTGGGCGCCGGAGTTCTGCACCATGCCGGTGGCCTGGGTGCCGCCGGTCATCTCGATGGTGTTCCCGGTGACCTCGACGTCGCGCAGCAGGTAGGTGCCCCACGGCCCGCTGCCGCGGGTCCGGGACTGGATGGTGACGCCGTTGACGTTGCCGGAGACAACGTTGTTCCGCACCGTCACGTTCGTCGAGGTGTTGACGTTGACGCCGCCGCCGTCCCACAGCGACGTGCCCGAGCCGCGGCCGGTGCCGAAGCCGTTGCCGCTGATCGTGTTGTTCTCGATCGTGCCGTTGCGGCTGATCTCGTAGCGGATCCCGTCGGCGGCGTTCCCGACGATCTGGTTGCCGCTGATCACCCGGCCGTCGTCGGCCACGTCGGCCCACATCCCGACACCCTTGTTCTGCTTGATCAGGTTGCCGCTGACCGTCCCGGACGACTTGGTCGACTTGATCCCGCCGGACTCCCAGTCGGCGATCCAGAACCCGTCGGTGTTGTTGCCGGTGATCACGTTGCGGGTCACGGTCGCCGCGGCCGAGGCGTACTGGCCGAGGCCGAGCTGTCCGTTGTTGCGGATCAGGTTCTTCTCGACCCGGGTGTTGTTCGCCTGCACCAGCATGACGCCGACCGCGTGGTTCCAGCGGACGTCGTTGGCGGTCACCTTCCAGCCCGGGCCGGAGACCAGCGCGCCGGCCTGCGGTGCGCTGGCGAAGTGCTCGATGGTCAGGCCGCGGACGACCACGCCGGTTGCGCCGGACTCGATCGCGGTCTTCGTCTTCGACATCTCGACCTCGTGTCCGGCCGGGTTGCTGCCCAGGAAGAGCGCGTTCGCCGCGTAGTCGGCGTAGAACGTGCCGGCCTTGACTGCGGCCAGGCTCGCGACCCGGGTCAGGTGGGTCCCGTCGACGAAGACCTGCTCGCGCAGGTGGCAGATGTTCGCCTTGTCGTCCTCACACTGCCCGCTCATCCCGTACGCCGCCGGCAGTGCGCCACGCACCACCCAGGCGGCCCCGGACTTGGTCCATCCGGTCAGCGGCACCGACCCGGTCAGTACGGCGCGGGCCGCGCTCGCCAGCGTGGTGTCCGCCTTCGGCCGGATCGTCTCGGTGATCCGGTGCAGGCCGGCCGCGAAGCAGAACGTCGTACCGGCGGGCTTGGAGTTCACGATCGACTGGGCGTTCTGGCCGGGCTTGATCACGACACCGCTGCACGGGCCCGCGACGGCCGGGCCGACGTCACCTTCGTCGGCGGCCGGGGCCTTCGTCGTCGTGGTTGTGGGCGTGGTGGTCGGCTTCGGCTTGGGGGACGCGGGCGGCGTCGCGGCCGGCTTCTTGGAGGGCGCTGCGGTGGCGGCCGACTTCGGCGGGATCTTGGCCGTAGGGGTCTTCGAGGTGCGGTGTGAGGGGAGGACGCCGGAGCTCACCGAGTCGGAGGCGGCGCGTGACTTCACGGCCTCTGTCGCGTTCTTCTGATTGGCGATGACCGGGAGCGCGACTGTAACAACGGTGAGCGCAGCCGCGATAAGCGCTGCGAACCACAGCTTCCTCAAATTGCACCCTCCGGGTGAGGCGGCCCTGGTCGATGTCAGTCCGGAACCAACCAGGTGTAGCCACCGCGAGACTTAAGGTAGTGCCATGCGGGTCGCCATGTTGCACAACCGTTACCGGACGGGTCAACCCAGCGGCGAGAACACCGTGGTCGCGCAAACGGTCGATTTGCTGGGTAACTCAGGACATGACGTCGACCTGTACGTGCGAAACAGCGACGATATCGCTGGGTTGGCCCGAAAAGATCGCGCACTGTTACCGTTCCGCTCCGTTTGGTCATATTCCGCAGAGCGCGATTTAACAGTTCTATTGCAGGAGCAGCGGCCCGACGTCGTGCACGTGCACAACACCTTCCCGCTGTTCAGTGCCTCGGTGCTCCGGGCGGCGCACCGGCTGAACCTCCCGGTGGTGGCGACCCTGCACAACTTCCGGCTGATGTGCGCCAACGCGGTCCTGCAGCGCGACGGGCGGCCGTGCGAATCCTGCATCGGCAAGATTCCGTGGTCCGGCGTCCGGCACGGCTGCTACCGCGAGTCCCGTGTGCAGACGTTGCCGCTGGCCACCAGCATCGGTGTTCACCACAAGCTCCGCACCTGGCAGCGGTACGTCACCACGTTGATCGCGCCGTCGGAGTTCGTCCGCGGCCGGTTTGTGGCCGGCGGCTACGACCCGGACCAGATCGTCGTGAAACCGCATGCGGTGCCGCACTCGGGCCTGGTGCGCGAGGGGCCGGGGGAGGCCGTGGTGTTCCTCGGCCGGCTGGTGGAGGACAAGGGGTTCGCGGATCTCCTGCAGGCGTGGGACTCCTCGCTCGGCACGCTGGTCGTGATCGGCGACGGTCCGCTGCGGGCCGAGGCGGAGGCGCGGGCGGCGCGGGACTCGTCGATTCAGGTGAAGGGTCAACTACCGTGGGCCGAGGGGATGGAACTCCTGCGATCCGCGCGCGTCGCCGTCGTACCGGCCCGTTCGTATGAGACGTTCGGTCTCGTGGTTGTGGAGGCCTTCGCGCACGGCGTACCGGTGGTCGCGTCCCGGCTGGGGGCGCTGGCGGAGCTGGTCGACGACGGCGAGACCGGGGCGCTGACCGAGCCGGGCGACCCGGAAGGGCTGCGGAAGGCGATCGGGTTGGTCGGCGATCCCGTCACTTCGGTAGCCTTCGGCGAACGGGCCCGACAGGTTTACCTCGACCGCTTCACCCCGGAGCGGGATCTCGTGGGCACGGAGAGGATCTACTCGGATGCGATCGCCCGGCACGCGGACAGCGGCCGGACTCGTCGCGGAGCAGGTGGGGGACGGTAGTTTGCTGGGGGAAAGTAGCGTGCCGCGGATCGGATTTCTGGCCGGGGTCTTCGACCTGTTCCACGTCGGGCACCTCGACGTGCTCGGACGCGCGCGGCAGGCGTGTGACCGGCTGGTGGTCGGCGTTCTGACCGACGACTGGGCGGTGGACGCCTGGGGTGCGCGCCCGTTCGTGCCGCTGGTCGAGCGGGCCCAGATCCTCGAGCACCTGCGTTGTGTCGATGAGGTCGTCGTGGTGGACGCCGTCCGGTCCGACTGGCTGACCGGCGTCCTGGGGGCGCAGACCGTGTTCGCCGCGGGCGGGACCGACGGGGTGCTCGGACCGGAAGAGCTCGACGGGATTCCGGCCGAGCTCGTCAGCGTGCTGCCGACCGGCCGCGCTTCCCGCAGCCCGATCCTGCGCGCCGCGATCGACCAGCGGCAGTCACGCAGTTCGGTCGCATGAGGGCGACTTCGCTGCGAGACGTCGTCGGGCAGCTCTCGCGCGCGCAGAAGCCGTCGGCCGGCACACCGGCGTACTCGCGGTTCGTGAACCGGCGGATCGGGCGGGTCTTCGCGGCCGCCGCCTTCCTGGGCGGCCGGACGCCGAACCAGGTCAGCCTCGCGTCCGGGTTCTGCTCGCTGGTGGGCATCGTGCTGGTCGCGACCGTCCGGCCGTCGGCGCCGCTCGCGCTCGCGGTGACCGCGTTGCTGGTGCTCGGGTACGGCCTCGACTCCGCCGACGGCCAGCTGGCCCGGCTGCGCGGTGGCGGGTCGCCACTGGGGGAGTGGCTCGACCACATGATCGACGCGGTCAAGATCGTCCTGCTGCACAGCGCCGTACTGATCTCGTTCTTCCGCTTCGATGCCTTCAGCAACGAGTTGGTGCTGCTGGTGCCGCTCGGCTACGTCTGCATGTCCTCGGTGCTGTTCTTCGGGCTGATCCTGATCGACCAGCTGCGCCGGCGGCACGGCGGCGCGCAGCAGCCCAACCAGCGCGGCGACTCCGTGGCCAAGTCGTTGCTCATCGCACCGACCGACTACGGCGTGCTGTGCCTGGTCTTCCTGACCTTCGCCTGGCCGGCGCTGTTCGCCGTCCTGTACGGCGCGCTGCTCGCGGCGAACCTGCTGTTCCTGGCCGCGGCGATCGCCAAGTGGTATCGGGAGATGGCCGTCCTCGGGGTGGCGCGCTGATGGGCGTGGTCGGGTATGCGCCCGGTGTGTACGACATGTTCCACATCGGTCACCTGAACATCCTGCGCCGGGCCCGCGAGCACTGTGACCACCTGATCGCCGGCGTGGTCGAGGACGACGTGGTGGCCCGGATCAAGGGCCGGCCGCCGGTGGTCCCGCACGACGAGCGGATGGAGGTCGTCCGGTCGCTCGGCCTGGTCGACGAGGTGGTCAGCGACTGGTCCAGCGACAAGTTCGAGATGTGGAAGCAGCTCCGGTACGACGTCCTGTTCAAAGGTGACGATTGGAAGGGCACCGAGAAGGGGAGAAGACTGGAAAGGCTGCTCGGCGAGGTCGGCGCCAGCGTGCACTACTTCCCGTACACCGCGTCGACCTCGAGCACGGACCTGCGCAGGCTCCTGGAGGGGATGGGCTGATGTCGACCCGGCCGAAGGTCCTGCTCAGCGCGTACGCGTGCCGGCCGAAGGGCGGGTCGGAGCCGGGTGCGGGCTGGGCCTGGGCGAAGGCTGCCGCCCGCGACCACGACGTCTGGCTGCTCACCCGCGGGAAGTTCGCGCACGAGATTGCCGAGGAGCTCGCGATCCGGCCGGTTCCGGCACTGACCGTCGTGCCGCTGGAGCTGCCGAAGTGGGTGCTCAAGCTGCGCCGCCGGCCGTCCGACGTGTACTGGTACTACCCGTTGTGGCAGCGGCTGGCCCGGCAGACCGCGCGGCGGCTGCACGCGGAGCACTCGTTCGATGTCATCCACCACCTGACCTTCGCGGTCGACTGGATGGCGGCCGGGGTGGTGGAACCGTCGTCGGCCAAGGTGATCTGGGGCCCGGTCGGCGGATCGACCACGGCGCCGCTGTCGATGGCGCACTGGCTCGGGCCGCGCGGTCTGATGGCGGAGCTGGTACGGCGGACCTACACCGGCATCCGGCGCCACCTGACCGGGCGCAAGCACGCCCAGAACGCTGACCTGATGGTTGCCCAGAACAACGATGTGGCCGAGGTGTTCGGCAAGTACGCGCGGGAGGTCGTGGTCCAGCCGAACGTCGCGATCAGCCGATTCACCGCGTCCGGGCCGTACGAGCCCTTCGGTGGTCCGGGCGTCAAGACGGCGTTGTTCGTCGGGCGGCTGATCCCGTGGAAGGGTGTGCTGCTCGGGATCAGCGCGCTGGCGCGGCCGGAGGCGGCGAACTGGGAGCTGCGGATCATCGGCGACGGGCCGGACTGGGGGCGTGCTGAGCGGCTCGCGTTGGAGCTTGGAGTCCGCGATCGGGTCGAGTTCATGGGGCAGTTGCCGCGCGAGGACGTGCTGGCTGCGATGTTCCGCGCCGACGCCCTGCTCGCTCCCGCGCTGCGTGAGGCGGCGGGCTGGGCGGTGACCGAGGCGTTGGCGTCCGGCTGCCCGGTCGTGTGTGTCGAACGCGGCGGGCCGGCGGTCATCGTCGGCCCGGGCGAGGGCGTCGCCGTCTCCTGGCGCGGCGACGTGGTGGGTGAGCTCGCCCGCGGCCTCGCATCACTCCAAGGCCGCATCACCCCAGTAGACCGCTGGGGCCCCGACCGCCTCCCCGACCTCCTCGCAGCCTGGTACACCCCCGCCCGCGTCTCCCACTAGTCCCGTGCGGTTTTGCCGGGGAGGGCGAGCATGCGGTCGAGGGCTAGTTTGGCGTACTTCTCGGTGTCGGGGTCGACCTTGATCGGGTTGACCACGTGGCCGGCGAGGAGGTTCTCCAGCGCCCACACGAAGTGCGGTAGGTCGATCCGGTTCATGGTGGCGCAGTAGCAGACCGCCTTGTCCAGGAACACGATGTTCTTGTCGGTGTGCTGCTTCGCCAGCCGCTGCACCAGGTTCAGCTCGGTGCCGACCGCCCACGACGTACCGGGCTCGGCCTTCTCGAGGGTGTTGATGATGTACTCCGTCGAGCCGACCAGGTCGGCCTTGGTGACGACCTCGTGCCGGCACTCGGGGTGCACGATCACGTTGACGCCGGGGATCCGCGCCCGTACGTCGTCGACCGAGCCAGCTGTGAACCGGCCGTGCACCGAGCAGTGCCCGCGCCACAGGATCATCTTCGCGGCCTTGAGCTGCTCGACGGTGAGCCCGCCGCCCGGCTTGTGCGGGTCGTACACCACGCAGTCGTCCAGGCTCATGCCCATCTTCAGTACGGCGGTGTTGCGGCCCAGATGCTGGTCGGGCAGGAACAACACCTTCTCGCCCTGCTCGAACGCCCACTCGAGCGCGGTGTCGGCGTTGCTCGACGTACAGACCGCGCCGCCGTTGCGGCCGCAGAACGCCTTGATGTCGGCGCTGGAGTTCATGTACGTGACCGGTACGGTCACGTCCGCGACACCCGCGTCGGCGAGCGCGTCCCAGGCTGCCTCGACCTGCTGGATCCGGGCCATGTCCGCCATCGAGCAACCGGCCGCGAGGTCCGGCAGGATCACGGTCTGCTGGTCGTTGGTGAGGATGTCGGCCGACTCGGCCATGAAGTGCACACCGCAGAAGACGATGTACGGCGCGTCCGGCCGGGCCGCCGCGTCGCGGGCGAGCTTGAACGAGTCACCGGTGACGTCGGCGAACTGGATCACCTCGTCGCGCTGGTAGTGGTGACCGAGCACGAACACCTGGTCACCGAGCGCCGCCTTCGCCTTCAGCGCCCGCTCGACCAGGTCCGGGTCGGAGGCCGGCGGCAACGCGCCCGGGCACTCGACACCCCGCTCCGAGTGCGGGTCGGTGTTCTGTCCCAGGAACAGCAGGGGAAGAGCCTTCGGGCCGTCCGCAGTAGTCGTCACGTCAAACATCGTGCCATGCCGCACTGCCGGGATCCCGTGGCGCACGTCACTGCTCAGAGTGTGAAATCGCTACCCTCCTACCGTGAAGACCGCAGGCCTGGTCCTGGCCGCCGGCGCCGGCCGCCGGATGGGCACCCCCAAGGCCCTCATCCGCGACGCCACCGGTCTCTCGTGGGTTGCCCGCGCGACTCAGCTGTTGAAGTCAGCCGGCTGTTCCCCGGTCGTAGTGGTCGTAGGCGCCGCCGCCACCCAGGTGACCGCTGAGCTGGACGACTCGGTGCACGTGGTCGAAGCAACCAACTGGCACGAAGGCATGGGCGCCTCCCTCCGAGCCGGCCTGACCGCCCTTCAACACCTCACCACCCCGCTCACCGCGGAAGGCGGTGCTGGCACGCCTCGGCACTCCGACCTCACCGCGCCTTCGGGCACCGCGGAGCGCGGTGCCGCCGCGCCACAACCAGTTGCAGACGCAGTGGTCGTGGTTCCAGTGGATGTTCCTGGGCTGACGGTTGAGGTGCTTCGGCGGGTGGCTGCTCAGGCGGATCCGGCCGCGCTGGTGCGTGCTGTCTACGACGGGTCGCCGGGGCATCCCGTCGTACTGGGGAGGGAGCACTGGGCGGGGGTGACTGCGACTGCGGTGGGGGATCAGGGGGCTCGGGCCTACCTCCGGGAGCATGCGCCGGTTGAGGTCGAGTGTGGGGATCTGGCGGACGGGGTGGATGTGGACACGGTGGGGGAGTTGCCGGAGGGGCATCGGATCGGCTGAGCCTTGGCAAGGCGGGCGGGCCGGGTGACGATGAGGAGATGAACGCAGTCGGCTCCGCGGCAGAGCTCGCCGAGCGCCTGCGCGGGACCGGGTACCTCGCCGACGACGGCCTGGCCACGGTCGGCTACCTCGCCCTAGCCCTGCACCGCCCGCTGCTCCTCGAGGGCGAACCGGGCACCGGCAAGACCTCGCTCGCCGCCGCGATCGCCGAGGCGCTCGACGTCCAGTTGATCCGGCTGCAGTGCTATGAGGGCATCGACTCGACCCAGGCGCTCTACGACTGGGACTTCCCGCGGCAGATCCTGCACCTGCGCACCGTCGAGGCGACCAGCGCCGACGCCGACACCGAAGAAGTCGAGAAGAGCTTGTTCGACGAGCGCTTCCTGCTCGCCCGCCCGGTGCTGCGCGCCTTGCGGGAGAGTCCCGCCGTCCTGCTGGTGGACGAGATCGACCGCGCCGACGACGAGTTCGAGGCGTTCCTGCTCGAGGTGCTGTCGACGCACGAGGTGACGATTCCCGAGCTCGGTACGGTCACCGCCGAGGTCCCGCCCATCGTCGTACTGACGTCGAACCGGACCCGCGAGATCCACGACGCGTTGAAGCGGCGCTGCCTGTACCACTGGATCGACCATCCCGGCCTGGCCCGCGAGGTCGAGATCGTCCGGACCCGGTTGCCGGAGGTGTCCCAGCGTCTCGCCGAGCAGGTCGCGCGCTCGGTGCAGCGGATGCGCGACCTCGACCTGCTGAAACCGCCCGGCGTCGCCGAGACCCTCGACTGGGCGCGTGCGCTCGACGCACTCGGCACGGACACCCTCGATGTAGAGGCGGCCGCCGCAACGCTGGGAGCCGTACTCAAGTACCGAGAGGACACCGACCGAGTCCGCGAATCCCTGGACCGGTTGCTCGCATCATGACCGCACCGGACCTCGCGCTGACCGGCTTCGCTTCGGCACTCCGGCACGCGGGGCTGGCTGTGACGGCTGACCGGGTCCAGCTGTTCCTGCGCGCGGTCGCTGCACTCGATGCGGGCGCGACTGCCGATGTGTACTGGGCCGGCCGGTCGGCGTTGTGCAGTGGTCCGGACGACACCGCGCGGTACGACGAGGTGTTCGCCGCCTGGTTCTCCGGAGAGCGAGTCGGTAAGGCAGTCCGCCGTACGGCGACCACGACGATGCAGGCTGCACTCGACGTCGACGAGTCCGCCGCGGGCGAGGACAGCGGCCGGTCGCTGACCGTCTCCGCGAGTAGGACGGAAGTCCTGCGCCACCGTGACGTCGCCGAGCTGTCCGCGGTCGACCGTGCCGAGTTGGCGAGACTGTTCAGCACGCTGCGCCCGCGGGTCCCGGTCCGCCGCGCCGCTCGCCGCCGCCCATCGCATCGCGGCGAGATCGACCCACGGCGGACGCTGCGAGCCCAGCTGCGTCAGGTCGGCGAGCCCGCGCGAGTCCTCTACCGCCGACGCGGCACTCGCCCGCGTCGCGTGGTCGTGCTGGTCGACGTGTCCGGCTCGATGCGCCCGTACGCCGACAGCCTGCTGCGACTCGCGCACACGCTGGTCCAGGTCGCGCCGCGGTCGGTGGAGGTCTTCACCATCGGTACGCGGCTCACCCGGGTGACGCCCGCGCTGCGGCACCGCGATCCGGAGTTCGCGCTGCGGCTGGCGGGCGACGTCGTACCGGACTGGTCGGGTGGGACTCGGCTGGGCGAGGTGCTGAAGGTGTTCCTGGACCGCTGGGGTCAGCGCGGTACGGCGCGCCGGGCGGTCGTAGTGGTGTGCAGCGACGGGTGGGAGCGGGGCGACGCGTCGCAGCTCGGTGAGCAGGTGGCGCGGCTGGCCAGTCTCGCGCACCGGGTGGTCTGGCTGAACCCGCACCGTGGCAAGGCTGGGTATGCGCCGGTGCAGGCCGGGATCGTCGCCGTACTGCCGCATCTGAACGACCTTGTCGCAGGGCACAGCCTGGCCAGCTTTGCGGATCTTCTGGAGGTGGTGGCCGATGCGTGACGTGCTCGAACGGCTGGTGGAGTGGTGGAACACGGGCGAGCCGGTTGCTGTAGGCACCGTTGTGGCCACGTTCGAGTCCGCACCGCGGCAGCCCGGCGCGGTGATGCTGGTCGGCCCCGGTGGTGAGGCGGTCGGCAGCGTGTCGGGTGGTTGCGTCGAGGGCGCGGTCTACCAGCTAGGTGAGGAGATCCTGGAGTCCGGCGAGCCCGTACTGCAGCGGTACGGCGTGAGCGACGAGTCGGCGTTCGCAGTCGGACTGACGTGTGGCGGGATCATCGACATCTTCGTGGAGCGGGTGGACCAGACGTCGTACCCGTTGTTGGGCGAGGTGGCTGACGACATCGCCGCCGGCCGACCAGTGGCGGTGGCAACCGTCGTCGCGCATCCGGATCCCGCTCGTATCGGTCGGCGCCTGGTGATCCGGCCGGATGCACCGACGCAGGGGAGCCTTGGGTCGGAGCGAGCCGATGACGCGGTGACGGATGATGCGCGGGGCCTGCTGGAGTCCGGGCGGACGGAGACGTTGGAGTACGGGCCGGACGGGCAGCGGCGCGGTGAGGGGATGCGCGTGTTCGTGTCGTCGTACGCGCCGGTGCCGCGGTTGCTGGTCTTCGGTGCGATCGACTTCGCGGCGGCGGTCGCGAAGGTCGGCGCGTTCCTCGGTTACCGGGTGACGGTGTGCGATGCGCGTGGCGTGTTCGCGACGGCCACGCGGTTCCCGTCGGCGAACGAGGTGGTGGTCGACTGGCCGCACCGGTACCTCGCGGCGGAGGCGGCGGCCGGTCGGATCGACGGCCGGACGGTGGTCTGTGTGCTCACCCATGATCCGAAGTTCGACGTACCGCTGCTCGAGGTCGCGCTCCGGCTGCCGGAGCTCGGCTACATCGGGGCGATGGGCTCCCGCCGTACGCACGACGACCGGGTCAAGCGTCTGCACGAGGCCGGCCTGACCGACGACGAGATCGCCCGCCTGGCCAGCCCGATCGGTCTCGACCTGGGCGCCCGTACGCCGGAGGAGACCGCGATCAGCATCGCCGCCGAGTTCATCGCCCAGCACTGGAAGGGCAGCGGCACCCGGCTTTCGGAGCAGGCCGGACCCATTCACCATCATTGAATGCCGCGCTGCCGCGCGGCGGGTCATGGGGCTGGAACTCCCGGCCTTCCCTCGTCACTCCAGTCGCTTCGCTCCCTCCGCTCCTCAGTCCAGGCAGGGAGGCCCCATGACTGTGTTGAATGCCGCGCTGCCGCGCGGCGGGTCATGGGGCTTTAACTCCCGGCCTTCCCTTGTCACTCCAGTCGCTTCGCTCCCTCCGCTCCTCAGTCCAGGCCGGGAGGCCCCATGACCGGGGTGATCCGATCTCTTGTGGTGAACATCACACGGGAGCAGGATCGGCAGTAGGTGGGTGCTTACTTCTGGGAAGGCGGGGCGATGACCCGGATCACGGTGCAAGTCGACGGAAGCAGCTTCACGGACGAGGTGGAGCCGCGCACGCTGCTGGTGCACTACCTGCGCGAGCAGCTGGGAAAGACCGGGACGGTGATCGGGTGCGACACCGGCAACTGCGGTGCGTGCACGGTTCATTTCGACGGGCGGAGCGTGAAGTCCTGCTCGCTGCTCGCGGTACAGGCCGACGGGCACGAGGTGACCACGATCGAGGGCCTGGCGACCAACGGGCAGCTGCACCCGATGCAGCAGGCGTTCCACGAGAACCACGCCCTGCAGTGCGGCTTCTGCACGCCCGGCATGATCATGCAGTCGATCGATCTGCTGGCTGACAACCCGGACCCGAGCGAGGAGGACGTCCGGGTCGGCCTCGAAGGCAACCTCTGCCGGTGCACCGGCTACCAGAACATCGTCCGCGCCGTGCGCGCGGCGGCCGCCGCTGGAGGTGACCGATGACCACGATCGAGGATCGCCCGGCCACCGAGGTCGGCACTCCGCGCAAGCGCAAGGAGGACGCGCGGCTGATCACCGGCCGCACGCGCTGGACGGACAACGTCGTCCTGCCCGGCATGCTGCACCTCGCGATGGTCCGCAGCCCGTTCGCGCATGCCCGGATCACCGGTGTGGACACCGAGTCGGCGCGGTCGGCGTCGGGCGTGGTCGCCGTACTGACCGGCGCTGATCTTGCCGAGGAACAAGGTGGTCTGCCGTTTGCGTGGACGGCGGCCCCCGAGCAGGTGCAGCCGAACCACCCGTCGGTCGCGGTCGACACGGTGAACTTCGCCGGCGAGATCGTCGCCGTCGTGGTGGCGCGCTCCGCGGCCGAAGCATGTGACGCGGCCGAGCTCGTCGACGTCGACTACGAGGAGCTTCCGGCCGCTCTCGAGCTGAAGGCAGCGGCCGCGGACGAGGTGCTCGCGCACCCCGATCTCGGCACCAACGTCTCGGCGACGTTCGTGTACGACTCGGCCGAGGCCGGCCACGGCAGCGACGTCGAGGCGGCGATCGCGACCGCCCGGGACGGCGGCATCGTGATCGAGCGCGAGTTCCGCCAGCAGCGGCTGATCCCGGCGTTCATGGAGCCGCGGTCGATCGTGGCCGACCCGACCGGCGAGCAGCTCACCGTGTGGAGTTCGACCCAGGTGCCGCACTTCGTGAAGATCTTCATCTCGCTCGTCCTCGGCATCCCGGAGCACAAGATCCGGGTGATCGCTCCGGACGTCGGCGGTGGGTTCGGCGGCAAGCTGCAGTTCACGCCGGAGGAGGTGCTGACGGTTATCGCGGCTCGCCGTACCGGGAAGCCTTGTAAGTACAGCGAGACCCGGTCGGAGTCGTTGATGGCGGCGCACCACGGCCGCGACCAGTGGCAGAAGGTCACGCTGTCCGCGGATCGCGACGGCACCGTGACCGGGCTCAAGGTGGAGCTGCTCGCGGACATGGGCGCGTACCTGGGCCTGGTCTCGGCGGGCATCCCGATCCTCGGGGCCCTGATGTACAACGGGATCTACAAGTTCCCGTCGTACCGGCTGACCAGCACCAACGTCTTCACGAACAAGACCTGGACCGACGCCTACCGCGGCGCCGGCCGGCCCGAGGCGACGTTCGCGATCGAGCGGATGATGGACGAGCTCGCGGTCGAGGTCGGCGTCGACCCGCTGGAGATCCGGGAGCGGAACTGGATCAAGCACGAGGAGTTCCCGTTCCCGACGGTGTCCGGGCTGCAGTACGACTCGGGCAACTACGAGGCCGCGACCGCCAAGGCTCGTGAGCTCTTCGGGTACGACGAGTTGCGCGCCGAGCAACTGAAGCGGCGCGAGTCCGGCGACCCGGTCCAGCTCGGCATCGGCGTCTCGACGTACACCGAGATGTGCGGGCTGGCGCCGTCGCGCTGGCTCGGCTCGATGGGGTACGTCGGCGGCGGCTGGGAGCACGCGTCGATCCGGATGCTGCCGACCGGCAAGGTCGAGGTGATCACCGGGACGAGCCCGCACGGGCAGGGACACGAGACGGCGTGGAGCCAGCTCGTCGCCGATCGGCTGGGCGTGGCTTTCGAGGATGTTGAAGTGCTGCACGGTGACACGCAGGTCGCCGGGCGCGGGCTGGACACGTACGGCTCGCGGTCGCTGACCGTTGGTGGGATGGCGGTGCTCGCGGCGGCCGACAAGGTGATCGAGAAGGCGAAGCCGATCGCGGCCCAGTTGCTGGAGGCGAACGTCGACGACCTGGAGTTCACGGGCGGCCGTTACGGCGTTCGCGGAACCGAGTCGGGCATGACGCTGGGGGAGCTGGCGTTCGCGGTGTTCCAGGGCCACAAGCTCGGCGGCGCCGCGGAGGGTTGCCTGGACGCCGACGCGACGCACGAGCCGGACGACTTCTCGTTCCCGCACGGCACGCACCTGTGTGCGGTCGAGGTCGACACCGAGACGGGCGGGACGAAGATCCGGTCGTACGTGAGCGTCGACGACGTCGGGGTTGTCGTCAATCCGTTGATCGTCGAGGGCCAGGTGCACGGCGGGCTCGCGCAGGGGATCGCGCAGGCACTCTTCGAGGAGGCCGTGTACGACGAGGCGGGCACGTTGGTGTCCGGGTCGTTCGACCAGTACCTGGTGCCGTCGCCGCCTGACTTGCCGTCGTTCGAGACGGCGCGGACGGAGACGCCGGCTACGACGAATCAGCTCGGGGTGAAGGGGGTCGGTGAGGCGGGGACGATCGCGTCGACGCCGGCCGTGGTGAACGCGGTCCTGGACGCCGTACGCCACCTCGGGGTGTCCGACATCCCGATGCCGTGCACGCCGTACCGCGTGTGGAAGGCCTTGCAGGGCGGGGCATCTGCTTCGGCTCCTGGGCAGCCCGCTGCCGGGATGTCGGGTGCCGTCCAGTCCGGGGAAGGGGCGCCGTCATGATTCCTGCAGCCTTCGAGTACTTCACGCCGACCACGATCGACGAGGCGGTGTCGCTGCTGAGTGAGCACACCGACGCCAAGGTGCTGGCCGGTGGGCAGAGCCTGCTGCCGGTGCTGCGGTTGCGGCTGGCCGCGCCGGAGTCGATTGTCGACATTGGGAAGATCGACGAACTGCGGGGGATCCGCGACGACGGCGACGCGCTGGTCGTCGGTGCGATGACACAGCACAGCACGGTCCAGTTCGACCCGCTGATCGCCGAGCACACCCGGCTGATCTCGTTGGCCGCGGCATCGATCGCGGATCCGCAGATCCGGCACCGCGGGACCTTCGGCGGTTCGCTGGCGCACGCCGATCCGGCCGGTGACCTGCCCGCGGTCTCGGTCGCGTTGGACGCGTCCTTCGTGATCGCCGGACCGGGTGGCCGCCGTACCGTCGGTGCTTCGGACTTCTTCCAGGGCGTCTTCAGTACGGCGGTCGGCGACGACGAGCTCCTGGTCGAGGTACGGGTGCCGAAGTACACCGGCTGGGGCGCGCACTACGAGAAGTTCAGCCGGGTCGCGCAGGGCTGGCCGATCGTCGCGGTCGCGGCGGCGGTCCGGCTGGACGGTGATTCGATTGCCGAAGCACGGGTCGGGCTGAGCAACATGGGCTCGACGCCGATCCGGGCGATCGCGGTCGAGGACGCGCTGATCGGCCGGCCCGCGACCGCCGAGGCCGTCCGCTCGGCCGCGGCCCGGGCCGCCGACGGGACGTCGCCGGTGACGGACCTCAACGGTGACGCCGAGTACCGCCGGCACCTCGCCTCGGTGCTGACCCGGCGGGCCGTACTGGCCGCGGCAGGCACTGGATGAAGCTCGAGCACAAGTTCGTCGTACCGGCCCCGGTCGAGGAGACCTGGGCCGCGTTCAACGACCTCGAACGGGTGGTGCCGTGTTTCCCCGGCGCTACCCTGGCGTCGTACGACGGTGACAGCTTCACCGGCGCGTGCAAGGTGAAGCTGGGGCCGGTCTCGCTGCAGTACGCCGGCAGCGGGACGTTCGTCGAACGCTCTCCGGCGGACCATCGCGCGCTGATCGAGGCCAAGGGCAAGGACCGCCGCGGCAACAGCACAGCCAGCGTCCGCGTCACGGCGCAGCTGGATGCGTCCGGCGACTCGGCCACCGCGGTCACCGTCGAGACGGATCTGACCATCACTGGTCGCCCCGCCCAGTTCGGCCGCGGCCTCATCCAAGACGTCTCCGACCACCTCCTGGCGCAATTCGTCAAATGCCTGACCACAACCCTCACCCCGGAGGCCCAGCCCACCACCGCCACCGCCACCACACCGACCGCTGGCACGCCGACCGCCGCTGCGCCCGCCGAAGCGACGCCCGCCGGTCCAGCCAGCGCCGCCGGTCCCGCCAGCACCGCCGGCACCGCCACACCAGCCAGTCCCACTGCCCCGACAGCACCCACTGCCCCCACCGCACCCTCCAAGGAACAGGCCGGCGCACCTCCATCCGGCGCCTCATCCCTCGACCTCGGCGCGGCACTCCTGCCTGCTCTCCTGCGCCGTGCCCGCCCCTACCTCATCGGCGCCGCAGGAGCCCTCCTGCTCGGCCTCGTTCTCCGGCGCCTACTCCGCCGCTGACAAGGCCTGCCGACACAACCGATCAGCCGCCCGCGTCGTCTCCGGCAACCGATACCGCGGCGCCAGATGCAACACGTGCTCGACGGCGGTGTCGAGGCTGACCCGATGCCCGATGGACACGTACACGGGCTTCACCCCGTCCCGCGTACGCACCACCGCGCCAACAACCTGATTGTCAACAATCAGATCAGCGACAGAACCCCGCGCCGCCCCAGGCTGCGTGTACGTCCCGACGAACGCCGTCTTAGCAGCCCCGATCGCCGGCACCCCGGTCAGCACCCCGAGGTGACACGCCAGCCCGAACCGCCGCGGATGCGCCAACCCCTGCCCGTCACACACCAGCAGGTCCGGCGTCGTCCTCAACTTGCTGAGCGCCTGCAACAGCCCTGGAACCTCCCGAAACGCAAACAACCCAGGCACATAAGGGAATGTCGTCTCCCCGAGCACCACAGCCCGATCCACCTCGGCCAACGTGTCCCAGTCCAGTACGACGACCGCAGCCGCCAGCCGATCGCCGTCGTACGCGACATCAAGTCCGGCGACG
This sequence comes from Kribbella sp. NPDC050470, assembly GCF_044458365.1. Taxonomy (NCBI): domain Bacteria; kingdom Bacillati; phylum Actinomycetota; class Actinomycetes; order Propionibacteriales; family Kribbellaceae; genus Kribbella; species Kribbella sp. NPDC050470. Next base: position 11,934 of record NZ_JBITHV010000015.1, on the reverse strand, counting down.
TACCGCGGCGCCCTGTCGACATCCGTATCGTCGACAATCGACCGCAGCTCCTCCTGGACAGCAATCGCCTCAGCAGGCGTAGTCGGCCACCGCATCCCGGCACGGTATCCACGGCACGGGATCAGCCCGTTCGGTGGCTCCGGCGGTACTTCGCAGCGCGAGCCCGGTTCTGACACGTCACCGAGCAGAACCGCCGCCGTCCGGCCGGCGAACCGTCCACGTAGATGTCGGCACATCCACCATCGACGCAGATCCCGAGCCGACCGGGATCTTCGTCGGCCAACTGGTCCCGCAGTGCCAGCAGCGCTGCCGCGAGCAGCGCGTCCTCGGCCGCTGTCCACCACGTCCGCCGTACCTCATGGCCGTCCATCACGACGTCGGGCCGCACATCGATCCCCGTCAGCAACTCGGAGACCGCCGCCACGCGCCCAGCCGTACCCTCCGCCGCAAACACCCCGAAAACCGTGTCGGCAAATCGAACCAGCCCGTCATCCGTCAACGCGCTCGCCACGGCCGTGGGGATCCCGGTCCGGCGGTCCGGACCCGCATCAGCGGCCGCCGCGCCCTCACCGAAGTACTCGGCAAGAACCGGCACGCCCGTCCGTGCACCCGCCCGCCGAGGCTCGACCCCCCAGCCGTTCACCACCTCGACCAAGGTCTCGAGCGCCATCGGCACAACCTGAACACGCACCACCCCAACATAACGCGATAACCCCCGTTAACGCGTTGCACGACCTCCCACGCTCCCGTAACGTGATGAATCAGACCATTACGTTATGCTCGAGGAGGGATCGATGACGGCGCGGATGCGTGACGTGGCCGAGCGAGCCGGCGTCTCGGTGAAGACCGTCTCCAACGTCATCAACAACTACCCGCACATCACCCCGGCCACCCGAGCCCGAGTCGAAGCCGCGATCGCCGACCTCGACTACCGGCCCAACCTCGGCGCCCGCTCCCTCCGCAAAGGCACGTACGGCGTGATCGCTCTGGCGATCCCCGACCTGGCCAACGAGTACTTCGCCACCCTGGCCGCCGCGGTAGCCCGAGCCGCCAGGAAGCACGACGTAGCCCTCCTCATCGAGCAAACAGAAGGCGACCCCACCGCAGAGTCCCAAGCCCTGACCGGCCTCCGAGACCGCCCCGTAGACGCCATCCTCCTCTGGCCAACCCACCCCACCGCCACCGGCGCAAAGTCAGCTCCCGCGGAGTCGATCAACGGCGGCCCGGCTGCCGGCCGCCTCGTCAGGAGCGACGCGGCCTCCAGCCGCCCAGTCGTCCTCCTAGGCGCCGCCCTCGCCGAACAGGCGGCTGACAACGAGGCCCTAGCCGAACAGGCGGTCTGCCTCGCCCTCGAGCACCTCTCGGATGGCACCCCGCCCGCGCCACGCCACCTCTCGATCCAACGAGCTGAAGCCGCCGGCAGCTAGTCGCCGACCGTGGGAGGTCCGCCTGGGGGCCATTCGACCAGTTCTATGCGGTAGCCGTCGGGGTCGACCAGCCAGGAGGTGGCTGGGCCTTCGGGGCCTCCTGGGTGTTCTGGAGGGCCGGGGTGGAGGCCGGCTGTGGTTAGGCGGTCGATGGTGGTGGTCAGGGACTCGACCTCGATTGCGAGGTGTTCGAAGCCGCCGGGCTCGACGGGTCCGGCGGCCGGGCGGTGGACCAACTCGAGTGACACCGACGTCTCGCCGGACAGCTTCAGCCAGACCAGCTTGCCGCCATCGTCGAACGGCACCGTGCCAAGCTCGGTGTAGCCCACGGCCCGGTAGAAGGCGAGCGACCGCTCGAGATCACTCACCCGGTACGCGAACAGGATCGTCTTCATGCCCGCCGATCCAACAGGCCCTCCCAAGGCGCGTCAACGAACAGGCGGTGTGTCGGCAAGCGCAGGCAGCGAGGTGAGCGGCCGGGCTGGAGGTGGTCGGGCGAGCGGTGTCCGCGAGATGGTTGCCGGCGAGCAGCACCACCGGCAGGTGGGAGAGGATGTCGGCATGCGAGTGCTGATTGCGCCGGACAAGTTCGCGGGGACGTTGACTGCTGTCGAGGCGGCGGCTGCCATCGAGGAAGGGTGGCGGCGGCGGGACCCGGACGCGGAGGTTCTGGTCGCGCCGATGGCGGACGGTGGGCCCGGGTTCATCGACGTTCTGGAGGCTGTTGTCGACGGCACCCTGCTGTCGGTGACCGTACGCGGGCCGCTCGGCGAGGACACCCCGGCCACGGTCCTGCTCGCGGGCGAGACGGCGTACGTCGAGACCGCCCAGGCCTGCGGCCTCCACCTGGTCGAGCCGAAGCTGCGCCGCCCGGAGGACGCGACGACGTACGGCGTGGGTCAGCTGATCGCGGCCGCGGTCGACGCCGGGGCGAAGCGGATCGTCCTCGGCCTCGGTGGATCCGGTACGAACGACGCCGGCGCCGGGATGCTCGCCGCGCTGGGGGCGACCGCTGCCGGGGGCAGCCTGGACGCCGGAGCGGCCGGGCTCGCGACGCTGACCGAGGTCGACCTGGAGCCGGCGCGGACGCGGATGGCCGGGATCGAGTTCGTCGCGGCGAGTGACGTCGAGAACCCGATGCTCGGGCTGCGCGGCGCGACCAGCGTGTTCGGCAAGCAAAAGGGGATTGTCGACGATCGGAAGCCCGAGGTCGACGGCTGGCTGACCCACTTCGCGGAGCTCGCGGACCGCAAGACCGCGGACCAGAAGGGCGCGGGCGCGGCCGGCGGGCTCGGCTACGCGCTGTTGCTGCTCGGCGCTGAGCGGGTGTCCGGCATCGATCTCGTCGCAGAGCTGACCGGTCTGAAGGAGAAGGCGTCCCGCGTCGACTTGGTGCTCAGCGGCGAGGGTGCGTTCGACTTCCAGTCCCGCGACGGCAAGGTGATCGCCGGTGTCGCGAAGGTGGCGAACGACGCGATGCGGCCGTGCGTCGTACTGGCCGGCAAGGTCCTGATCGGCTCCCGCGAGATGCGCACGATGGGGGTCGAGTCGGCATATTCCCTGGTCGACGCGGTGGGAGAGGCCCAGGCCTTCGCCGACCCGCACGGCTCACTCGCCGCCGTCGCAGAGCGGGTCGCCCGCACCTGGGCCCGCTGACCCCCCGTCCGATCCGGTACGGCGTACGCAGTTGAGCTCAACCGCGTCGTACGGCGGTCCACGCAGCGAGGCGGGTAGTTGATCCTGGAAATTGGTGTGCGACCATGGGAATGGTTCCGGATCAGCGGTTGTTGGCCCGGAATGACAGCGGACTTTCCGCGCGCGGCTGCCTGCCCACCTGCAGCCGGGCGCTCACGAGATGACTGGAGTCAGGAATGACTGAAGCGCAGACCGAGCAGGCCGTCGCCACGGGTGTGATCCTCACCGACGGGGCCGCCGCCAAGGTGAAGGCGCTGCTCGACCAGGAAGGTCGCGACGACCTCGCGCTGCGGGTCGCCGTTCAGCCGGGCGGTTGCTCCGGCCTGCGGTACCAGCTGTTCTTCGACGAGCGTCAGCTCGACGGCGACGTGGTGGCCGACTTCAATGGCGTCAACGTGGTGACCGACCGGATGAGCGCGCCGTACCTGAAGGGCGCGTCGATCGACTTCGTGGACACGATCGAGAAGCAGGGCTTCACGATCGACAACCCGAACGCGACCGGCTCCTGCGCCTGCGGCGACTCCTTCAACTGACGTACGCCGAAGCCCCGCTCCTCGACTGCTCGAGGAGCGGGGCTTTCGCATGCCCGAAACCGTCAGTGGGCTGAGGCGCCTTCGCGGGCGCGCTTCGGCAGCAGGAAGCTGACCGCGAGGCTCACCACGAACAGGCCGATCGCAACCAGCACGGTGTTCTTGGTGGCGCTGAGGAACGCGTGGTCCGGCAGCAGCTGGAAGAAGATCGTGCCGATCACCGCGACCCCGATCGCGCCACCGAACTGCTGCATCGCGGTCAGTACGCCGGATGCCGAACCGGCAGCCTGGTCGTCGATCGAGGCCAGGATGATGTCGAACAGCGGCGCGAACACCAGGCCGGCTCCGATCCCGGTGGCTAGAGTCGCCGGGACCAGGTTCCAGATCGTCGTCGCAGCGCCGTACGTGTGCAGGGTGAACCAGACGCCGCCCATCGCGAGCGCCATCACCACGATGCCGAGCTGCAGCGCCTTGCGGCCGAGCCTCGGTGCGAGCAGTCCGCCGGACAGTGGCGCGCCGATCGCGATGCCGAGTGAGAACGGCACCATCGCGAGGCCGGCCTTCAACGGGCTGTAGTGCAGGCCGAGCTGGGTGAACAGGTTAAACACCAGCATGAAACCGGACATCGCCAGGAAGAACGTGGAGATCACGCCGAGGCCGGCGACGTACCCGCGGCTGCGGAACAGTGACGGGTCGATGACCGGGTTTCCCGACCGGCGCTCGCGCCAGCCGAACAGGGCGAAGACCGGTACCGACGCGGTCAACATCAGGATTGTCCACAATGGCCAGCCGAGCTCGCGGCCCTGGACGAGCGGGTAGATCAGCAGCCCGGACGCCAGGCTGACCAGGATCACGCCGGCCGCGTCGAGGCGGGACGCGCCGGGGGTCTTCACCTCGGGCATGAAGCGGAGCGCGCCGGCCAGGGCGAGGATGCCGATCGGGACGTTGATGAAGAAGATCATCCGCCAGCCCGCGTCGAACCAGTTCGCGTCGATGAGGACGCCGGCGATGATCGGTCCGGCGACCGCCGACAGTCCCATCACCGGGCCGAACATGGCGAACGCCTTGCCGATCTCGGCCGGCGGGAAGACCGCCTTCAGGATCGCGAACCCCTGCGGGATCATCACCGCGCCGAGCAGTCCTTGGGCGACCCGGCTGCCGATCAGCAGCTCGGGCGAGGTGGCAAGCCCGCAGACCGCGGAGGCCACCGTGAACCCGACCGCCCCGATCACGAACAACCGCCGCCGCCCGACCAGGTCCCCGAGCCGGCCGAAGCTGATCAGCCCGATCGCGAAGGCGAGCGTGTACCCGGCGAGCATCCACTGCATCGCCGACTCCGACCCACCCAGCTCGGCGCGGATCGACGGCGCCGCAATGTTGACAATCGTCGCGTCGACAAGATCCATGATCTCGGCCACCAGCACGGTCGCCAGAACCACCCACCGCCAGCGGTACGGCGTCGCAGGTGACCTCCCCGATTCCGACGTACCGGTGGGGGTGGCTGCAGGTGAGGTGGTGGTTGAGGTACTCATCGGTGGCTCCTGATTCGAACGGTGTTCGTTGACGAACACTGTGCTACGCACGAACGGTGTTCCTGTCAAGTACGGCGTTCGCTAGAGTGGAGCCATGACCCAGTCGCCGTGGCAGCCGATCAGTCCCGCGAAGCCGGCGCGCCCGCCCAAGGAGCCGCTCACCCGGGACCGGATCGTCGATGCGGCCATGCAACTGCTGGTCGAGCACGGGTACGACGCGGTCTCGATGCGCAAGGTCGCCCAGGCGCTCGGCACCGGGCCGGCATCGCTGTACGCGCACGTCGCGAACAAGAAGGAGCTCGACCAGCTCCTCGTCGACCGTGCGGCGCAGGACATGAAGCTCCCCGAGGAGCCGGATCCCGACCGCTGGCAGGAGCAGCTGAAGGACGCGATGCGGGAGGTTCTGCGCGTGATGCGGGCGAATCCGGGGGTCGCCCGGGCTGCGATCGGCCAGGTGCCGCTGGGGGAGCAGGCGCTGCTCAGCACCGAGCGGATCCTCGGCATCCTCAAGGCCGGCAACCTCCCTGATCAGGCCGCCGCATGGGCGGTCGACCTGCTGCCGCTGTACGTCACCGCGATCGCGTTCGAGGAGACGGTGCAGGGCGCCTGGGCCTGGACCAAGGAAGACATCGAAGGATTCGTCACCGATCTCCGGGCGTACTTCGAGTCCCTCCCGCCCGACCGCTTTCCCCTCACGATTGCCCTCTCCGGCGCGCTGACCGCCGGCTCCACCGGTGACGAGCGCTTCGAGTTCGGCCTCACCGTCCTGGTCGCCGGCCTCGCCTCCCTGGCCGTCCCCGCCTGAACCTGCCGCCGAATCCGCTGGTCGGGAGACCGTCCAGCCGCCCCGCCGGGAGCCAGTGCAGTCGATGGATGGCAGCCAGTGCAGCCGGTGGGCGGTTGCCAAAGCAGCCGGTGAGTGGTTGCCAGCGCAGCCGCTGAGTGGTTGCCGGGCGTGACGGCGCGGGTGGGATGAGTGCTTGCCGTTCACGAGTTCACATGGTAAATCTTCGGATTGTCAACAAAACTACGACCTGGTCGTCTGGGTGTGCCGGCGTGAGGCGGGCACGTTCGCCGAGCGCGTAGGCGGGCGTGCTGATGGCGTGGGGTGGGCACCCGGGTGAGGCCGCACGACGACAGGAGAGCCCCGTGGACGCCGAGAGTCAGCCGCCGGTCGAGAGGAAACCGCCGGTCGAGACCGAACCACCCCCAGGAGTGCTGAAGAAGGCAATCGCCGCCTCGGCCATCGGCAACGCGACCGAATGGTTCGACTACGGCATCTACGCGTACGGCGTGACCTACATCTCGGCGGCGATCTTCCCGGGTGACACCGAGAGCGCGACCCTGCTCGCGCTGATGACATTCGCGGTCTCGTTCCTGGTCCGCCCGCTCGGCGGCCTGATCTGGGGCCCGCTCGGCGACCGCCTCGGCCGCAAGCACGTGCTGGCGATCACGATCCTGTTGATGTCCGGCGCGACCCTGTGCGTCGGCCTGGTTCCGACGTACGACGCGATCGGGCTGTGGGCGCCGATCCTGCTGGTCCTGCTCCGGATGATCCAGGGCTTCTCGACGGGTGGCGAGTACGGCGGCGCCGCGACGTTCATGGCGGAGTACGCCCCGAGCCGCAAGCGCGGCTTCCTGGGCAGCTTCCTGGAGTTCGGCACGCTGGCCGGCTTCTCGCTCGGCGCGCTGCTGATGCTCTGCTTCTCGCTGATCCTCGGCGACGACGCGATGCACTCGTGGGGCTGGCGGCTGCCGTTCCTGGTCGCCGCGCCGCTCGGCCTCGTCGGCGTCTACCTGCGGTCGCGGCTCGAGGACACTCCCGTGTTCCGCGAACTGGAGGCGAAGGGCCAGAAGGAGGAGGAGACGACCACGCAGTTCAAGGATCTGCTAGCCGGCTACTGGCGGCCGATCCTGCAACTCGGCGGTCTGGTGATCGCGCTGAACGTCGTCAACTACACGCTGCTCACGTACATGCCGACGTACCTGGAGAGCGAGATCGGCCTCAGTTCGGACGAGTCACTCATCGTGCCGATCATCGGAATGTTGACAATGATGGTGTTCCTGCCGTTCGCCGGCCGGATCTCGGACCGCGTCGGCCGCAAGCCGCTGTGGTGGTTCTCGCTGGCCGGGCTGTTCGTCTTCGGGGCGCCGATGTTCCTGCTGATGGGCACGAACCTGGCCGGCGCGATCATCGGGTTCGCCGTACTCGGCCTGCTCTACGTTCCGCAGCTGGCGACCATCTCGGCGACGTTCCCGGCGATGTTCCCGACCCACGTCCGGTACGCCGGTTTCGCGATCGCCTACAACGTGTCGACCTCACTCTTCGGCGGTACGGCGCCCGCCGCAAACGACTGGCTCACGGCCCAGACGGGCAACGCCCTGATGCCGGCGTACTACATGATGGCCGCCTGCGCGATCGGCGCCATCGCCCTCCTCAAGGTCCCCGAAACCACCCGCTGCCCCCTCAACGGCACCGCCATCCCCGGCACCGCCGAGGCGCTCCCACCGGTAGCCCTCGAACCCACCAAAGCCTGACCGCTGGAGGCTCGCCGGACCAACCCTCCGGCGAGCCCCACCTGCGCCGCGATCCGCTCCGCGCTGCTCAGCCACAGCCCCGCTGTGCGCAGCCGCCCCGGGCCTGCCCGGGTAGCGGGGGTTAGGAGGTCACTGCGGTGACGGCGTCGGACCAAATGGCAGCGGCCTCGTCGATTTCGGCCGGGTTGACCACGAGGGCGGGGATGAAGCGAACGACCTGGCCCCAGGCGCCGCAGGTGAGGAGCAGGAGACCCCTCCTGGCTGCCTCCTGCTGCACGGCGGCGGCCGTGACCGGGTCGGGTTTGCCGTCGGCGTCGCGGAACTCGTTGCCGATCATCAGCCCGAGCCCGCGGACGTCCGTGATCCGCTCATGCTTGTCCGCCACCAGTTGCAGCGCCTGCTTGAGCTGCGCACCCCGCTCCGCCGAGTTCTGCACGAGCCCCTCGTCCTGAATGACATCCAGCGTCGCGACTGCCGCCGCGCACGCCACCGCGTTGGCGCCGTACGTCCCGCCCTGCGAACCCGGCCACGCCTTCTCCATCAGCGCGGACGACGCCGCGATGCCCGACAGCGGGAAGCCGGACGCGAGCCCCTTCGCCGTGATCAGGATGTCCGGGTGCGCACCGAAGTGGTCGCCGCCCCAGAACTTCCCGGTCCGGCCGAACCCGGTCTGCACCTCGTCCACGACGAGCAGGATCCCGTGCTGGTCGGCGCGTTCCCGCAGCCCGGCGAAGAACCGCTCGTTCGCCGGCACGTACCCGCCTTCGCCCAACACCGGCTCGACCACGAACGCCGCTGTGTCGGCCGGCGTACTCAACGTCTGCAGCACGTAGTCGAGTTGGCTCAGCGCGAAGTCCGTCGCCTGCTCGACCGGCCAGCCGAGGTGCCCGGGGTCGGGGAACGGCGACACGTGTACGCCGGCCATCAGCGGGCTGAACCCGGATCGGAACTTCGTGCCTGACGTCGTCATCGAGGCCGCCGCGACCGTCCGGCCGTGGAATCCGCCGTGGAACACGATCACGTTCGGGCGACCCGTGGCCTGGCGGCTGAGTCGGAGCGCCGCCTCGACTGCCTCGCTGCCGGAGTTCGCGAAGAACATCCGGTCGAGGTGCTGGGGGAGGACCTCGCCGAGCCGCTCCACGAGGTTGAGGAGTGGGCGGTGCATGACCGTCGTGTACTGCGCGTGGATGATCTTGCCGACCTGCTCCTGCGCGGCCGCGACGACGCGAGGATGGCAATGCCCGGTCGACGTCACCCCGATGCCGGCCGTGAAGTCGAGATACCGCCGATCGTCCTCGTCGAACAGCAACACACCCTCGCCGCGCGCGGCGATCACTCCGGTTGCCTGTTTCAACACCTGCGACAGCTCGGCCACGGCGGATCCCCTTCACACGTCCGATCAAACACCCGATTGTCAACCGTAAGATTGTCGACAATCTAGCCTAACCCAGCCCCCCACCCTGTCAATCCAATGCCACCGCGCCCGATCGCGCCGACGACACAGAAGGACGCGTCGTCCATCTCGGCAGCTTCTCGAAGATCCTTGCCCCACACCTGACCGCGCCGACCGCACCCGACCGCGCCGACCGCGGCTACCGCGCCCGACCGCGGCTACCGCGCCCGACCGCGCCGACCGCACCTGCCGCGGCTACCGCGCCCGACCCCGCCGCAGCCGGGCGCCGACGAACCACCGCCGCACGGCAGCCCGCCTCACGGCAGCCTGCCGGCGGCCGCCGGGGCCCGTGCGCTCGACCGCCGATCCGGCGCCGACCGACGTTCGGCCAGCGCCGCCGGGTCTGTCGCTGGCGACGGGTTGCCGGTAGGGCGGGTTACGCGGAGTGAGTCGGGATTACCGGAATGCCGGGCCGTACCTGGGCATGGGTCGGCGGTCGCGCGGCTGTTGCCGGGGCGTGGCGCCGTACGTGAGGTCGGCTGCCAGAGTGTGGCGCCGTCGGGGTGCGGTGGTTGCCAGGGTGGCGCCGTACGTGGGTGGTGGGGTGGGGTCAGCGGTTGGTTAGGCGGGTTATGGCGTCGTCCATGTGGGCCATCAGGAGGTCGTCGGCGTGGAGGTAGTCGCCGGCGGCGATGGCTTCGGCGAGGGCCTTGTGCTCCTCGATGCGGGCGTCGGAGACGGTGTAGGTCTCGGCGAGGGCGTGGATGCACATGCGGGTCTCGGTGATCGAGGTCGCGTGCATGCGGGACAGCCGCGGGCTGCGGGCGAGCTGGACGAGGCGTTCGTGGAAAGCGATGTCGAGCTCGCTGACCGCGGCGGGATCGCCCTCGGCGGCGGCCATCTGCTCGACGATGGCGAGCAGCTCCTTGCCGGCCGCCTCGTGGTCGCCGTCGGCGATCCGCCGGGCGGCGGCGCGCTCGATCGCCTCACGCGCCAGGTACATGTCCCGGACGTCCTCCGGCGTCATGTCGATGACGAACAACCCGCGGTTGCGGATCGAGACCAGCAACCCCTCCGCGGTGAGCCGCTGCATGCCTTCGCGGAGCGGGCCGCGGCTCACGCCGAGCTTGCGGGCCAGGTCGGCCTCGCCGAGCTGCGCGCCGGGTTTGAGCTCGCCGTGGCTGATGGCCTGGCGCAACTTGTCGGCGATGATGCTCGGCGTCGACTCCTGCGCCAACGGCTCGATGAAACTGGTCACGCGTGTGTCCCCCTCGCTGAAAACAATCGGCCCAAGCCTGGCAGTGACGGTACCGGGCCGGTCAACTGCAACCCCTTCCACACCGTCACCTGGTTGGCCGTGAGTACCGGCTTGCCGACCGCGGCCTCGAGATCGTCGACGATCTGCAGCGTGTGCATCGCGGTGTCCGGCACCAGGATCGCCTCGGCGTCCGGGTGGTCCGCGGCCTTCACCATCGCGACCACCCGCTCCGGATCGAGCGTGCCGACCTCGGCCGCAGTGATGATCCCGTGGCTGCCCATCGCGACCACCTCGACCCCGCCGGCGGTCAGGAACCGGACGAAGTGCGTCGCGACGTCTTCCGGGTACGACGCGGCGACTGCAACCCGCCGTACGTCGAGAGCGCGGCAAGCGTCGACGAACGCGAGCGAGGTCGACGACGCCGGTACGCCGAGCGCCTGGGCGACCCCGGACGCCTGGTTGCGGGCGCCCTCGGGGCCGAAGACGAAACTGCCGGACGTGCAGGCCCACATCACCGCGTCCGGCTGGGCGGCCGCCAGTTCGGAGGCGCCTTCGGCGAGCCGCTCGGCGCGGCCCAGGTCGAGGAGTGCGTCCACGCGGTGCGCGTCCTCGCCGACCGAGGTGATCACGACCGGCAGTTTGATCGAACCGTCCAGTCGCGCCTCGAGCGCCGGGTAGTCGTCCTCCGCGCTGTGACCGGGATAGAGCAGCCCTACCGTGACCATCCAACCTCCTGGCTGATCGCACCGAAATAGGTAGATTGTCGACAATCTTACCCCCAGATTGTCACCAATGAGACACACCGCGAAGCGCCCAGGTAGCGGACAGAACCTGTCCGGTTCCCGGCCTAGCGTTGCTGGTGTCCGGGAACGAGTGGAGGAGAGTGGGATGGCGATTCCTGAGGGGTACACGACCGTGACGCCGTGGATCATCGGGCAGGACACGGACGGGCTGATGGACTGGCTGACGCGGGCGTTCGGGGCCGAGGAGATCGATCGGATGGTGGGTCCGGACGGGCGGATCGGGCACGCGGAGATGCGGATCGGGAACGCGATCGTGATGATGTTCGACGCCGGCCGGAGTGGCCGGCGACACCGGCGTTCCTGCGGCTCTACGTCGACGACGCGGAGGCCGTGCACGCGCAGGCGGTCGCGGCGGGCGGCACGTCGGTGACCGAGGTGACGCACCTGTTCTTCGGCGACAAGGTCGGCCGCGTGCGCGACCCGTACGGCAACCTCTACTGGATCCAGACCCGCATCGAAGAACTCACCGAACAGGAAATGCTGGCCCGCCTGGCCGACCCCGAATTCACCCGCCGCATGGAATACGTCCAAAACGCCGACTTCTTCCCCGACGCCACCCCCTAGCACCACGCCCACCCCACCGAGGCCGCAACCCCGCGACCGGATATCCCCTGCCTCTATGCCTTCTCCCTTGGTGCACGAGGGGAGAAGGCACAACACGACGGGATATCCGGCTCTTGTGACTGATGTGTGGTTGGTATGGCGGGTGTGCTGGTCTGGCTGGGCCATGGGTGAGTCTGCGGTGGCGGCGAGACGGG
>NZ_JBITHV010000014.1:0-304973 GCF_044458365.1 Kribbella sp. NPDC050470 | reverse complement strand
CCGCGTCCCCACCGCCCCGACCGACGAACCATGAACCAGAAGATGGTCAACATTCAGTTGCCGCAAGCTGGTCAGTTTTCGGCTGCCGTTGACATCGAGCCGCTTGGAAGCGCTCTGGTTCCGGCATCCGTCACGGCGTCGGCGAGTCGGTTGAGCGGGGACGATCGTCATCTTTGCTGGCTACTTCCCCACGCGTGGCTGGGTGCCATCGTCGAGGTTCTCGGAGCCACGGGCGCGGTCGACCGCGTCCGGACTTACGCGTTCCTCCTCCAGGCACTCCGTAGCCGGGCCTGACCGCGTCGCGTTGGATGCACCTTTTGGTGTCTTGGGGGCTGCAACCAACAGGACGCTGTGTCTCGGCGGGCTGTTGTTCGTGGGTATGAGGACGGCCCCGGAGCGGAGGCTTCGGGGCCGTGGGGTGGGGGTTTGTCAGGGGGTGGGCTTGTTGGGGTCCATGAGGGTGACGATTCGTTCTAGGTCGTCGAGGGAGGCGAACTCGACGGTGATCTTGCCCTTGGTCTTGCCGAGGTCGACCTTGACTCGGGTTTCGAAGCGGTCGGAGAGGCGGTCGGCCAGGTCGACGAGGCGGGGGGCTACTGGCTTGGCGCGGCGGCGTTGGGGGGTGGCGTCGTCGGAGTTCATGTCGCCGAGGGCGACGATCTCTTCGACGGTGCGGACCGAGAGGCCCTCGGCGACGATGCGCTGGGCGAGGCGTTCGATCGCGTCGCCGCTGGGCAGGCCGAGGAGTGCGCGGGCGTGGCCGGCGGAGAGGACGCCGGCGGCGACGCGGCGCTGGACCGAGGCCGGCAGCTTCAGCAGCCGGAGGGTGTTGGAGATCTGCGGACGCGACCGGCCGATGCGAGTGGCAAGGACTTCCTGGGTGCAGCCGAAGTCGTCGAGCATCTGCTGATAGGCGGCCGCCTCTTCGAGCGGGTTCAGCTGGCTGCGGTGCAGGTTCTCCAGCAGCGCGTCCCGGAGCATCACGTCGTCCGAGGTGTCGCGGACGATGGCCGGGATCGTGGCCAGGCCGGCTTGCTGGGTCGCGCGCCAACGACGCTCGCCCATGACGAGCTCGTACTTGTCGGCCTCCAGGCGCCGTACGACGATCGGCTGCAGCAGGCCGATCTCCTTCACCGAGTGGACCAGCTCCTCCATCGCCTCCTCGTCGAAGACGGTGCGCGGCTGCTTCGGGTTCGGGGTGATCCTGTCGACCTCGATCTCCGCGAACGACGCGCCCGGTACGGCGGTCAGTTCGGGCTCGGTCCTGATGGTCGCCGGCGGTGCACCGGGAATCGAACTGGACTTGCTGCCGAGCGTTGTGGTGCTACCGGGAGCGGGTGAGCTGGGGATCAGCGCACCAAGTCCGCGTCCGAGTCGGGTGTTCATCGCGCTCCCTCGAGTTCGACAACCTGCTGATGTTCTTGGAGTACCACTGCCCGCGGGCTCGTTTCACGTGAAACGCCGTTCGGGGCCGGTAGCTGCCTGAGCAACCGTAACTGGTCCCATCCAGCTCTTCGAACGGGCATCCACAGGGCTGACCGTCTGCCGGGCCTGTTCCACGTGAAACAGGCTCGACGATGTTCCACGTGAAACGTCGGGCTGGACAAACGAAGCGCCGGCCGAGCGGTGCTCGACCGGCGCCAGAGGCGTTCGGTTCAGGCGTTGTTCCGCATCGCGATCTCGCGGGAGGCCTCCAAGTAGGAGAGGGCTCCGGCGGACGCGGGGTCGTACGCGAGCACGGTCTGCCCGTGGCTCGGCGCCTCGGAGATCCGGACCGAACGCGGTACGGCGGTCCGCAGTACGGCGTCCCGGAAGTGGCCACGAACCTCGGCTGCGACCTCGCCGGCCAGCTTGGTCCGGGCGTCGTACATCGTCAGCAGGATCGTGGAGACATCGAGCCCGGGGTTCAGGTGCGACTTCACCATGTCGATGTGCCGGAGCAACTGGGACAGACCCTCGAGTGCGTAGTACTCGCTCTGGATCGGGACCAGGACCTCGCGCGCCGCGGTCAGTGCGTTGACGGTCAGGAGACCGAGCGACGGCGGGCAGTCGATGAAGACGTAGTCGTACTTCTCGCCGGCCGCTTCGGTCTCTTCCAGGTGCGCGTCGAGGGCGCGCTTCAAGCGGCTCTCGCGGGCCACGATGCTGACCAACTCGATCTCGGCACCGGCCAGGTCGATCGTCGCTGGGACGACCTGGATGCCGGGGTGCTCGGCGCACGGCTGCAGCAGCTTGCTCAGCGACTCGCCCTCGATGATCGCCTCGTAGACGCCGGGGGTCCCTTCCGAGTGGTCGATGCCGAGGGCGGTCGACGCGTTGCCCTGCGGGTCCAGGTCGATGACGAGGATGCGGGCGCCGTACAGCGCGAGACCGGCGGCGACGTTCACGGTCGTCGTGGTCTTCCCGACGCCACCCTTCTGGTTGGCGACGACGAAGACCCGGGTTTCAGCGGGCAGCGGGAACTCCCGGCCCATCGTGCGTCCTTCATTCACCAGCAGGGTCCGTTCGGTGGCGGCGGCGATCGGAGTCTCGAGAAGTCGTCGCTGAAGCTCGTCCGAGGTGGCCCGCGCGGCGATCTGTGCGGCAGTCATAGCGCCCATTCCGATAGGTGCGGGACTTGGCCCGAAGAGGATGTCAGTTGGGGTCGGGGCAGGTCTGCCCCCAGCTTCGTCCACAGGCCTCTGTGGACGAATTCCCGTGTGCAAGGGCAGTTTCATGGGGTCGTCATCCACAGGTCTTGGAGACTCGTCGAAGTCCTTGTCGGCGTCCATCAGTGACGCCGATTCGGCCCCGGCACCATCATCTCGCGACTCTGCCGTTCCACGTGAAACGGACGCCGGATCCGATGCCGGGGCGATGCTCAGACCCGTTGCGGCCGTAGCCCGAAGGGAAGCACCATCGACAGGCGGAGCGGTCGGAGCAGTCGAAGCAGCAGGGCTGTGAGGTGCGGTCGGCTCTGCGGCGGTGGACGGTTCAGGCGTCGTGCCCGGAGAGGCAGAGTGGTCGGTGGTCGGGTCCGAGGTGATCAGGCGGATGGCGGTTTGAGGGTCTGCCGGCCAGCCAATGCCCTGCGCTGTCTTCGGCTCACCGGTGCTCTTCTCGGGCCATCCGAGGGCACGACTCACCAACCCGCTCACCTCCCGCGTCTTCCGTGCCGGGATCCCCCTGCAGCACGTCCGGCCACAATACTCACGACTGTCGTCGGCTGGGCCAGTTCATCCGCACCGAGTTGGTGAATGTGCCAAACCTCTGCCCCGAGTGACGCAAGCTCGCGCTCCGAGGCCTCCAACTCCTCCTCGGCAGACGACCCCTTCATCGCCAGCATCAGTCCCCCTTCGGCGCACAGTGGCAGACACCACTTGGCCAGTTTGCCCAAGGGGGCGACAGCTCGCGAAGTCACCACGTCGTACGACGCCGGCGGAAGATCCTCGGCCCGGGAACGCACCACCGTGGCGTTCTCCAGACCGAGTACGTCGACCGCCTCTTGCAGGAAGGTGGTGCGCCGGAGCAGCGGCTCGACGAGCGCCACCTGAAGGTCAGGACGGACGAGCGCCAGCACGATCCCTGGCAGGCCGGCTCCGGTGCCGACGTCGGCCACCGTGGAGTCCTCAGGAATGAGGCGCTCGAGTACGGCGCAGTTCAGCAGATGCCGGTCCCACAGCCGCGGGACCTCACGCGGGCCGATCAGGCCACGCAGCGTCCCCTGGGTAGCGAGCAGTTCGGCGTACGCCGCAAGCCGGACCGCCGCCCGTGGATAAAACTTCTCCACGAGCGGCGGCGTTTCACGTGAAACAGGTTCGGTCACAAGCGGGCCTGTCCCGTCATCGGATCAGGCCGGCTGGACGACGACGCGGCGGCGTGGCTCCTCGCCCTCGGACTCGCTGGTCAGCCCGGCCGCCGCGACGACGTCGTGCACGACCTTCCGCTCGAACGGCGTCATCGGGTCCAGGCGCACCGGAGCACCGGTCGCCTGCACCTCCTCGACGGCCTTGCGACCGACCTCCTCGAGCTCCGCCTTACGGTTCGCCCGGTAGTTCGACACGTCCAGCATCAGCCGGGAGCGCTCGCCGGTCTCGCGGTAGACCGCCAGCCGGGTCAGCTCCTGCAGCGCCTCCAGCACCTTGCCGTTCTCACCGACCAGGTTGTTCAGCTCGGCGCCGACGATCGACACGGCGGCCCGGTCGCCGTCGATGTCCATGTCGATGTCGCCGTCCAGGTCGGCGATGTCCAGAAGCTCCTCGAGGTAGTCGGCCGCGATGTCGCTCTCCGCCTCGAGGGCCTTGAGCCGCTCGTCCGAGGTGGTCGTCTTGGCGGTGGGCTGCTCCGCCGCCTCGGTGTTCTGCATGCCGTCGGTCACGGCCAACTCCTTCGCAATGTCGAGATCCGCCCCACGGGGACCCAGGTGTACACAAGCAGGCAGGGTGACCGGCGACCGGTCAGCGGGAGCCGCCCGACTTCTTCTGCGCCGCCTTCTTCTGCGCGGCCGACTTGGCCGCGGGCTGGCGCTTCGCCGTCGTACCCTTCTTGCCGGCCGGCTGCTTCTTGGCAGCACCGGCCTGAGTCTTCTTGGCCGCTTCGGGCTTGGCGTTCGTCGACGCCTGCCCGTTGCTGGCGGAGGTGTCGGCAGTCGACTCGCTACCAGTCGACGAGGCACCTGTGGACGCGGCGCCGCCCTTGCGATCGCTGCGCGACTGCCGCTTCGGCTGCTGCCGCTGCGCCGGACGGCGGTCCGTGAGGGTCTCCGTCGTACCCTCCTCGCCTGCCAGGCCCTCCTCGGCCGGGCGGCCGGCGCGCAGGTTGTGCTCGCGCTTGCGGGCCTCCATGGCGTCGTACGCCGGGGTGCCGGGAGCCGGGTTGCGGCGGATCACGTAGAACTGCTGGCCCATCGTCCAGAGGTTCGAGACGAACCAGTAGATCAGCACACCGATCGGGAAGTTGAAGCCGCCGATCAGGAAGAAGATCGGGAAGACGTACAGCATGATCTTCTGCATCTGCGCGGCCTGGCCCTCGAGGGCCTCCTTCGGCATGTTCTTGCGCATCAGCTGCAGCTGCGTGATGAACATCGTCGTCGTCATCAGGATGATCAGGACGACCGCGACGATCTTGACGTTCATCGCGCCCTCGCCGCTGGCCCGCAGGAAGGTCTGCGAGATCTCGGCGCCGAAGATCGTGGCGTGCCGCAGCGACTCGATCTGCGGCTCGATGATGCTGCTGTGCGCCTCGCCCTTCGAGGCGCCGTCGAGCACCCGGAACAGGGCCAGGAAGACCGGTGACTGGAGCAGCAGCGGAAGGCACGAGGAGAACGGGTTGGTGCCCGTGTCCTTGTACAGCTTCATCATTTCCTGACCGAGCTTCTCCCGGTCATGGCCGTACTTCTTCTGCAGCTCCTTCATCTTGGGCTGCAGCAGCTGCATGTTCCGGCTGGAACGGATCTGCCGCACGAACAGCGGGATCAGCAGGGTCCGGATGACGATGGTCAGACCGGCGATCGACAGCGCCCAGGCCCAGCCGCCGTCCGGGTCCAGCACCAGGCTCAGCAGCCAGTGCCATCCGACGAGCAGCGCCGAGACAGCCCAGTACAGCGGCGTCATGACGGCGTTGAACAGGTCTACGATCCCGTCCCACAACGCGAGCTGGGGGATGGCCAGAAGAGTCACTCAAGCACCTCGCTGCACGGGCCCGGCGTCGGTGGACGATCCGGGCTGATTGGCGGAGATCGAGTCTCCGCGCTGGTCGACATCTGTGGGTGGAACGGGGTCGTAGCCTCCGGGGTTCCACGGGTGGCAGCGAATCAGCCTTTTCATCGCCAGCCAGCAACCGCGCACCGCGCCGTGGCGTTCGACCGCCTCCAGGGCGTACGCCGAACAACTCGGGTAGAACCTGCACACCTGCCCGTACATCGGGCTGACGAAGGTCCGGTAGAGCTTCAGGAAACCTATGATCCCGTACTTGACGGGGTTGATCCTCATCGTGACCCCAGCAACCGCGCCAAAGCGCCGTCCACGTCCGCGACCAGTTCGTCGTACGACGCCGAGGCGGACGACGGAAGGGCACGGACAACAGTCAGGCTGCCGGCCGGCAGATCAGGGAGCCGCGTCGCCAGTACGGCGCGCAGGCGGCGGTGGACCCGGTTCCGCAGAACCGCGTTGCCCACCGCCTTGTTCACCACGAATCCGACGCGAGCGGGATCGGCCGCGGCATCGTCCCGCCGGAACAGATGGACCACCACCGCGCGCCTGCCCGCACGCCGTCCGGACCGGACTGCGCGACGGAAGTCGTCGGACCGGCGCAACCGGTTCGACGCAGGCAACACGGGGTGGTCACCGTCGAGAAGACCGCTCAGGCCGCGAGGCGCTGACGGCCCTTGCCACGGCGGGCGGCGATGATGGCGCGACCCGCACGGGTACGCATCCGAAGACGGAAGCCGTGCTTCTTGTGCCGGCGACGGTTGTTCGGCTGGAACGTCCGCTTGCTCACTGGAATGACTCCGGTTACTCGAGATCACAATTGTCGACAAATCCACTGATAGATCTGCCGCTGGTGCAGTCCTGCACACCACTCAAGAACCCGGTTTGTGGTCCCGCAGGGAGCGCAGCACGAAACGGCCGGCTCAACACCGACCGATCCACGGTACGTGGCCGCCTGTGGATGGGTCAAACCAGTCATCCCCAGGGTTTTCCACAGGCTTGTGGACAGAATAGTCGACACACGAACGGTCAGGTGACCGTCACCGTGGGCTCTGCCACCATGACTACGCTCCGGCGTCAACTCGACACGCCGCAGGTTGCCCCCAATTTTGGGTTCATAGCCTGTGGATGACGGCTTGAAGCAGCCTGGCTCGACTTGTTAGCGTCAGCCCCTCACACCAGAGGTCCCACATCCCGCAACTGGTAACCAACCTGCTCCACCCGTCGTTCACATCTGTGGACAACCGTGTGGACAGTGCGGCGGCCGGCGGCGGACAAGGGCGGTCGCGCCGAGCCGGAGACGACGCAGCGACCGCACGGTGTCGGGTCTAACGGTCGCGCCGCCCGGGTCACCGGAACGCGCCGGCCACCGCAGCGATGGATTCGGGGAGCAACGCGTGGTCGAGGACCATTCCGCCAGTGCGGAATTCGCAGGGGACGCCGGAGCGGAGTTCAGGCCGGGGATCACCCCCGAGCCGGGTCCGGTGCCGCGGGCCGAGCCCGCGGAGGGCGCCACCCCTCCGACCACGCCGAGCGAGCTCGGCTACCCGTCGGCTCCGGCAGGCGACGGCTACCGCCCCGACGCCTACCGCTCGGAGCTCGAGCGGGCCGCCACCGATCTCCCTGGCACGACCGCTCCGGGCACGCCGTACTTCGGCTCCGCGCCGACCGTCGCCGACAACCTGTCGTACGCCGACGTACAGAACGACAAGTACTCCGTCGACGTGCCCCGCGCCGAGCGCTTCGGCCAGAGCGTCGCGTTCGAGGCAGAGGGCCGAGGCTTCGGCAGCACGCCCCAGCAGACCCCGGAGTACAGCAGCCCGCAGCAGTCCCCGGACTACAACACCGCACAGCGGACCCCGGACTACAGCGCACCACGGCAGTCCCCCGACTACGGCACGCCACAGCAGACCTCCGAGTACGGCGCTCAGCCACAGCCGCCGCAGTACGGCGGCTACCCGCAGCAACCCCAGTACGGCGCCGAGCAGCCGGCAGCTCACCACGGCAACGAGCAGCAGCCGCAGGATTACAGCGGGGAACTGAATCAACGTGGTGGTCTCGCTCCTCAATACAGCAGTGAGCGCGAACCGACCGGCGTGGGGCGAAGCGAGGGTGATGGGCGTGCGGACAACAGCAGTGCGGAGACCAGACCGGCCGTGCCTGATGTCGCGGAACCGGCCCCGGTGATGGACCTCGGTGACGCCTGGACCCGGGTGCTCGCGGGCCTGCCGCCGAACCAGCGCGCCTGGCTGACCAACTCCCGGCCGGTCACGCTGCACGAGAGCACCGCCATCGTCGCGGTGCCCGACGACTTCACCCGCGGCCAGCTCGAGACCCGGCTCCGCCCGGACCTCGAGCGCATACTGACCGAGAGCTTCGGCCGGGACATCCGGATCGCCGTGACCGTCGACCCGTCTCTCGACCCCGAGCTGCGCGAACCGCAGGCGCCGCCGCAGCCCGCCGTACGGGAGCCGCTGCGGACTGAGGGCTCCTACCAGCCGCCGATCCAGTCGCCGCGGACCGCCCCCAGCTCCACCGCGCAGCACCCCGGGCAGCATGCACAGCACCCTGGGCAGCACTTCGGGCAGCCCGCACCGCAGGAGCGCCCGGAGCCGGCTCAGCACTACGACCAGCCGACCCGACAGGCGCCACAGCTCGGCGCACCGCAGCTGGGAGCTCCGCAGCAGCAGTTCGGCTCGGTCGCACCACCGCCGAACGGCTCGGCCCCACCCCAGCCGGCCACCGAGGCCCAGGGTGAGGCCCGGCTGAACCCGAAGTACACGTTCGAGACCTTCGTCATCGGCAGCTCGAACCGCTTCGCGCACGCCGCCGCGGTCGCAGTGGCCGAGGCACCGGGCAAGGCGTACAACCCGCAGCTCATCTACGGCGACTCCGGGCTGGGCAAGACCCACCTGCTGCACGCGATCGGGCACTACGTCCGCAGCCTCTACACCGGGGCCCGCGTCCGGTACGTCTCCAGCGAAGAGTTCACCAACGACTTCATCAACGCGATCCGCGACGACAAGGCGTCCCAGTTCCAGCGCCGGTACCGCGATGTCGACGTACTGCTGATCGACGACATCCAGTTCCTCGAGGGCAAGATCCAGACCCAGGAGGAGTTCTTCCACACCTTCAACACCCTGCACAACGCGAACAAGCAGATCGTGATCAGCTCCGACCGGGCGCCGAAGCGCCTGGAGGCGCTGGAGGACCGGCTGCGGAACCGGTTCGAGTGGGGTCTGATCACCGACATCCAGCCGCCCGACCTGGAGACCCGGATCGCGATCCTGCGGAAGAAGGCGGCCACCGAGCGGCTGACCGCGCCGCCGGAGGTGCTGGAGTTCATCGCGTCGAAGGTGCAGACGAACATCCGTGAGCTCGAGGGCGCGCTGATCCGGGTCACCGCGTTCGCCAGCCTGAACCGGCAGCCGGTCGACCTGAGCCTGGCCGAGATCGTGTTGAAGGACCTGATCCCCGAGGGCAGCAAGCCCGAGGTGACGGCCAGCATGATCATGGGCCAGACCGCGTCGTACTTCGGTCTGTCGATCGACGACCTGTGCGGTTCGAGCCGGAGCCGGGTGCTGGTGACCGCCCGGCAGATCGCGATGTACCTGTGTCGCGAGCTCACCGACCTCTCGCTGCCGAAGATCGGCCAGCAGTTCGGCGGCCGCGACCACACCACGGTGATGCACGCCGAGCGGAAGATCCGGCAGTTGATGTCGGAGCGCCGCAGCGTCTTCAACCAGGTGACCGAGCTGACCAACCGGATCAAGCACCAGGCCAAGCAGCAATGAGGTCCGTGACCGCGCCCGGGAGCCTGCACGCCGAGCGCTACAGCGCGGTCACACGAACCACACAGGTTGGGGATACACCTGTGGAAAACTGTGGGTATCGCGGTGGACACAGCCGTGTGTGTTGTGGATTCGCTGTGGGGACAGATTTCGTCATCCGCAGGCGTCCCCAGCCCAAGCGAGATTCGTCCACACGGCATCCCCAGGCCGAAATGGGGTCTGACCTGCGAACTCGTCGCTTTTCCACAGTATCCACCGGTGCTAAGAACCCTATGGAATCTGTAGAGAGTTCCCAGTCCACAAAACGAACGAGCGGCCCGATCTGGGGAAAACCCCGGTCTCGCGCCGGTTTGACGGACCTGTCAGGCTGTTCTCAGAAGCACAGGAACGACGGCGACGCGACCCGCCCGGAGCGCCACGTCACGCCCGGTTGGCGCACATCACACTTGTCCGTGGCAGGATCTGCCTGGCACACAGCCGAATCAGGAGGCACCCAGCGGTGAAGTTTCGCGTCGAGCGCGACGTACTGGCCGAGTCGGTGGCCTGGGCCGCGCGCAGTTTGCCCAGTCGTCCCAGCGTCCCGATCCTTGCCGGCCTTCTGGTCGAGGCCGAGGACGGGCAGATCACCCTGTCCGGCTTCGACTACGAGACCTCGGTGCGGGTCACCGTGCCCGCGCAGGTGGCCGACAGCGGCAAGTGCCTGATCTCCGGCCGGCTCGTCGCCGACATCTCGAAGAGCCTTCCGAACCAGCCTGTGGACGTCGCCGTCGACGGCGCCAAGGCACAAGTGACCTGCGGCAGTTCGCGGTTCACGCTCCAGACGCTTCCCACGGAGGAATATCCGGCCCTGCCGGAGCTTCCGGCCGCCAGCGGAACGGTCAAGAGCGACGTCTTCGCCCAGGCCGTCTCCCAGGTGGTGACCGCGGCCGGCCGCGAGGACACGCTGCCGGTGCTGACCGGTGTCCGGGTGGAGATCGAGGGATCCACGATCTCGCTGCTCGCCACCGACCGCTACCGGTTGGCCATCCGCGAGCTCGAGTGGAACCCGCAGTCCCCCGATGCGTCCGCGGCCGCGCTGGTGCCGGCCCGGGTGCTGTCCGAGACCGCGAAGGCGATGACCGGGTCCGACGTGATCGTGTCGCTGGCCGCTCCCGGTACCGGTGACGGCATCGTCGGTTTCGAGGGCGAGGTGTCCGGCGGCAACCGGCGAGCCACTACCCGGCTGCTGGACGGCGAGTTCCCGAAGGTGCGCGGCATCATCCCGACCGACTCGGCGATCGCGACCCGGGTCCGGATCGACACCGCGACACTGGTCGAGGCGGTCAAGCGCGTCGCCCTGGTCGCGGAGCGGAATGCCCCGGTGCGGCTGACCTTCAGCGAGGACAGCGTGACGCTCGACGCCGGCAGCGGTGACGAGGCGCAGGCGTCCGAGTCGATCGAGGCACGGGTCTCCGGTGAGCCGGTTACTGTGGGCTTCAACCCGACGTACCTGCTCGACGGCCTGAACGCGATCGGCACGCCGGTCGCCCACCTGGCCTTCACGCAGGCGACCAAGCCGGCCGAGCTGACCGGTGTGCGGGACTTCGACGGCGAACCGATCAGCGAGTTCCGGTACGTGCTGATGCCGGTCCGCCTCAACAGCTGAAAGCCAACAGAACAAGGGGATTGCACGATGGAGCTCGGCCTTGTCGGTCTCGGCAAGATGGGCGGCAACATGCGCCAGCGGATCCGCAACGCGGGGCACACCGTGGTCGGGTTCGATCACAACCCGGACATCTCCGACGCCAAGGACCTGGCCGACATGGTCGGCAAGCTGACCGCCGACGGCCAGCCGAAGGTGGTCTGGGTGATGGTCCCGGTGCAGGCCATCGACCCGGTCATCACCGAGCTCGCCGACCTGCTCTCCCCCGGCGACATCGTGATCGACGGCGGTAACAGCCGCTGGACCGATGACACCCGGCGGGCAGCGCAGCTGGCCGAGAAGGACATCCAGTTCGTCGACTGCGGTGTGTCCGGCGGCGTCTGGGGCCTGGAGAACGGCTACGCGCTGATGTGCGGTGGCGAGAACGACACCGTCGCGACGCTGATGCCGATCTTCGAGGCGCTCAAGCCCGAGGGCGACTTCGGTTTCGTGCACGCAGGCAAGGTCGGCGCCGGCCACTTCAGCAAGATGGTCCACAACGGCATCGAGTACGCGATCATGCAGGCATACGCCGAGGGCTTCGAGCTGCTCGAGGCCGCGGACGTCGTGGAGAGCGTGCCGGAGACGTTCGAGTCCTGGCGCGAGGGCACCGTGATCCGGTCCTGGCTGCTGGACCTGATGGTGAACGCGCTCAAGGAAGACACCCACCTGGACAAGATCCGCGGGTACGCCGAGGACTCCGGCGAGGGCCGGTGGACCGTCGAGGCCGCGATCGACAACGCCGTACCGGTGCCGGCGATCGCCGCGTCGCTGTTCGCCCGGTTCGCCTCCCGGCAGGAGGACTCGCCGGCGATGAAGGCGATCGCGGCGATGCGTAACCAGTTCGGCGGCCACGCGGTCAAGGGCGCCGAGGACCCGTCGTACGCGACGCCGCCCACGAAGCACTGAGGTGTATGTCACCGCCCTGGGTCTGCTCGACTTCCGGTCCTACCAGCAGGCGGAGGTCCAGCTCGCCCCGGGCGTGACGGCCTTCGTCGGGCCGAACGGCCAGGGCAAGACGAACCTGGTTGAGGCGATCCACTACACCGCGACGCTCGGTTCGCACCGGGTGGCGAACGACGCCCCGCTGGTGCGAGCCGGCGCCAGCAGAGCGATCGTGCGCACCGAGATCCGCAGCCAGTACGACCGGGACGTGGTCGTCGAGCTGGAAATCAATCCTGGGAAGGCAAATCGGGCCCGGGTGAACCGGTCGCCGGTGCCGCGGCCGCGGGAAGTGCTCGGCCTGCTCCGCACGGTCCTGTTCGCGCCCGAGGACCTGGCGCTGGTGAAGGGCGACCCCTCCGAACGCCGCCGGTTCCTGGACGAGCTGCTGACGTTGCGGGCGCCGCGGATGGCCGGCGTGCGGCAGGACTACGACCGGGTGCTGAAGCAGCGGAACTCGTTGCTCCGCAGCGCGTCGATGGCCCGCCGGCAGAACCGGTCGAGCGCCGCCGAGGGACAGCTGCGCACGCTGGAGGTGTGGGACTCGCACCTCGCCCGCGCCGGCTCCGAGCTGCTCGCGACCAGGCTCGAGCTGCTCGAAGCCCTTCGGCCGATGGTCTCCAGCGCGTACGACGCTGTTGCCCGAGGCAAGGGTGATGCCCGGTTGGAGTACAAGTCGTCGGTCCTCCTCGAGCCCGGTGTGGTGTCGCGCGAGGAGCTGGCCCAGGTGCTGCTCGACGCGGTGCACGAGAAGCGGCAGGACGAGCTCGAGCGTGGCGTGTCGCTGGTCGGTCCGCACCGCGACGACGTCGTACTCGGGCTCGGGGACTTGCCTGCGAAGGGGTACGCGAGTCACGGTGAGTCCTGGTCGTTCGCGCTCGCGCTGCGGCTGGCGTCGTACGAACTGCTCAGGGCGGATGGGGGTGAGCCGGTGCTGATCCTGGACGACGTGTTCGCGGAGCTGGACACGCAGCGCCGCGACCGGCTGGCCGAGCTGGTCGCGCCGGCGGAGCAGGTGCTGGTGACCGCGGCGGTGGGCGCTGACGTGCCCGCTGAGCTCAGCGGTGTGCGCTTCGACGTGGGTGACGGGACCGTCAGCCGTGCCTGAACCCCGGAATTCCTCTGAGAGCGGCTTCGAGAGCGAGGCCGCTCCGGAGCCGCCGGGCGAACCTGAGCACGACAAGCAGGGGCTGGACCTGGCGAAATCGCTCGCCGGCCGACTGAAGGGCATGAGCCCGGTCAAGCCGGTCAAGCGGACCCGCCGGCGGCCGCGGATCGACGGCGCCCAGGTCAGCAGCGCGCGGCCGGACGACCGGGATCCGCAGAAGCTGACCAACACCCTCGGCCGGCTGATGCGGGACCAGGGCTGGGAGGTGGACGTCGCCGTACATGGGGTGATGGCGCGCTGGCCGGCGATCGTCGGGCCGGAGATGGCCGAGCACTGCAAGCCGGAGAGTTACCAGGACACCGAGCTCACCGTCCGCACCGACTCCACCGCCTGGGCAACCCAGCTGAAGATGCTCGCCCCGGACCTGGTCCGCCGCTTGAACGCCGAGCTCGGCGAAGGCACCGTCACCCGCGTCAACGTCCAGGGACCGCACGCCCCGTCCTGGCGGAAGGGCCCGCGGACGATCCGCGGCGGCCGCGGACCCCGCGACACCTACGGCTGACCGACCGCCGAGAGCGAATTGCTCGGGCGACCCGCCCCTCCCCTAGGATCAGGCGCGATGCGCACGATCGTCGACGGCTTCATCGAGATGGTCCGCCTGATCGGAGACACCTTCCGGTTGTGGTGGCGGAACCTGCTGCCCATGGTGACCTGGTTCTTCGCCGGGTACGTCGGGTTCAAGGTCTGCATGGAGTGCGCCATCTGGCTGGCCGAGCACTCGCACTCGAGTATCGGCGTCGGTGTGTTCTCGGCCGGTGTGCTGATCCAGATCGCCGCGTACGTCGGCATGATCCGGGCCTGTGCGAACTCGCTGTACCGCTGGCGGGACGCGGCGAGCAACCAGGCCGAGGAGACGTCGGACCCGACCCAGCAGGGGCTGCTGGAGCTGCTGGCCGTGACACTGCTGCCGCTGGTCGCGGTCTGGTCGGCCTGGGGATTCCTGGAGGACCAGGTCTCCATGCTCAACGTCAGCAACATGGTCGAGCGCGGCATGCAGCCCGGTTCGGGCTTCTTCGACCTGGCCAACGGGGCCTGGCACAAGTACCTGCCGGCGATCGTCATCCTGCTGGTGCTGCGCCGGGTGATCCAGGCGGTCGACGACCGCTGGCCGAGCCGGCCGGCCAAGTTCGTCCAGGTCTGGGCCGAGGCGTTCTTCCTGCTGATCACCGTCGTGGTCGTGCCGTTCGCGATCGACGATGCCAAGGACTGGTTCGAGGTGCGTTCGTTCTGGTACTGGTCGGTCGACTGGTGGGACGGGCTGAAGGACTTCTTCGCCGGCATCAATATCCCGGTCCCGGCCGGCCTCGAGTTCCTCTGGGGCTTCTTCTGGGAGACCCTCTGGCCGTTGTTCAAGCTGGGCGTCGCCGAGCCGCTGACCTGGCTGGCGATCACCACGGTCGTGTTCGGCCACCGGGTGCTGTCCAGTGGCGGCGTCTTCCGCGGCACGCGCATCGAGCAGCGGTTCGGTGGCCAGCTCGAGGCCGAGGCCCCGAAGCAGAACCGGGTGGTCGCGCTCACCAGCAAGGCGCCGAACCTGGTGCTCGGCGGCCTGCGGGAGAAGTTCTACCCGACGCTGAACGCGTTCCGGCTGCTGGTGCGGGTCGGGCCGGTGTTCCTGGGCGTGGTCTGCATGGTCTACACGTTCTGGGTGCTCGCCGACGAGTGGGCGTTCGTGGCGATCCAGCGGGCGATCGGTGTGCACGGCGAGCGCTGGGGCCTGATGAACGCCGAGCTCGCGTCGATGATCGACAACGCGATCTTCGAGACGCTGCGGATCGCGCTGCTCGCGGCCGCGTTCGACTTGTGCATCTCGGTGAGCAGCGAGCGCCGGGCCGAGGCCGCAGCCGCCGAGGCCGAGAAGTCAGCCCAGCCCTCAGCCTGACCTACCCGGTGTCACCGCCGTATGGCGAGAGGTCCGGCCCAATCGCCGTACGGCGAGACGCTCGGTCGGGATCGCCGTACGGCGGGATGGCTCAGGGCGTGATGAGGACCCGGCGGAAGCCGTTCCGGTCCTGCATGCTCACACCCACGATGTGCGACGCGGCGTCCGCCGGGATGACGTAGATCATCGCCACCTGACGCGGCTTGTCGAGCTCGAACCCCTCGTCCTTGCCGTCGTCGTCGCTGTCGTCGGCGTAGCAGTTGGTCGGCAGCTCCCAGTCGGAGGTGTTCTGCCCGGCCTGCCAGACGTTGCCGCGGTCGTCCCACAGGTCCGCGCCGCAGGTGAAGCCGCCGTCCTTGAGGTAGACGCCCTTCCGCGGGGTCGCGGTCAGCTTGGCGATCATCAGGACGGCGCCGGCGGTGCTGCCCATCCCGATCTCCTCGCCCTTCTTGTCGACGATCCGGGTGTAGGGCTGCAGCGAGTCGAGCTTCCACTCGACGTGGCCGATCGTCACCGGGCCGCCGCTGGTGGCGACCTCGTTGATGTTGCCCTCGTTGTAGATCCGCTCCTCGTCGTCCAGGTAGACGCGGGTCACCATGTACACGCTGGTGGACATCAACGCCAGCAGCAGCGAGATCTGGGCGGCCAGCCGGGCGGCTCGGTTCAGGCCCCTCATGACGACGCCACCCGGATCACCGGGTCCTGCAGCACGTACTGCGCGTCGGCGCCGTCGACGAGTTCCTGGGCGACCTCTTCACTCGGGATGCCGAGGTCGACCTCGACGTAGGAGTTCAGAACGGTGAACAACATACTTGGCCGGATCTCCAGTTTGAGCCCCTTGAGGTCGGTCGGGTTCACCTCGAAGACGATCGCGCCGGTCTTGGCGAAACCCGCTTCGGGGAAGTCGATCCCGGAGTCGGTCAGTCCGCCGATCGGATGGTAGATCGTGCCGCCGTCGGCGACCAGGCTGGGGCCGGTGTTGGCCGGCTTCTCGATCCCGCGCACGGTGTCCCACTCGAGGGCGACGTAGACGCCGTTCGTCTCGAACGGCTTGTCGTCGTCGCTGCCGTCCTCCTCGACCAGCGTCTTGGCGAACTTCATCCGGGTGATGGTCACGGTCGAGTCGGAGCCGGCGTACTTCAGCGGCTCGCCGATCGTGCCGCCTACGGCGATCAGATGCTGGTCCTCGAACACCTGTTCCGGAGCAGCCAGCCGGGTGACGCCGCCGAGCAGGACGAACAGGATGCCGACGAGCACGGTGGCCGGCCGATAGAGCTTCACTTGTCGCCCTCCGTGACGTCGACGGTCTCGGGCTTCAGCTGGACGACGGCGTCCGGCCGCTCGTTCTGCCAGTACGGATCGTCGTTGGCGCCGAACAGGCTGTCGTCGCCCTCGTACTGCTCACCCAGGACACCGATCTCGACCAGGTCCGAGGTGAAGTCGGGTGCCACCTCGAAGGTGGTGTAGCAACTCTCCGGAGGCAGGCCGTAGACGACCTTCCAGTTCAGCGCGCCGCGGCAGTCGCCGCCGTTGGACTTGACATACTCCGCGCCGCCGCCCGGGACGAAGACCAGCAGCTTGCCCTCCAGGCTGTCGCTGGTCTTCTCCTCCTCGTCGATGTTCTTCAGGTCGAAGTAGACCCGGAGCTCGGTCTCGGCGTCGGTGTACTCCCCCGCCTTCTTGACCCGGATCTCGGCCTTGGTGAAGTTGTACTCCCACTTGCCGGACTCGACGGTCACCGGCGCGGTCAGCGTGGGGACCGTCCGGCCCTTCCGCTCCTTCCAGCCGCCGGTGGCCAGGATCACCAGGGCGAGTACGACGACGAGGGCGATCGCGATCAGCCACTTGCGCCGGTGCCGGTGAATCACCCGGTCGGCGATCATGGCGTCGATGACGTCGTCGAGACTTTCCACGGCAGCGATCCTAAAGGTCCGTGGGTCCGCGACGGCCCCCTGTCGGGTCGTACGCTCAGTGGTCTGGACCGGTGGGTTCGGTCTCGATCCCGAGACCGCCGTACCCGGATCTCTCGGAGGCCGCTGAGGGCCCGTGAGCGCTTTTGAGCCCCCTACCCGCGAGAGGGGACATGGCGAGGAGGGCGAAAAGACGCCCAGTCCACAGTTTCGGCCTCCTGATGGCAGGTTCTGCTTCGGTCGACAGGTAGAATGGACCGTGTAGGGCGAGCCGCACCTCTGACAACACTGCAGAGGGCGGCTTCCACTGTGCCGCGATGCCTCGCAGACGCGAGGTCCGAGGAGGACAACCACCGGTGACCGACGAGCCGACCGAGATCGACGCCAACCAGTCCGCCGACCCCATCGGCACCGTCGTACCCGACAGTGAGGTCCCCTCCAACGTCGTGGAGCGGGAGTACGACGCCAGCGCGATCCAGGTCCTCGAGGGCCTCGACGCGGTCCGGAAACGGCCGGGTATGTACATCGGCTCGACCGGTGAGCGCGGACTGCACCACCTGGTCACCGAGGTGGTCGACAACGCGGTGGACGAGGCGATGGCAGGCGTCTGCGACAAGATCGTCGTCACGCTGCTCCCCGACGGCGGCATCCGGGTCGTGGACAACGGCCGCGGCATTCCGGTCGGCATCGTCGAGTCCGAGGGCAAGCCGGCCGTCACCGTCGTACTGACCGTGCTGCACGCCGGCGGCAAGTTCGGCGGCGGCGGGTACAAGGTGTCCGGCGGTCTGCACGGTGTCGGTGTGTCCGTGGTGAACGCGCTGTCCACCCGGCTCCGCGTCGACGTCATGCAGAACGGCCAGGAGTACACCCAGTCCTTCACCATGGGCGTGCCGGACGAGGAGCTGGCCGAGGTCGGCCCGTCCGACGAGCACGGTACGACGATCACCTTCTGGGCGAACCCGGACATCTTCGAGACCACGACGTACTCCTACGAGACGCTGTCCACCCGGTTCCGCGAGATGGCCTTCCTGAACAAGGGCCTGGAGATCGTGATCCGGGACGAGCGGCCGGACCACACCGAGGACGGCAACCCGGTCGAGCAGTCGTTCAAGTACGACAACGGCCTGGTCGACTACGTGAAGTACCTGACCGGCATCCGGGAGACCGTGCACCGCGACGTGATCTCGTTCGAGGCCGCGGCCAACGGCGAGAACAGCATGAGCCTCGAGGTCGCGCTGCAGTGGAGCGGCTCGTTCCAGGAGTCGGTGCACACCTTCGCGAACGCGATCAACACCCACGAGGGCGGCACCCACGAGGAAGGCTTCCGGGCCGCGCTCACCTCGCTGGTCAACTCGTTCGGCGAGGACCAGGGCATGATCAAGAAGAAGGAGGACCGGCTCACCGGTGACGACATCCGGGAAGGCCTGACCGCGATCATCTCGGTCAAGCTGGGTGAGCCGCAGTTCGAGGGACAGACCAAGACCAAGCTCGGCAACACCGAGGTCAAGGGTTTCGTCCAGCGGGTCGTGAACGACAAGCTCGGCGCCTGGTTCGAGCAGAACCCGGCCGAGGGCCGCGAGATCATCCGCAAGGCGACCGCCGCGGCGAGTGCCCGGATCGCGGCCCGGAAGGCGCGCGACCTGGCCCGCAACCGCAAGGGTCTGCTGGGCGGCGGCGGGCTGCCGGGCAAGCTGTCCGACTGCCAGTCGACCAACCCGGAGGAGTGCGAGGTCTACATCGTCGAGGGTGACTCGGCCGGTGGCTCCGCCAAGGGCGGCCGGGACCCGAAGTTCCAGGCCATCCTGCCGATCCGCGGCAAGATCCTGAACGTCGAGAAGGCCCGGATCGACAAGGTCCTGCAGAACAACGAGGTGCAGGCGATCATCTCCGCGCTCGGCACCGGGATCCACGAGGACTTCGACGAGGAGAAGCTCCGGTACCACAAGATCGTGCTGATGGCCGACGCCGACGTCGACGGCCAGCACATCCGGACCCTGCTGCTGACCCTGCTGTTCCGGTTCATGCGGCCGCTGATCGAGCGCGGGCACGTGTACGCCGCCCAGCCGCCGCTGTACAAGATCCGCTGGAGCAACTCGGCGCACGAGCTGGCCTACACCGACCGGGAGCGCGACGGCCTGCTCGAGGCCGGCGCCGAGGCGGGCAAGAAGCTGCCCAAGGAGAACCCGATCCAGCGCTACAAGGGTCTCGGCGAGATGAACGCGAACGAGCTGTGGGAGACCACGATGGACCCAGCCAATCGGGTGCTGCTGCAGATCACGCTGGACGACGCGGTGCGTGCCGACGAGACGTTCCAGACGCTGATGGGCGACGACATCGAGGCGCGGCGCAGCTTCATCCAGCGCAACGCCAAGGACGTTCGCTTCCTCGACATCTGATGGACGCGCGGCCCGCTCTGCCCTGGGCTGCGCTCCGCCCGCCCCACTTGACCGACGTACTGAACTGAACGGGACGAGCTTTTCATGACCGAGACCCCCACCTCGCCGGGCCACGACCGGGTCGAGCCCCTCGACCTGCAGACCGAGATGCAGCAGTCGTACCTCGACTACGCGATGGCGGTCATCGTCGGCCGCGCGCTGCCCGAGGTCCGCGACGGCCTCAAGCCGGTGCACCGCCGCATCCTCTACGCGATGTACGACGGCGGCTACCGGCCGGACCGTGGTTTCTCGAAGTGTTCCCGCGTCGTCGGTGACGTCATGGGTCAGTACCACCCGCACGGCGACTCGGCGATCTACGACACCCTGGTCCGGCTCGCCCAGCCGTGGGTGATGCGGGCCCCGCTGATCCAGGGCCAGGGCAACTTCGGCTCGCCGGGTAACGACCCGGCCGCCGCGATGCGGTACACCGAGTGCCGGATGGCGCCGCTGGCGATGGAGATGGTCCGCGACATCGACCAGGACACCGTCGACTTCCGGCCCAACTACGACGGCAAGTCGCAGGAGCCGGTGATCCTGCCGAGCCGCTTCCCGAACCTGCTGGTCAACGGCTCGTCCGGGATCGCGGTCGGGATGGCGACCCAGATCCCGCCGCACAACCTGCGCGAGGTCGCGGCCGCCGTCGAGTGGTCGCTGGCGCACCCGGACGCGACCCAGGAAGAGTTGCTCGAGGCCTGCCTGCAGAACATCAAGGGCCCGGACTTCCCGAACGGCGCCCTGATCGTCGGCTACAAGGGCATCGACGACGCGTATCGCACCGGCCGCGGCTCAGTCACGATGCGCGCGGTCGTCGACATCGAGGAGGACGCGAAGGGCCGCACCAGCCTGGTCGTCACCCAGCTGCCGTACATGGTGAACCCGGACAACCTGGCGCAGAAGATCGCCGAGCTGGTGAACACCGGCAAGATCAACGGCATCGCCGACATCCGCGACGACAGCTCGTCCCGGACCGGCCAGCGGCTGGTGATCGTGCTGAAGCGGGACGCTCAGCCCCGCGTCGTACTGAACAACCTCTACAAGCACACCCAGCTGCAGGACACCTTCGGGTGCAACATGCTGGCGCTGGTGGACGGCGTGCCGCGCACGCTCAGCCTGGACCTGTTCATCAGCCACTGGATCGACCACCAGATCGAGGTCATCCAGCGGCGGACCCGGTTCCGGCTGCGCGAGGCGGAGAAGAACGCGCACATCTACCGCGGGTACGTGAAGGCGCTGGACGCCCTCGACGAGGTGATCGCGCTGATCCGGCGCAGCCCCGACGTGGACGAGGCCCGCAGCGGCCTGATCCAGCTGCTCGACATCGACGAGATCCAGGCCCAGGCGATCCTGGACATGCAGCTGCGCCGGCTGGCCGCCCTGGAACGGCAGAAGATCATCGAGCGGTTGCAGGAGCTCGAGGCGATCATCGCCGACCTCGAGGACATCCTTGCCAGCCCGGAGCGGCAGCGCACGATCGTCCGCGACGAGCTCGCCGAGATCGTCGACAAGTACGGCGACGAGCGCCGTACCGAGATCATCGCGGCCGACGGCGACCTGTCCGTGCAGGACCTGGTGCCGGACGAGGACGTGGTCGTCACCATCACCCGCGGCGGGTACGCGAAGCGGACCAAGACCGACCAGTACCGGGTGCAGCACCGCGGCGGCAAGGGTGTCCGCGGCGCCCAGTTGCGGGCCGAGGACGAGATCAGCCACTTCTTCGCCACCACGAACCACCACTGGATGCTGTTCTTCACCACCAAGGGCCGGGTCTACCGGGCCAAGGTGTGGCAGCTGCCCGAGTCCGCCCGGGACGCGAAGGGCTCGCACGTGGCCGGCCTGCTCTCGTTCCAGCCGGACGAGGAGATCGCCCAGGTGCTGACGCTGCGTGACTACGAGCAGGCTGACTACCTGGTGCTGGCGACCAAGAAGGGCCTGGTCAAGAAGACGGCGCTGACCGACTACGACTCTGCCCGGCAGAGCGGCATCATCGCGGTGAACTTCCGCGAGGAGGACGACGAGCTGATCGGCGCCGACCTGGCCACCGCCGAGGACGACCTGCTGCTGGTGTCCCGCAAGGGCCAGTCGATCCGGTTCACCGCGAACGACGAGCAGCTCCGCCCGATGGGCCGGGCCACCTCCGGCGTGACCGGGATGAAGTTCCGCTCCGGTGACGAGCTGCTGTCGATGTCGGTGATCCGGGCCGGCTCCGAGGAGGACGCGCAGTACGTCTTCACCGTGACCGACGCCGGGTACGCCAAGCGCAGCCGGGTGTCGGAGTACCGGCAGCAGGGCCGCGGCGGTCTCGGTATCAAGGCGGTCAAGCTGAACGACGAGCGCGGCTCGCTGGTCGGCGCGATCATCGTGGTCGACGAGGACCAGGTGCTGGCGATCAAGGCCAGCGGCCAGGTCGTCCGCAGCCGGGTGGACAGTGTGCCGGTCAAGGGCCGCGACACCATGGGCGTCCGGTTCGCCGGCGTCGGCGAGTCCGACGCGGTGGTCGCGATCGCCCGGAACACCGATCTCAGCCTGAACGGCAACGGCGACGAATCCGAGGACGCCGAAGCGGGTACATCCTCTGAAGAAGGTGCCCAGGATGTGGACGGATCGACAACCGAAACCACCCCTGAGAGCGTCCAGACTGATGACCAGCGTTCGACGGACGTCGACGGCGCGGCTACCGTCGAAGACGACGAAGCCGGCCAGGAGGGTAACTGATGACCAACCGCGCGAGGCCGACATGGCCCGACGGTGCGACGGACAGCTCCGGTAAGAAGCCGTCCACGCCACCGGCCGACCCGGCCTCCAACGGTCGTTCCACCGCCGCCTCGAGCGGCAACGGCCAGCCCCGATCCGGTGACTACCGGCCGTCCGGTGGCCAGCCGCGACCGGGCCAGTCCGGTGCGTCACCGTCCGGTCCGTCTGGCGTTGGCTCGTCTGGACCTGGGTCGTCTGGCTCCGGCTCCGCCGGCCCGGGCTCATCTGGTTTGGGCTCGTCTGGTCGCGGTCAGTCGCCGGCCGGCCGGTCCGGTACGCCGCAGTCCGCGCCGGTGCGGCCGCCGCAGCAGCCGCCGGTTCGTCCGGCCTCCCGTCCGGCCAATCCGGGTCAGGTCACGCCGAGCCCGAGTACGCCGGGGCGTCCCGAGCCGTGGTCCGCTCCCGCCGCTGGTGCGCCGGCGGCTGGTGCTTCGTCGTACGGAGTGACCGGGAAGGACGGCGCGAAGCCGGCCAGCATCGGCGACCGGGTCAGCGCGGCCCGGCAGGCGGTGCTGGACAAGGCCGGCGCGGTCAAGGACGCGAAGCCGGACAAGCACGAGAAGGCGGAGCACAAGGCTGCGAAGGCCGAGAGGGCGCCGAAGACCTCGAGCCGGCCGCAGACCTCGAGTCGGCCGCAGACCCGCAAGGCGCGGCTGCGGATGTCGCGGATCGACCCGTGGTCGGTGATGAAGACGTCGTTCCTGCTGGCGATCGCGTTCGGCATCGTCACCTGGGTCGCGGTCTTCATCGTCTGGTCCGCGATCGGTGCGGCCGGTGTGTTCGACAACATCAACAACACCGTCACCGAGGTGCTGGGGACGCCGGCGGCCGAGCCGTTCCGGATCGAGAACTACATCAACACCGGCAAGGTGATGGGATTCACCACGCTGCTCGCGTGCGCGGACGTCCTCATCATCACCGCGCTCGCGACGCTCGGGTCCTTCCTCTACAACATCGCCGCCACCCTGCTGGGCGGCCTCGAAGTCACGCTGGCATCGGAGGACTGACAGGCATTCGCGGTCTCCGGCCGGGCCCGTCCGCGGCCTGGCCGGAACCGGTTTGGGAGTAGGGCACTTGGTGCGGTAATCTCTCCCGGGTTCGACCCCCGCAACGCGGGCCTATAGCTCAGACGGTTAGAGCGCTGCCCTGATAAGGCAGAGGTCACTGGTTCAAGTCCAGTTAGGCCCACCATCACGATCGTGAACCCCGATCCGAGGAGTCCCGGTGCTGAAGAAGATCCTGCTGGTGCTGGTGGCCAGCATCGGTGGATACTTCGCGTACAAGAAGACCCAGCAGTCCCGCGCCGAGAAGGACCTCTGGGCCGAGGCCGTCGACCCGGTCACCCCGGGCCGCTGACCAAACCCCCACGGGGGCGTAGCTCAACTGGCAGAGCACTGCCTTTGCAAGGCAGGGGTTAGGGGTTCAAGTCCCCTCGTCTCCACAATTTCCTCCCCACGCGGCGCCGCGCCGCGGACTGTGGTCGACCCACGCGTCCGCTACGCCCGCTCCTTCGTCGCGTGCTCGCCGGCCGCTCCCACCCACCCTCGGGTTGCGCGCTGCCGCGCGCCCTCTGCGTGCTGTCGCCCGCCCGCGAACTTGCGGGCTTTCGCCCGCGGTCGACCGCCCCATGGTCCCGCGAGCTCGCCTGCCGTGACCCACACGTGGATCGTGCGAGGCTCGACGACTGCCTCCAGGCTGTCCCGAGGCTCATCGTTCACGGAGAGCCTGCCGCCCATTCGGCTGCCTGGTCTCGCTGGTCAAGATCGAAGACCCGAGCCTCGCCGGGCACGGCCCATGCGAAGAAGCGCAAACCGTCCCGCATCCATCGGATATCGGTCACGAGTGCGATCCGCTCCCACGCGTTCCAATCGCGGATGCCGAGCTTGAGGTCTTCCCACAGGGCGCCGGGCTCCATGCCGGAGAAGGGACCAGCGAAGACCAGCACGACACGGATCTTGCTACCGTCGGCCGACGCGGCCTCGAGCGCCGGGGCCAGAACCTGGGCGTAGTCCGACGTACTGAGTTCGCCGCCGGCCTCGAAGCCGAGGACACCGGCGGGCATGCCATCGAGAGCGCGGATCATCAGGCCTCCTCGGGAGTAGACCCGCCTGCCTCATCCGACGGCATTGTCTCGTGACGCAACGGCGCCGGAACAGAGCAGCCGCCGTCTCTGATTGAACGGCAATGGGTCCTGAGCGCGAGTACGCCCTGCGGCGCACCGTCTCACATCAAAGGGCCGGAGGGCGCCGCAGCTTGGCGGAGAGCAATCCCCTGCGAGCGACTGCCGCGGACCTGATGGTTCACGATGGCCGGCCGAAGCCGACGGCGAAGGCGCGTTTGATGTAGTCCCACGCTTCGGCGCTGACGACGCCGAGGGTCGCGGCTTCCGGTCCTTTGCCGTCCAACTTGGCGTACATGGCGGCAAGGACGCGTCTGTCACCCCCGGTCATCTCGTCCATCAGATCAGTCCAGCGCTGAGCGAGCGCCTGCACGGCCGGGTCGCTCGGGTCCGTTCCCCGCGCGACGTGAGCTTGCGCCTCCTCGTTCAGCTTCGCTTCGAGGGATCCCGAGCCTGTTGCATGGCGCGGAGGATCGCTTCGAGTCGCCGACGGAGATGCTGCTGCGCGCTGATCCGCTGACTGACCTGGTCGAGCTGACGCTGTACGGGCAACCGGAGGTCATCGACGGCATGGTCCAGAGACCCGGCGACCTCGTTCAGAGGCATCCCGAGATCACGAAGCGCGAGCACCTGCTACAGCCGTCGGACATCCTCGCTCGTACAGAGCCGGTGTCCCGCTGCCGAATGCTCGGCGGGGCACACCAAACCGATCTCGTCGAAGTGGTGCAGGGTGCGCATGGTGACGGCCGCCGCTGCCGCCAGTTCGCCGACCTTCCACCGCCGATCGTCCATGTGATCACCCACGACCGACGCTAATCTCTCACGCCGCGTGAGGCGCAACTCCGCCCGCGATCGTTGGATGAGGCTCCGGGACTGGCCATCGGTCGGGCCGCCTCACTCTTCCGCCGAACCAGCCGCAAGGACAGAACCCCAAATCCACGGGTTGTGCACACCTGTGGATAGTGCTGGGGATATCTAGCGCGATAGAGTCGATTTGTGGCCCAATCCGTCACATTGGACGAGATCGATCGCGGGCTGGTGCACTCGCTGCGGGTCGATGGGCGGGTGCCGTTCAGTGCTGTCGCGGGGGTGCTCGGGATTTCGGAGCACACGGTGGCTCGTCGGTACCGGCGGTTGCAGGCGGGCGGCGTACTGCGGGTGGTCGGCATCACCGACGGAGTTCGGCTCGGGTATCGGTGGTGGACGGTCCGGATTCGCTGTACGCCGGATGTCGCCGAGCCGATCGCGGACGCCCTGGCCCAGCGGGCGGACACGTTCTGGGTCCAGGTGCTGTCAGGCGGGACCGAGGTCAGCTGCGACTGTCAGCCGTCGAGCGACGATGAGGTGCTGATCGGGGAGCTGCAATGGAGTCGCGGCGTACTCGGGGTGACTGCTCACGAGCTCCTGCCGACCGGTCGCCCGCCGAGTTGGGGCGCGATCGAGATCCTCGACGCGGACCGGCAGGCACGGCTGCGCCGGCGGCCGGGGCCGGAGTTGCTGGATGCCGCGGTGGTTCTCGATACGCGGGATCGGCGGCTGCTCGAGGTCCTCGGAGTCGACGGCCGGGCGCCGTACGCCGAACTCGTCCGAGCGACCGGGTGGTCGCAGTCGACCGTTGCGCGGCGGCTGGACTACCTCCGCCGTACCGGGGTGTTGAGGTTCGATGTGGAAGTCCCGCCGGCGGCGCTCGGATACCGGGCCGAGGCTCGGCTGTGGATAACTGCTCAGCCGGCGGCGTTCGTCGCTGACGCGCTGGCCGCGCATCCGGAGATCTCGTTCGTCGCGGTCACCACCGGGCCGACGAACGTCGTCGCGCACGCGATCTGCCGCGACTCAGCGCACCTCTACGCCTACCTCACGGACCACGTGTCCCCGCTGGCCGGCGTACACACCGTCGAGACTGCCCCGGTGCTCCGCGTCGTCAAGGGCTTTCGCGGGGCGGGTCTCGAAGGGTAGGACTTTACGTATGTCGGATCCGGTGCCTGCCTTCGCGCGCGACGACGGTACGGCGGCCTACTACGAGCGGCGGGCCGGGGAGTACGACGAGTGGTACCTCGGGCTCGGTCAGTTCGCGGGGCGGAATCCGCCGGGGTGGGCTGAGGACGTCGACCGGTTGGTCGAGGTGATCCGTGCGTTGCCGGCGGCGCGGACGCTTGATGTTGCCTGTGGCACCGGGTTTCTCACGCAGCACCTGCGCGGGATGACGGTCGGGC
The DNA here is from genome assembly GCF_044458365.1 of Kribbella sp. NPDC050470. Taxonomy (NCBI): domain Bacteria; kingdom Bacillati; phylum Actinomycetota; class Actinomycetes; order Propionibacteriales; family Kribbellaceae; genus Kribbella; species Kribbella sp. NPDC050470. The sequence goes on along the minus strand of NZ_JBITHV010000014.1, from coordinate 278,394 downwards.
TGGATCGGAGTCGGGCGATGCTCGAGGTCGCCAGGCCGCGGGTGCCGCGGGGTGTCGTGGGTGATGCGCTGCGGTTGCCGGTGGGCGCCCGGGCCTTTGATCGGGTGCTGACCGGGCACTTCTACGGGCACCTGCCGCCGGATGAGCGGGAGGTGTTCCTGGCCGAGGTACGGCGGGTGGCCGCCGAGCTGGTCGTGGTCGACACCGCGATCCGGCCGGGGGTCGGGCCGGAGCAGTGGATGGATCGGACGCTGAACGACGGGTCCCGGCACCGGATCTACAAGCGCTACCTGACCGGACAGCAGCTCGCCGGGGAGATCGGTGGCGAGGTCCTCTACGAGGGCCGCAGCTTCGTCGCGGCCCGCGCCACCTGGTGAGCCTCAGTTCAGACAGAGGCAGAAGGGGTGGCCGTCGGGGTCGAGCATCACGCGGTGTTCGTCGGGCCGTGGTTGGACGGGGGCGAGGGTGGCGCCGCATTCGAGAGCCCAGGTGACCGCAGCGTCCAGGTCGTCGACGCCGAGGTCGAGGTGCATGGTCGACGTCTGGTCTCCGGCTACGGCGGGCCACTGCGGGCGTCGGTAGTTGGCCTCGTAGTCGAAGTTCAGCGCCGGCTCGGCGACCCCGTCGGGCGGGCAGACCAGCGCGTACCCGGCTTCCGGTGGCTCGCCTGGCCGCGGGTCCTCCTCCCGGAGGTACGGCCAGTTCAGTAGTCGCGAGTAGAACCGGGCCAGCTCCCGCGGCCGGCTGGACATGATCGTGAGCGCGCCGAGTCTCATAGGCAGACCGGGTCCGCGTAACACTGGGACGTGGACTCGCTGGGTCGCAGGTGGATCGCGCCGAGGTCCACGGCCCGCCGGATCACGGGCCGGGCGCCGTCCGGGAACCGGTAGTCGATGTGGATCTGGTCCGGGCAGTCCGGGTCGGGGAACCGCGTCGGCCGGACAGACGCGTGCTGGAACGCCAGGTTCGGCAGGTCATCATCGTCGTCCAGGTCGAACACCACTCGCTCAACCCCACGAATGCGCCGGTTGCTTCGGTGTCCGGTACGACGATGTCGAAAAGCAGGTGCTGTGGATACTCCGGATCCGGCCACCGCGGAGGCCGCTGGACCGCCATAGACCGTCATCGCACCACTGTCACGAAGCAGATGAGTCACACGACCTCCCCAGCCGGCCCGCCTATCCTTCCCCCGATGCACGACAACAGTCCACCCCGCCGACGGCCTTTCCCGCTGTCGAGCGAGGTGCCGCCCGAGCTGTACGACGTCATCCTCGACTTCCACTGGGATCCCGAGCTGCTGTGGAAGCTGGACCTTCCAGTCGTCGAGCTCCACGTCGCCGAGTTGGCGTGGCACCTGGAGCTTCCGTTCTGGACACATCAGGGCAGAGCGTTTCGCATCAGCCCGATGCAGGTTGCTGCCGACCCGGAGACCTACCGAGACCAGTACGCGCGGACGATGGCCGCTGACCTGCGCTACCCGATCGACGTCGTACGGCGGCCCGACGGTCGCATCTCCATTCTCGACGGCGTCCACCGCCTTCTCCGGGCACACCTCGAACGGCAGCAGTTAGTTCGCGCCCGAGTTCTCGAGTGGGAGGAACTCGATGCGATTGCTGCTGGTCGGGTGGGTGAAGGTCAGGAGGCGTAAAGCTTCGGACTCGATGGCTTCCTGGTTGGTTAGGGGGCGGAGGGGGTGGATTTGTAGGACGGTGGTGTTGGGGGTGGATTTGGTGGTCCAGGTGGCGGCGACGGTGCCGTTCAGGAGGAGGGTGGGGCTTACGCCGGCGCCTATGCAGACCTGGGATCGGATCTCGTTGGTCATGATGCGGGTACGGTCGGCGTGGGCGAGGAGGGTCGCGTCGAACGAGGGCAGGAATCTGATGGGTGCCTCGATGTCCTCGGGAGGCAGTGGGGCATCGGGGAGGTCGTACAGTTCGCGCCCGGACTCGTCGGCGTACACCTGCAGCGAAGGCCGCAGGTCGGCGAACACCTCGCGCAGCCCGCTCACCCCGGACCACGTTCGCGCGTCCGCAACGGTCGCCGGCCCGAAGGCGGCCAGGTAGCGCAAGACCATCCGGCGCACGTCCGCGATCCCGATCGGCCCGAGCGCGAACGGCGTTGCGCCGTACACGTTCCACGTCCCGCTCGGCGCCGGATGGATGAGAGGCTCCAGGTACTGCGCTGTCCAGCCGAGTGCTGTCGGTTCGTCGACCGGCCAGCGCTCCGCGAGCAGTCGGCCCAACTCCGGCCGTGTCATCGTCCGCCCATCGGCAAGCAGTTCTCGCACCACAACAACCAACGCGTCGAGATCGACTCTGGCAGTACGGCGGCCGAACGCGTTGCGCTGCACGCGACGCAGCAACGGTGCCAGCACCGGCCGCACGAAGCAGAAGTCGTCCACCGACATCAGATGCTGAGTCGCCCGCATCAGCGTCGACCGCACCAGCGACCCATCCTCGATCGCCGCAGTCAGGCTGGGATTCGTGAAGGACTCGAGTCGGGTCCACAGCGCCAGGTACGGATCGTTCGGGTTCTGCGCGTTCAGCCCGAACACCCGCTCGACCGCAGCCACCACGGGCAGGTCAACGCGCTCAAGCAACAGTTGCCGCTCGAGCAGCGCACGTCCAAGGGCCCGTGGGCTCAGCACCTTCACGCCGACGACCCTAGGGCGAATGGCGGACACCATGAGTCCTCGAGTGGAACAACTCGGCAACCAACCGGGTTGAGGGTGAGCATGACAGTTGAGATCGGAGTGATCCTGCCGACGTCGACGCCGGACCCGTCGAAGCCGATTCTCGGGGACGTCCGGGAGAGTGCGCGGTTCGCGGAGGAGATCGGGCTGGACTCGGTGTGGTCGACGGATCATCTGATCGCGAGCGCGCCGATGCTGGAGAGCTCGGTGGTGCTGGCGACCGCGGCGGCGGTGACCGAGCGGATCACGGTCGGGTTCAATGTGATGCTGCTGGCACTGCGACCGGTCGCCTGGGCGGCGAAGCAGGTGAGCACGCTGCAACTCGTGTCCGGCAACCGCCTCGTCCTCGGAGTCGGCACCGGCAACCCCGCGCACGGCGACATCGGCTGGCGGGCGGCGGGTGTGTCCTTCGCCGACCGCGGCAGGCTGACGGACGAGGCCCTCGCCGTTCTGTCGGAGCTGATCGCCGGGAAGCCGGCAACGCTCAAGGACGGCGTGGAGGCAATGATCGCACCCGGTGCGCCCGTCCCGCCGATCGTTGTCGCAGGCAACGGGAAGGCGGCCTTCCGGCGAGCGGCCAGGTACGGCGACGGCTGGGCGACGATCGCGATGTCGCCCGACGAGGTCAAAACCGCCCTCGACCAGATCAACGGGCTGCACGACCGGGCGCCGATCAAGGCAACCGTCGTCGCGCCGCAGCTGGACTCGCCCGAGCAACTCGAGGCGTACGAGGCCGCCGGCACCGAGCGGGTGATCCTCGCACCGACCGGCGACTGGCGCCGCGACTACGAGTCGGCCGCCAAACTCAAGAACTGACTTGACTCTGACATTGATGTGAGGTTTTAAGGTTCCGGCATGGCAGCAGCTGTGGTGGTAGGAGCAGGGCCGGGGATCGGCGCGGCGGTCGCGCGGCGGTTTGCGCGGGCTGGATTGAGTGTCGGGCTGATCGCCCGGTCGGAAGCGACCGTGAAGTCGGTCGCGGACGGGATCACCGGTGACGTACTCGCGCTGACGGCCGACAGCACGGACGAGGTGGGCCTGCGTGCGGCGCTCGACCGAGTCGTCGAGCAGTACGGCGTACCGGAGGTGGTCGTCTACAACGCGGCGATCATCCAGCCGGACGCCGTCGGCGACCTGACCGCGCAGCTGCATCTGGACGCGTGGGCGGTCAACGTGGTCGGGGCGATCACCACGGCGGCGCACGTCGTACCGGCGATGGTTGAGCGCGGCAGCGGGTCGTTCATCATCACCGGCGGGATGCCCGAGCCGAAGCCGGGCTACGCGAGTCTGTCGCTCGGCAAGGCCGGCGTACGGACGCTGGTGACACTGCTCGACCAGCAGTACGGCGACTCCGGCATCCACGCTGCGAGCGTGACGGTCGGCGGTGCAGTCGCTCCGGGTACGGCGTACGACCCGGACGACATCGCGGAGCACTACTGGCGCCTCCACACGCAGCCGCGCGACCAGTGGGAGCACGAAGTCAGTCACTGAGTGGACTGACGAAGCCTGCGCGGATTGGATCTATCGGCCGATGCGCGCGTCGGTGAGGCTGGTGCCGTGTACGTTCCGAAGCACTTCGCTGCCGATGACGAGGCGGTCCACGAGCTGCTGACCCACCACGGGGCAGCCGACCTGGTGACGATGACGCCGGACGGGCTGGTGGCCACGATGCTGCCGTTCGTCTATGACCGCTCAAGGAACGTGCTGCTCGGGCACCTTGCCCGCAACAACGATCACTGGCAGCAGTACTTGATCGGTGAGGCGATGGTGATCATGCGCGGCCCGGACGCGTACGTCTCGCCGGCCTGGTACGCCTCCAAGCGCGAGCACGGCCGGGTCGTCCCGACGTGGAACTACGTGACGGCGCACGTCTACGGGAAGCTGACCGTGCACGACGACCCGGCCTGGGTCGAGGACGTCGTACGGCGGCTGTCGGACCACCACGAAGCCGGCCGAGCCGAGCCGTGGTCTGTGGATGACGCACCGGAGAAGTTCGTCGCCGGGCAGTTGCGCGCGATCGTCGGTGTGGAGCTCGCGATCAGCCGGATCGAGGCGAAGGTCAAGCTCAGCCAGAACCGGCCGGACGCCGACATCGACGGCGTGATCGACGGCCTCCGCGCATCCGGCGACGAGGAGTCCGCGGCCGCGGTCGCACGGAACCGCCGCTAGCGCCTCGGTGCAGGCTGCAGCAAATGATCGTTGCCTTAGGCATGGGTCTTTGGTGACATTTTGTGCTCGGATTGTCACGGATTGTTTGCGGGTGCGTGCAGATGTCCGGACAAGCCTGGCGACTGTGGGAGCGGTCGGCTGATCGTCTTGTCAGGAAGCGAATTCGGCGAGGAAGACAGCTGTCGGCCGGTCGACCACGGGAGGCTTCGGACGCGTGCTCGAGACCTATCGCGGCATCCCCCATCTGCTGGACACCTGGCTCGTGCTGACCGGAATGGCGCTGCCGATCGCGCTGTCGAAGCTGCGGCGGCCGGGTGACCTGGTCCCCCGGTTGGCGGCGTTCTGCCTGCCCGGCGCCCTCGCGCTGGTGCTCGCGGCCACGCTCAGCCCGACTGCGCACAACCTCGGCCAGATCGGCCAGTGCGGCACCTACCTGACCACCACCGGCGGCCTGACCTCGATCCAGGGCCTGCTCAACGTGCTGCTGTTCGTCCCGGCCGCCGGGATGCTGACGCTGGCCAGCGGCCGGCCGGGCGACGGGATCGCCGCCGGCATCGGGATGTCCGCCTCGGTCGAGGCCATCCAGGCCTTGGTCCCGCAACTCGGCCGCTCCTGCCAACTCCATGACCTGGTCGCCAACACCCTCGGCGCCTTCGCCGGCGTCGGCCTGGCCGCCGGCCTGCAGACCCTGATCCGCGACCGCCGCCTGGTCGCCGTCCCGTACGTCGTCGAGCACTCGGCGATGCTCGTGATCCGCGGGCGGCCCCCGGCCCGGCGCCGTCGCGAACTGGTCCGTTGGCCGCTTCCAGTGCCCGTCCCGGTCACCAAGCCGGCGAACGGCCTCCGTCAGATCGCTCGGGCGCGGTGAGATTCTCACAGAGCGAGTACGAAGTTATCCGGATAGTTATCCACAGGCTGTGGATGAAACGGGGGATGCCAACACGATCACACGGAGATATCCACAGGCTCAGGAGCTGTCTGCTGACCTAAGGCCGTACATCGAGGCCGAGCGACGTGGCGATGACCATCGCCTGGGTGATGTCGACCCGGGCGTTCTTCAGCTCAACCGTGAGTGGGTCGAGGGTGGAGAGGTCTGAGCCACGGAGATCGGCCGCAGTGAAGTCGGCCCGGTGCAGCGACGCGCCGGACAGGTCGAGATCACGCAGCACCGCCTTGGCCGCTCGGACGCCGGTCAGGTCCGCCTCCCGGAACTTCACCCCGGTGAACTCGGTCCCGCGCAGGTCCGCGCCCGGGAGCCCGGTGAACGACCAGTCGCCGCCTGACACCTTCAGCAGGTTGTAGGTGCAGTCGTCGAAGAAGCTGCCGACGAACTTGCACCGGGTGAACGTGGTGTCGAACAGCGAGCAGCGGACGAACGTGCAGTTCACGAACGCGGCGTCGGTGTGCGTCGACGCGTTGAACCGGACTCCGCGGAACGTGCACTCCTCGAAGACCCCGCCGCGGTTGTCCACCTCGGTCAGGTCGGAGTCGATGAACAGCACCCGGCGGTAGGTCTCGCCGGACGGGTCCGCGTCATCCCAGTCGCGGATCGTCGACTCGGTCGGCGCCGGCGGCCGCCCGTCCACTCGGTCTGGCATCGCGCTCCCCTGTCAGTGAGACGTCCCGGTCGCTGAGACGTCCCGGTCGCTGAGACGTCCCGGCCAGCCTGTCACGCCGTACCGACACAGTGCCGCAAGTCGGCGGCTGGTGCATTTGTGATGGGTACGACGGAGAACGGAAGGCCGACCGACAAGTACGGACCGCACGATGGAGGAGTGACCGGAACTGAGCGGGTGATGGTGTTCGGCGCGGGAGGCTTCCTCGGCGCCAGGATCTGCGCTTTGCTCGCCGACCGCGGCATCGAGTACCGCGGCCTGAGCCGGAGCCGCGGTGAGCCGCACCGGCTGTGCGACCTGGCCGCGATGCACCCGTACGCGCTGGACACCCAGATCGGCATGTACAAACCGACCGTCGTCATCAACGCGGCCGGCGCCACGCTGGGTGACTCAGCGACCCTGGTCCGGGCCAATGTGATCGCGGTCGAGGCCCTGCTCGCCTCGGCCCGGGACCACGCCAGCCATGCCCGTTTCGTCCACCTCGGCTCGTCCGCCGAGTACGGCGGTGCGCCACAAGGCACCAGCCAGGACGAACAGACCGAACCATGCCCGGCCGGCCCGTACGGCCTCACCAAGCTGGCCGGCTCGGAGCTCGTGCTCCGCGCCCAGCGCAACGGCGCCGACGCGGTCGTCCTCCGGGTGTTCGACGTGATCGGCCCCGACGCTCCGGAGAGCACGCTCACCGGCCGGGTGATCCGGGACCTACGGTCCAGGCACACGATCGAGGCCGGGTCGCTCGACGTCTGGCGCGACTTCGTCGACGTCCGCGATGTCGCCGAGGCGGTGGTCGCGGTGGCACTCGCCGATGCCAAGCCGCCGCCGGTCCTGAACGTCGGCACCGGACGGGCGAGTCTGGCGCGCGACGTCGCCGGTCAGTTGTTCGAACTGAGTGGACAGCCGGCCAAGATCGTCGAGGAAGCCCGGCCGGACACAATCCGCGGTGCGACCTGGCAGCAGGCGGACACCGCGCTGATCGGCAAGCAGCTCGGTTGGTCCCCGAAGATCTCCCTCGAGCAGTCCCTCGCCGACAGCTGGGCCGCGCGACCGTAGAGACTGGGCAGGTGCAGATCCGCTCGTTCAGCCAGCCCGCGCCCGACCGCCGACCGCCGGCGGTGAACGAGGATCTCGTCCTGACCGGACCCGACTTCGTGGTCGTCCTCGACGGTGCCACCGCACCGCGAGGCGTCGACTCCGGCTGCCGGCACACGGTGGCCTGGCTGGTCGGTCAACTGGGCGCTCAGCTCGTCGTACCTCTGCTGTCTCGCTCGACTGCGCCGCTGCCGGACCTGCTCGCCGAGGCGATCGCGGCGGTCTGCGCCGGCCACGCCGACAGCTGTGACCTCGACAACCCGGACAGCCCCTCGTCCACCGTCGCGATGGTCCGGGTGGGCGTGGACACCGTCGAACACCTCGTCCTGGCTGACTCGCCCGTCGTGATGAGGTCGGCCGGCGGACAGGTGTCCGTGCACAGCGACGATCGAATCGATCTGTTGCCCGAGTACACCCTTGACGCGGTCCGACGGCTGCGAAACCAGCCCGGCGGCTTCTGGGTCGCGAGCACCCAGCCCAAGGCTGCCTACGAGGCGGTCGCCGGTACGACGGACCGCGCAGACGTCGAGGCGATCGCCGTACTGTCCGACGGTGCGGCCCGGTACGTCGAACGCTACGGCCACACCTGGGACGACCTGCTCGACGTCCTCAGCGCGGACGGACCCCGCGAACTCGCCGAGCGGGTCTGGGCCTACGACGCGGATGCGCCGGCGGCGAGCTTCCGCGGCAAGCGGTACGACGACGCAACCGCCGTCCTCGCCTACCCCTGATACGGGCGGTACGACGGGAACGTCGGGCCGGGCTGGTTGTAGCGCGGCGCGTACTGCGGCGGCTCGGGTGGCGCAACAGTCGGCGGCGGCATCGTCGACTGGTCGTGCTGCCACCGGGTGACGCGAAGCAGGAGCAAAGAGGCGGCGACGCCGGCCGCGATCAGGAGCACGGTCGCCACGGTGAAGGCGATGTTGACGCTCAGCGCGACCCGGACCATGAAGTCCTGCAGGTCGTAGATGTCGACGTAGTCGCCGGTCTGGTCCGCAGTGTCGGCCGCATCGACCAGGCGCACGATCCAGACGATGAACGCGATGACCGCGAACCCGGTGCCGCCGACCACGATCACCCAGAACCCGGTCCACGTCGCCCACCAGCCGTAGAGCAGCGCCCGAATCGGGCCGCGCCGGGACACACCGTGCTCCGACGGCGGCTCGCTCGCGGCGGTGACGTCCTGGACGATCTGCAGCGGGTACCAGAACTGCACCACCGGGCAGAACCACGACCCGACGACCCAGCCGTTCGCATGCCGGTGCAGCTGCCCCTGCTGCTCGCGGGGCTGCGGGGCGAACGGTGAGTGCAGGAAGTCCGCGTTCTCCCGCGCCTGCCACAGCCAGATCAGGAACGCGATCGCCGTCCCCATCAGCAGGTAGCTGACCAGGTTGAGCAGCGGCCCGGTGCCCGCGATCGAGCTGACCGCCCGGTCGAGCTCCTCCTCGGACAGCAACCCGTACACGAATCGCTTGACCTCGTCGTACGAGCTCCACATCAGCGCGGTCTGGATCACCGCGCCGACCGCGGTCAGCCCCATCAGCGCGATGCTGACCAGCGCGATCTTCCGCAACGGCCGGTACCGCGGCGGCACGGGCTGACTCGGCACAGGTTGATACGGCCCTGGTCGATGCGGCACCGGATACGGCTGCCGGAACGGCTGCGGACCACCAGGCCCCGGGTACGGCTGCGTCACCTCTTCACCCCCTCGCAGCCAAGTTAACCCAGCCCTGGGAGCGTTCAACCCGTTATCCACAGGCCGAGGTCAGACGCCGGCGAACGCCTCCCGGACCGCCGGCATCGCCAGCTCGCGGTCCGCGGCCGACAACCCGATCCGCGTCCGCCGATCCAGTACGTCGTCCGCGGTCAGCGCACCCTCATGCCGTACGGCGAACAGCAGCTCTGCAAACGTGGTCCGCAACCCCGGCGCGATCGGCTCCAGTAACGACGGCGCTCCTGCGATCACGTCCGGCGCCTCGACGCCGTACCGTTGGACGAAGCGTGACGGCGCCCGCACGGCAGCCAACCGCACGCGGTCAGCCGCGCCCACGAGCGGAATCCGGTGCGTCAAGCAGGGCCGCCGTACCGCGAGGGTGGACTGCTGCAGCGCCTTGTCGAGCGTGTCCTGCGCCATCCGCCGGTACGTCGTCAGCTTCCCGCCGACGATCGTCACCAGCCCGTCGGCGCTCGTGATCACCGCGTGCCGACGGGAGATGTCCGCGGTCTTGTCCTCGCCCTTGTGGTGACCGGTGTCGAGCAGTGGCCGCAGGCCGGCGTACGTCCCCAGCAGGTCGGACCGCGTCAGCGGCACCTGCACGGCCGAGCTGATCGTGGACAGCAGGAAGTCGATCTCGGCATCGGTCGCATGCGGCACGTCGCTGACCGGTCCGGGGGCCTCCTCGTCGGTCAGCCCGACGTACACCCGGTCGTCCGGCGCCGGGATCGCCATCACGACGCGCCGCAGCTGACCAGGCACCGGAACGGTCAGTACGGCGGACAGCCCGCCGAACGCCGACTGCGGCAGCACCAGATGGGTCCCCCGACTCGGCCGGAGCTTGATCTCCGAGGCGACCTGGTCGGCCCAGATCCCGGCCGCGTTGATCACAACCGACGCGTCGACCTGCAGCCGCTGTCCGGTCAGTTGGTCGACCAGTACGGCGCCTCGCCCGGTGACGTCGGTGGCTGCGACCCGGGTCAGCACGCGAGCGCCGTACTGCGCTGCTGTCCGCGCAATCGCGACCACCAGGCGGGCGTCGTCGTACAACTGCCCGTCCCAGGTCAGGAAGCCGCCGCGCATGCCGTCCGGACGCAGCGTCGGCGCGTAACGGAGGATCTCGGCCGAGCTGACCCGGCGCGAGTGTGGCAGGTAGTCGTCACTGGTCCGCGCGAACGTGCGCAGGACGTCGCCGCCGAGGAACGCGCCCCGCAGCATCGCGGCCTGGGCCAACCTTGCCTGTGGCAACCACGGAGCGACCTGCGGCACCGGGTGGACCAGGTGCGGCGCGGTCGTCTTCATCAGGATGCCGCGCTCGACTGCGCTCTCGTACGCGATGCCGACGTGGCCGGAGGCCAGGTACCGCAGCCCGCCGTGCACCAGCTTCGAGCTCCACCGGCTGGTGCCGAACGCAAGGTCGTGCTTCTCCACCAGGGCAACGGTCAGGCCGCGCGCGGCCGCGTCCAGGGCAACACCTGCACCGGTGACTCCGCCGCCGATGACCAGCACGTCGACCTTGCCGACCGTGTCCAGCCACTCCAGCTCGCGGGTCCGGCGCGCCGCGTTCAGGCTGGCGTTGCCCACGCTGATCATGGCGTCAGGTACCTGGTGAGCATCACCCGCAGCTCGTCATCGAGATGCGGGTACTCGTCCTTGGAGGCCATCACCGGCCCGGACACGGCCGAGGCCAGCGAGACGAGAATGATCTGCCGGGCGAGCCAGACCGGGTCGCCGGACCGGATCGAGCCGTCGGCCTGGCCGGCCTTGATGCCCTCCTCGACCAGCGCGAGGTGCGCGACCGTGCTGCTGCCGCGGCGCTCCAGCAGGTACGGCGTGAGGAACTCCGGGTCGAGCTCGATGATCTTGCGCATCAGCGGGTGCACGCGGGTCTTGGCGACCACCTCGACCACGCCCTCGACCAGCCGGGACCGGCCGTCCACCGCGTCGGGCTGGAACGCGGACATCAGCGCGGTGGTCCACTCCCGGGTCATCAGCGCGGCGACCACGGCCTGCACGTTCGGCCAGCGCCGGTAGAGGGTCGCGCGGGAGACCTCGGCGTGCCGGGCGATGTCGGCCATCGTCATCCGGCGCATCCCGATCGCGAGCAGCAGCTCGTAGGACGCGTCCAGGATCCGCTCCTCGCCGATCGCGTTGGCGGGCGTTGGACGCGCACTGGTCTCGGACGCTGTTTCCTGAGCCGACTCGCTGCTACGCTGAGACATCACACGTCAGAGTGTATCAGCGACTGTGGCGTCCGGGAACTGTCCGTGGCAGGTGGGAGCCAGGGGGTCGCACCTGCCACGGACGCTACCCCTCCAGCCCAGCGATCGGGAGATCAGAATGACCGAGTCGGACCTGCCGGTGGTGCATCTCACGCCGGGCCGCTGGGGCGACCCCGACCGCCGCGTCGAGCTCCCGGCTGCGGCCGTCGACGCGCTGAAGCATCTCGGCGTACGGCGACCCGCTTCGGCACCCGTGGATCCGGAATACCGGCCCGGCCTGACGACCGGGCAACTGCACTTCCTGGCCACGATCGTCGGCGAAGATCACGTCACGACCGACCTGGACTCCCGCTGGGCGCACACTCGCGGCTACTCGACTCCGGACCTGCTCAGGCATCGCGCGGGCGACACCACCGACATGCCCGACGCTGTCGTCTACCCCGGCTCGCACGACGAGGTGCAGGCCCTGCTCGCCGCCTGCTCCGAGGAAGACTTGGCCGTCGTCCCCTACTCAGGTGGTACGTCGGTCGTCGGCGGCCTGGCTGCCGACCGGAGCTTCATCACGGTCGACCTGCGCCGGCTCGACCAACTCGTGGCGATCGACGAGATCTCGCGTACGGCGACATTGCAGGCAGGCGTCCGTGGTCCGGCCGCGGAGGCGTTGCTGGCCGAGCGCGGGTACACCCTCGGGCACTTTCCACAGTCCTACGAGGGCGCGTCGATCGGTGGGTACGCGGCGGCGCGGTCGAGTGGGCAGTCGTCGGCGGGCTACGGGCGGTTCGACCAGATGGTGGTCGGGCTGACGCTCGCGACTCCGCGCGGGACCGTGGAGCTCGGCCGGGCGCCGATGTCCGCGGCCGGTCCGGACCTGCGGCAGTTGGTGCTCGGGTCGGAAGGCGCGTTCGGGATCATCACGTCGGTCGTCGTACGGATCCGGCCGCGGCCGGCCGAGCGGCACTTCGAGGGCTGGCGGTTCGAGAACTTCGAGGCCGGGCTGGCCGCGATCCGGCGATTGGCGCAGGACGGGCCGTTGCCGACCGTGCTGCGGTTGTCGGACGAGGCGGAGACGGCGGTGAACCTGGCCGATCCGGATGTGCTGGGTGGCGGGTCGGGCGGCGTGCTCGCGATCGTCGGGTTCGATGGGCCGTACAACGCGGCGACGGCTGAGGCGCTGACCGCGGCCGGTGGGCAGAACTTGGGTGAGGGTCCGGGTGAGACCTGGCGCGTGGGGCGGTACCGGGCGCCGTACCTGCGGGATCCGTTGCTGGACGAGGGCGCGCTGGTGGAGACGCTCGAGACGGCGGCGTTCTGGTCGAAGCTGCCGGGGCTGAAGGCTGCGGTGACCGAGGCGCTGGTGAAGTCGCTGACCGAGCAAGGCACGCCGCCGCTCGTGCTCTGCCATGTGTCGCATGTCTACGAGACCGGTGCGTCGCTGTACTTCACGGTGATCTCGGCGCAGACAGACGATCCGGTCGCGCAGTGGCGTACGGCGAAGGCCGCCGCCAGCCAGGCGATCGCAGCGGCCGGCGGCACGATCAGTCATCACCACGGCGTCGGCACCGACCATCGGACTGCCTATGCGGAGGAGATCGGACCGCTCGCAGTCGAAGCTTTGCAGGCGGTCAAAAGGGTGCTCGACCCGGACAACGTGATGAATCCGGGGATTCTCTTGACCTCAAGTTGACTTGAAGTATGACGGTTGGTGGCATGACTCCTGAAGCATCCAACCGTCCTGTCGCTCTCATCACCGGCGCGTCCGCCGGTCTCGGGCTGGCGCTCGCGCACGGGCTGGCCGACCGCGGGTGGGCCCTGGTGATCGACGCCCGCGGCGCCGACGCCCTCAAGGACGCCGCCGACGCGCTGGCCGGCCGCACCGACGTCGTACCGCTGGCCGGCGACGTCACCGATCCCGAGCACCGTGCCGATCTGGTCGACGCGGTGATCGAGCTCGGCGGCCGACTCGACCTGCTGGTCAACAACGCGAGCTACCTCGGCCCGAGTCCGCTGCAGCCGCTCGGACAGGCCGACCTCAACGAGCTGCGACGCGTGTACGAGGTCGACGTGATCGCACCGATCGCACTCACCCAGGCACTGCTCCCTGAACTCACCGCAGCATCCGGTGTGCTGCTCAACATCAGCTCCGACGCGGCAGTCGAGGCGTACGAAGGCTGGGGCGGCTACGGCTCCGCGAAGGCCGCTCTCGACCACGCCACCGCAGTCCTGGCCGCCGAGCACCCGTCGCTGGCCGTCTACGCCGTCGACCCGGGTGACCTTCGTACGGCGATGCACCAGGCTGCGTTCCCGGGTGAGGACATCTCGGACCGGCCCGAGCCGGCGACCGTCGTACCGGCGTTCCTGCAGCTGCTCGACAGCCGTCCCAAGAGTGGCCGGTACCGAGCGGCCGAGTTCGCGCCGGCGGTGACGTCGTGAGGGTGCACCCCCACACGAGGTTCGTCCTGCCCGACTCGCTGAACGCCACCGAACCACCCGAGGCGAGAGGTCTGTCCCGGGACCAGGTGAAGCTGCTGGTCGCGGAGGGGTCGACCGTCACGCACACCCGGTTCGACCGGATCGGTGAGCACCTGCGACCCGGTGACCTCCTGCTGGTGAACACGTCCGGCACGCTGCCCGCCGCAGTCGACGGCTCGTGGATCACCGGCTCTGGTGTGGCGCCTGTCGTGGTTCACTTCTCCACTGCACTCGACGACGGCACCTGGGTCGTCGAGCTGCGCAACGGCGGCGCACCGATGTTCGGCGGCACGTCCGGCGACCAGGTGGAGCTGCCGGAGGGCGTGCTGACGTTGCTGGCGCCGTACCAGCCGGACTCCACGCGGCTGTGGCGAGCCAAGCCGCCAGTACCCGACGTGGTGGGCTATCTGCAGCGGCACGGCCGGCCGATCACCTACAAGTACGTCGGCCGGCGTTGGCCGCTTGCGTCGTACCAGACTGTCTTCGCACGCGAGCCTGGAAGCGCGGAGATGCCCAGTGCGGCGCGGCCGTTCAGCTTCGAGCTGGTCAGTCACCTCGCGTCGGAAGGCGTACTGATCGCGCCGATCCTGCTGCACTGCGGTGTGTCCTCGCTGGACAGCCACGAACCACCGTTGCCCGAGCGGTACGACGTACCGGCGCACACGGCTCGGTTGGTGAACTGGGTGAAGGCCAACGGCGGCCGGGTGATCGCAGTGGGGACCACTGCAGTGCGAGCAGTCGAGTCAGCGGTCACCGCCGACGGCTCGGTCACCGCCTCGCACGGCTGGACCGACCTTGTCCTCGGCCCGGACCACCCGGTCCGCGTCGTCGACGGCCTCGTCACCGGCATGCACGCGCCCGAAGCCTCGCACCTGCTCCTGCTGGAGTCGGTCGTAGGCGGCGACACCGTCCAACGCGCCTACGACGCGGCCCTCAACCGGAGCTACCTCTGGCACGAATTCGGCGACACCTGCCTGCTGCTGCGCTGACGAGCAGTGGTGGTGCTCATTGCCTGGCCGTGCTCGCTTGTCTACCGCACGTGGACTCATCGGGATGTCCTTACCAAGTTGGTCCCCCGTCGGGACGTCACCTGGTACGACGAGCGGTGGGCGCGGTGGTGATGGGCGTTCACCGAAACGATCAGGAATTGTGGCCTAGGCCATTTAAGATTCAACGGGCGTCGATGTGCTCGGGGTCGAGCAGGTCGGGGGTGATGAAGCTGTGCGGGAAGCCGAGCTCGAACGCGGTCGCGGACTCCAGGCGTCGTACGGCGTCCGCGGGCAGGGCGAGGTCGATCGCGGCCAGGTTGTCCGCCAGTTGCTCGACCGAGCTCGCCCCGGCCAACGGGTGGACGGCGCGCGAGTGCACTCGGGTCCACGCAAGCGCCACCTGTGACGGCGTGACGTCCAACTCCTTCGCGACCTCTTGTACTGCGGCCAGCACAGCCCGCTCGCGCTCGTCGGCATCGGGGCCGGCGGGTTTGGCGAGCTTGCCGTGGGCAAGAGGCGCCCAGGCGGCGACGGTCATGCCGAACGCTTCCGCCATCGGCAGCAGTTCGCGCTCGATGTCGCGTTGCAGCAGGCTGTACGGCACCTGCAGCCCGGCGAACCCGGACCAGTCCCGCCACTCGGCCAGCGTGTTGCCGCGAGCAACGAGCCAGGCGGGTGCGTCGGAGATCCCGGCGTACAGGATCTTGCCGGCCCGGACCGCGTCGTCGAGTGCGCGCAGCGTCTCCTCGATCGGGGTGTGTCGCTCCCAGTAGTGCACCCAATAGATGTCGAGGTAGTCGGTGCGCAGCCGGCGCAGGCTGGACTCGAGCGCGAGCCGGAGGTTCTTCCGGTGGTTGCCAGTGGCATTGATGTCGGTCCGGTCCCGGGACAGCGTGTACTTCGAGGCGAGCACGAAGCGGTCCCGGCGGCCGGCCAGGATCTCGCCGACGATGTCCTCGCTCGCGCCGTACGCGTCGGCGGTGTCGATCATGTTCCCGCCCGCGTCGGCGTACCGGTCGACGATCGGCTGGGCCTGGTCGACGGAGTGGAACCGCATCGCGCCGAGGAAGAGCTCGGACACGCGCAGACCGGTAGGCCCGAACAGCCGGTACCGCATCAGCCGACACACCCGTACAGAAAGGAGTCCACGCCGGTGATCTCGTCGGGGGTCATGTCCGGGCTTTGTTCTTGCGGCGGCGCTTGGTGTCTTGGAGGAAGAGCCAGGCGACGACTGCGCCGACGACGAAGCCGCCGAGGTGGCCTTGCCAGGAGATGTTCGGCAGCAGGACCGAGATGACTGCGGTGACGGCGACGTACCCGAGGATCCAGGTGACGTCCATGCCGCGGGCGCGGCTGATCACCAGCAGCGCGCCGACCAGGCCGAGGACGGCGCCGGACGCGCCGAGGGTCGCCGACACCGGAGCGGCGAGGAACCAGACCGCGACGCTGCCGCCGAGCGCGGACAGCACGTACAGCAGGATGAACCGGGTCCGGCCGAGCATCTGCTCCAGCGGCGGACCGACCTGGTAAAGCATGAACAGGTTCGCGAAGATGTGGAAGATCTGCACGTGGGTGAAGGCCGACGTGAGCAGCCGCCACGGCTCCGACTCCACGAGCACCGGGACCATCACCAGGTCGTTGACGATCCGGCTGCTGCCCGCGCGCACCGCGATGAACACCAGGATGTTGATCGCCAGGATCGTGATCGTGACGACCTGCGGGTTCCCGCGCTGGATACCGCCCAGCGACGTCCGGGTCCGCGGCACCGACTTCACGCCGTCGGCGAAGCAGTTCGGGCACTGGAAACCGACCGCGGCACTCTTCATGCACTCCGGGCAGATCGGCTTGTCACAGCGCTGGCACCGAACCCCGGCGGGCCGATCCGGGTGCCGGTAGCAGACGGTCTCGGTCACGACGGGCGGTCCTTCCCCAGAGTGTCGGCGCGGGCCGGGCTGTGCTGGCACACGGCCCGGCCCGCAGAGAAGAATCAGGCGTTGCGGCGCTCGACGACGACGGCGTTGATCACGATCGGCTCGATCGGCCGGTCGCCCGGCGCGGTCTTCGCGGTCGCGATCGCGTCGACGACCTTCTTCGACTCGTCGTCGACGACCTCGCCGAAGATCGTGTGCTTGCGGTTCAGGTGCGGGGTCGGGACCACGGTGACGAAGAACTGGGAGCCGTTCGTGCCCTTGCCGAACTGGATGCCGGCGTTCGCCATCGCCAGCAGGTACGGGCGGTCGAACTTGAGCTCCGGGTGGATCTCGTCGTCGAAGGCGTAGCCCGGGCTGCCGGTGCCGGTGCCGAGCGGGCAGCCGCCCTGGATCATGAAGCCGTCGATCACCCGGTGGAAGGTCAGGCCGTCGTAGAACTTGGCGTTGCTCGGCTGACCGGTCTGCGGGTCCGTCCACTCCTTGGTGCCCTCGGCCAGGCCGACGAAGTTGCTCACCGTCTTCGGCGCGTGATCGGGGAACAGCCTGATGACGACGTCACCCTTCGTCGTCTGCAGGGTCGCGTACAGCTCTTCGGCCACGGGAGTCACTCCTATTCGTTACGGCTTACGTCATCGATCCTGTCATGCGCCCCCAAGCAAACCCCCACCGACCGCCCGAAAAGCACGACCATCCACTCCGCTCTGAGGCTCGAGGGTCAGGGGGCCTGGGGTTGCGGTGGGGGTGGGTGGGCACCGGGGGCTCAGTGGGATGGATCGTTACAAGCTGCCTGGCTGGATGCTCGGGAGCGGGTTTGTCGGCTGGGTACGTCGTACGATGCAGACGAAGCCGGATTTGTCCAGAGTCGTATCAGTTGCGTCCATACCGCCGATGGGCCAGATGGCTGCCCACCGAGGCGGGCGGCACCGAGGAGGGAACCGTGGGTTTGTCGAAGTCCAAGGGCCGGGTCGAGACCGCGAAGGATCGGGTCCGGCCGCTTGCCGAGTCCGCGTCGGAGAAGATCGGTCCGGCTGTGGGCACCGCACGGGAGAAGGTGTCGCCGTACGCCGAGAAGGCCGTCGAGCGCGGCGCGCACTACGCCGGAGTCGCGGTGGAGAAGGCGAGCCCGGTGATCGACGACGCGCTGGCCAAGGTCGGCCCGGCCACCGAGCACGCGGCCGAGAAGGCCCGCGAGCGGTTCAACGATGACGTGCTGCCGAAGGTGACCGCGGCGCTCGCGTCGCTGGCGGCCGCCGCCGAGCCGGTCGTCGAGGAGACCTCGCGCCGGGGCAGGGCCACCAAGGCCGCGCTCAAGGGTGAGCTCGACGTACCGAGGAAGAAGAGCCACCGCGTCCGCAAGGTCGTGCTGTTCCTGGGCTTCGGCGCCCTGGCCGCGGCGGCCGTGAAGAAGCTGCTGACCCCGCCGGAGCCGGCCTGGCAGTCGACCCCGACCAGCGGCCGCGACTACAGCTCCGCCCCCGCCGGTACGACGTCGCGCCCGAGCGAGACCCGGACCGAGTCGAAGCCGGACGCCAAGGCCGAGTCGAACGGCAAGACCGACGCCCCGAAGGCGGAGTCGGCCACGACCGAGACCGCCAAGGAGGACGCGGACGCCGAGGTGAACGCGGCCGCCAACGGCGCCGCGAAGAAGACCACCCCGCGGAAGACGAGCAACCCGAAGCCGTCCGACACCTGACCGGACAGCAGCATCCGGCCGCCGGGTGACCGGCGACTGCATGTTCCGACCACCGCAACGGCGAAGGCCGCGACCCCCGGAAGGGGGTTCGCGGCCTTCGTTTGCCTTCGACGTCGCCTTGCGCGAACGACGCCGGACGAGAATCGGCTCAGTTCAGGTTCTGCTGGGTGTTCTCGTCGTCTTCGGGCTGCGGCTTGGCGATCGTGTAGCGGCCTGCCGACAGCAGTTGGGTGGCGTACCGGTGCGTGATGCACGGGTAGGTGCCGCCGCAGTGCTGGCAGACGGCGTCGTTGCGGTGCAGCCAGGGAACGATCTTGAACCGCTTGACCCAGGTCAGCGGCTCGCGGTCGGGTGCGTGCAGTTTCAGGGCCGAGCGGGCAGCACTCTGGATCTCGGGTGCGGACCAGTCCTCGGCGCTCTTGTCCATCAGGGCGCTCAGGTCGGGGTGGAGGTGTGCGGTCGAGCGAGTTCTGTTCATTTATGCGTCTTCCGGGGGGCAGGGAGGTACGCGGGCCAAAACGCCACAGGTGAAGCGCCCGCTTCAAACGTGACGATGTGATCGCTGTTAGCGACCTTAGCCCGCCAGTAGCCCACCGGACGGCTTCGCACGCGTCGCCACGGTGTCAGATCTTCGTCAGGTTTCACAGCGTGCTGGTGGGGACACCTTTTCGCTTCCGGACGCGCATCAGCTCCAGAGCGTCTCGAGCGTGATCCGCGCCTCGAGCTCGAGCAGGTGCCGTTTCAGCGGGATGCCGCCGCCGAAGCCGACCATCTTGCCGCCGGCGCCGACGACCCGGTGGCAGGGCACCACGACCGCGATCGGGTTCCGGTTGCAGGCGGTGCCGACGGCCCGGGCCGCGCCCGCGTCCCCGACGATCTTCGCGACCTCGCCGTACGTCTGCATCTCGCCGTACGGGATCCGGCTCAGCTGGGCCCAGACGGCGCGCTCGAACTCGGAGCCGCCGCGCACCGACAGCGGGACGGTGAACTCCTTGAGCTCGCCGGCGAAGTACGCCTTCAGTTGCTCGGCGGTCTCGGTCAGCAGCGGGTCCGGCTCCAGGTGCCGGTCGACCCGCCCGAAGTTCAGCCGGCACAGCCCGGCGTCGTCGACGGCCAGGGACAGGTCGCCGATGGGTGAGTCGATGACGGACCAGCGCATACCCTCATCCTGCCGCCCCGCACCGACACTTTCTGGCCGTTTCGCGACATCGACCGCGGCCGACACCAAGCTAGGGCGTCGGACACGCCCTCCTCCAACACCTGTTGTTCTCGCCTGGTCACGCCGTGTTGTGCTATTTGTGACACATGTCGACCCAGCCGCCGCTGGACCGCTGGTTCAGCTCCGAGCGGGCGATGGGCCTGGCCGCGTCGATCCTGATCGGGGTCGTCACCGTGTCGACCTGGGCGACCGCATGGTCCGACTGGTACTCGTACCAGACGGTGAAGCAGTACGGCGACGACCCGGACCAGTTGGCCGAGGCGGACCTGATCTCCGGCTCGCTCGGGATCGTTGCCGCGCTCGCCCTGCTGGCGGCCGCGGCGGTGTTCGTCGTGTGGCTGTGGCGGGTCCGGTGGAACGCGGAGATGTTCTGCCGCGGCGAGCACCGGTTCACCCGCGGCTGGGTGCTCGGCAGCTGGATCTGCCCGGTGGTGAACCTCTGGTACCCCAAGCAGGTGGTCGACGACATCGTCGCCGCCAGCGACCCGCGGACGCCGCCGCACACCGCGACCTTGCGCGGCATCCCGGGCACCCGGCTGGTCTGGGCCTGGTGGCTCACCTGGGTGGTCGGCCTGGTCACCGGCAACATCGTCCAGCGCGGGGTGATCGGCGGTGCGACCGAGCTCCCCGACCTGCGGACGAACGTCGTACTGTCCACGATCTCGGCGTTGTTCACCACCGCGGCGGCCGTGCTGGCGGTGATCCTGATCCAGCGGATCGACGAGCTGCAGACGAACCGGGCCTGGGTGCCGTGGTGGTCGATCGGCGAGTCGCAGCCCGGCTTCCAACCCCCTGCGAGGTAAACCAAACCGTCACGCACTGTCCGATCCGTCGTTACAAGTGGTGATGGGCGGACGAAAAGAACACGTTAAGTCGACACCCTCCGTGCTGGACCCGGCTCCACACGGGTACTTACTTCGTGGTATCAATGTGGCTCGGTCATGCGGGGGCAGGATTTGGCCGAAACGCCGAACAGACGGAGTTCCAGCAACGCGAGGGACGAACGTGAGCCACCCGCAGCCAGCAGTACTGTCTGCTGTCCAGAACCATGAAGAAGATTGGCAGCCGCACGCAGCTGAAGAGTTCCAGCAGGTCGGGACGGTCGGAAAGATCGCCATCGGACTCCTGGGCGCGTCGACCCTCACCCATCTGCTCTCCACCTGGTCGGACTGGAACACGTATTCCGTCGTCAACCGCTACCTGGGCGGGATGCCGAACGTCGACGACGCGGACCTGAACCGCGCCGACGCGATCGCCAAGGTCACCGCGGTGCCCAACGTGGTCATCTCGGTCGCCGCCGCGGTCGTCTTCGTCATCTGGCTCTGGCGGGCCCGGGTCAACTCCGAGGTGTTCTGCCAGGCCGACCATCGCCGCAGCCATGGCTGGGTGCTCGCCAGCTGGTTCTGTCCCGGACCCAATCTCTGGTACCCCAAGCAGATCGTCGACGACGTCTGGTTGGCCAGCGATCCGAAGACCCCTGTGTACACCGACGACCTGCGCCGGTTCAGGACTCCCGCCCTCACGTCCGTGTGGTGGGTGACCTGGATCGGCGCACTCGCGTTCGACGTGGTGGTCCGCCGCTTCCTGATGTGGATGGAGGCGACCGTCGGGTCGCTGCGCGGCATCGCCCTGGCCGGTACGGCGTCCCTCGTGCTGACCGCGGTCTCCGCGATCGCCGCGACGATGGTGATCCGCAAGATCAACGCGATGCAGACCAGCCGCGAGTGGGTCCCGTGGTGGGACCAGCGCGAGCCGAAGCTGACCGCCGTACCGACGTACGCGAACGACGACACCGACGAGCAGCCTGCGATCCACGAGCCGATCGCCAACAGCCCGGCCCGCGCTACGGCGCCCGCACTGCGGCTCGAGCGGCAGCCGGAGCTGCAGATGGCCGGCGGCGGTCCCGCTCCGGCCCCGGCTGCCAGCCCGTTCGCCCCCGCTCCTGCCCCCGCCGCCGGTTTCCCGGGCGACGGTGCGGCGGCCGGTGGCTTCTCCGGTGGTGGCAACCCGTTCGGTGGTGCGCCCGCGGCGCCCGCGGCCTTCGGTGGTGACGCGCCGGTCGAGGAGGCGCCGAAGTGGAGCCCGTTCGCGCCGGTCGTGCAGAGCTGGCAGGACGACGACAAGGACGACGCCGGTCCCGCGACCGAGCAGTTCGACGCTGTCACCGCGTGGCAGGAAGAGAAGAAGCCCGAAGAGACCAGCTACGAGCGGACCAGCTGGAGCGACTACCTCAGCAACACCGAGGACCCGCTGTCGACGTCGGCGTCGAGCAGCAGTTGGCTGAACGAGGCGCCGCCGCTGACCGTGGTCGAGCCGGAGCCGTACTCCTACCAGCCCCCGGCCGCGGAGTACCAGCAACCGGCCGCCGAGTACCAGCAGCCAGCCGCGCAGTATCAGCAGCCGGTCGCGGAGTACCAGCAGCCAGCCGCCGAATACCAGCCGCAGCCGCAGGCCGAGTACCAGCCGCAGGAGCAGTACCAGCCTCAGCCGCAGCAGCAGTTCCAGCCCGAGTACCAGCCGCAGCCCGAGGCGCCGTCCTGGGCGAGCAACTACTCCGAGACCTACTCGTACGAGTCGACCTCCGACTACCTGACGTCGACCTCCCCCGTGGAGGCCGACCCCACCCCCGCACCCGAGCCTGAGCCCGCGCCTGTTGCGCGCGCCGGCCGCCGGGCCGCTCGGGTCGCGGTGGACAGCCCGTCGGCGATCCAGCCCGCTGCCTCGCGCTCGCACGAGGTGGCGCCGGCGCAGAGCCACGAGGTCTACGGACCGTCGTCGCACAGCTCGTCGCCGGTGTCGGCGTCCTCCGGCTACTACGAGCCGGCTCCGGTCGTCACGCCCCAGCAGGACGACTTCCTGACGCCGTCCAAGCCGCTGCCGACCGTCCCGTCGTACGGTCCGGAGCCGTCGTACACCCCCGCTTCGGACGACAGCCACTACAGCTCGTACGACGACCAGTCCGCGAGCTACCAGTCGTCGTTCGAGTCCGGTTCGGACTACGCGTCGTACGGTCAGTCGGACTACTCGAACGGCAACAGCTACGAGTCCACCGACTACGGCTACTCGTCCTCGTCTGCCAGCGACTACTCCAGCGGCAACGGCTACGAGTCGGCGTCGTACGACTCCTACAGCCCGACGTCGTACAGCGGGTCGGAGTACAGCAACGTCCAGCCGTCGTACGACAGCTACAACCAGAGCTACGCGTCGGAGTCGTCGTACAGCTCGACGGACTACAGCGGCAGCTACTACTCGCAGCCCGAGCAGCAGCAGCCGGAGTACCAGCAGCAGTCGCCGTACTCGTACGAGCAGCCGCAGGCCCCGGAGCACCAGGAGCAGGCCGACCAGACCAGCACCACTCCGCGCACCCACCCGCGCCGCCGCTGGGTCTGATCGAATAGGCCGTATGACTTTCGCCTTCTCCACGCTCGGCTGCCCCGGAGCGTCTCTCGACCATGTCCTGGAACTTGCCAAAAGCAACGACATTTCCGGCCTGGAGCTGCGGGCCGCGGACGAGGAGTTCACGAACACCGGCCTGACCGCGGCCGAGCGGCGTGAGCTGCGGACCCGGATCGAGGACGCCGGCCTGGAGATCCTCGCGGTCAGCAGCTACGTGAGGCTCTGCGCGGTTGAGGAGCAGCCGCTCGACGCGCACCTCGAGCTCGCCGCCGACCTCGGCGCCCGCGGCGTCCGGGTCTTCCCCGGCGACCCTGATCCCAGCGCTGCACAGGGTACGGCGGACTCGCCGAGCGCCGGCGAGATCCGCGCCCTCGACCGGGTCACGAGCGCACCGCGAGACAGCCAGATCCTGCTGGAGACGCACGACTCACACTCGGCCGGCCGCAAGATGGCCGGGCTGCTCACGCTGCTCGACTCCGATGTCCCCTGCCACAACACGAAGGTCATCTGGGACAGCGCCCACACCTGGAGCCACGGTGAGACCCCGGCGGAGTCGTTCGAGCTGCTGAAGCCGTGGCTGGAGTTCGTCCAGATCAAGGAGTCGGACTCGCAGCAGAAGCACCGCCCGGTCGCGATCGGGACCGGCGACTTCCCGATCCAGGACCTGCTCGGCGCCCTCGACGGCCAGGACTACCCACTGTCCCTCGAGTGGGAGCTCAAGTGGCACCCCCACCTCCCGCCCCTGGAGGAAGCTCTCCCCGCCACGCAGCGCTGGATCAGCCCAGCGGCGCAGTGAGGTAGCGAGTCAGGGTCGGGCCGAGTACGGCCGCCAGTTGGTCGTGCGTCAGTGCGGAGACCGGGCCGAGCTCGAGGATGTAGCGGCAGAGGGCGAGGCCGAGGGTCTGGGTGGCGATCAGCCCGGCACGGACTGCGGGCTCGTCGACCTTCAACTCGCGCAGGGTGGGGGCGAGTTGCGCGGCGAACAGCTCCCGCATCCGCTCGGCCGCTGACTCGTTCGTGACCGCTGCCCGCAGCAACGCGCGGAGCGTGTCGTCGCCCTCCCAGCGGGTCAGGAAGTGCCGGATCAGCGCCTCCCCCAGCTCGTCCCGCGATACGCCGCCGAGGTCGGGCAACCGCAGGTCGAACTCGGCCGCTGCGGCGAACAGCTTCTCCTTGTTGCCGTAGTACCGCATCACCATCGCCGGGTCGATCGCCGCGTCGGCCGCGATCGCCCGGATCGTGGCCCGCTCGTACCCGTCCGCGCCGAACCGCTCCCGCGCCGCCGCGAGGATCGCCGCCCGGGTCCGGTCCGACTTCCGCTCCGCCATACCAACAGCATATGCCAACACTTGTTGACTTTTGCTGCCGGCGCTCCTAGAGTAAAAGTCAACAAGCGTTGATAAATACGGAAGGGGCGACGATGACTCCGAAGAGTGTCGAGGTCGTAGTGGTGGGCGGGGGCCCGGTCGGGCTCGCGGCGGCAACCGGGCTGCGGTTGCGCGGACATTCCGTGGTGGTGGTCGACAAGCAGGCCGAGGGCTCGAACACCTCGCGCGCCTCGGTCATCCACGCCCGGACCCTGGAGATGCTCGAGCGGATCGGCGTCACCAAGCGCCTGGTCGAGCTCGGCCTGGAGTTGCAGGACTTCGCGATCCGCGACGGCGACCGCCGCCTCGTCCCGGTCAGCTTCCGCGACCTGCCCACGGACTACCCGTTCACGCTGATGATCCCGCAGTGGCAGACCGAGCAGATCCTGCTCGAGCGCCTCGAAGAGCTCGGCGGGACCGTCCTTCGCCCGTACTCCGCCACCGGCCTGACGCAGTCCGCGGACGGCGCCGAGGTGACGCTGGACAACGGCGACGTGATCCAGGCGCAGTACGTCGTCGCCGCCGACGGCATGCACAGCACGATCCGCGAGCTGGCCGGGCTGCAGATGCCGGGCAACACCCTGCAGCTGAACTTCAGCCTGGTGGATGTCCGGGCCGACGGACTGCCGGCCGAGGAGGTCTCGCTGTCCTTCGCGACTGCTGGCTTGCTGGTGATCGCGCCGCTGCCGGACGGATCGTTCCGGCTGGTCGCGTCGGTGGACAAGGCGCCGGAGCACCCGGACCTCGCCTACGCCCAGCAGTTGCTGTCTGCTCGCGGACCGCGGAAGACCGCGCCGGTGGTGACCGAGGTGATCTGGGGCTCGCGGTTCCGGATCCACGAGCGGGTGGCGGAGAACTACCGCGCCGGACGTGTGCTGCTGGCCGGCGACGCCGCGCACACCCACAGCCCGGCCGGTGGCCAGGGCATGAACCTCGGCCTCCGCGACGCGATCGCTCTTGCTGAAGCGTTGTCCACAGCGATCGGTAACGGCGATGAATCGGAGCTCGACGCCTACGCTGCGACCAGTCGCACCGAGGCCCTCCGCGTCGTCGGGCTGGCGCATCGCCTGACCCGGCTGGCCAACGTTCCGCGACCGGTCCGTCCGCTGCGCAACGCCGTACTCGGGCTCGTCGGCAGGCTGAACAAGACGCAGAACGGCCTGGCCAAGCAGCTGGCCGGAATCCCCGACCGCTGATCGCAAAGGTCGTCCCTCGCTGAACCGCCGAGAGGCGCGGTCTTCTAGCCGGCGGTCGACTCTCGGATCTCCAATGTGTACGGCACGCTGAGGTCGCGACGTGCGGCCTCGGCATTGCCGGCGATGCGCTCCAGGAGCAGGCCGACCGCGTTCTCCGCCAGCCACTCCTTGTCCGGCGAGATCGTGGTCAATGACGGCGAGTGGTAGCGGCCGTCCTCGATGTCGTCGAACCCGACGACGGCGACATCGTCCGGCACCTTCAACCCAGCGTCGGCCAACGTGCGCAGGGCTCCGAGCGCGAGCAGGTCGTTGAAGCAGAACACGGCATCCGGCGGCTCGGGCAGCGCCAGCAGCTCGCGCATCGACGCCGCGCCGTCCGGCCGGTGGTACCCGGTCCCGGCCAGCTCCAGCGCCGGATCGTGCGGCAGCCCGGCGGCCTTCAACGCCTTCCGATACCCCTTCCGCCGTACGGCGCCGGTGCCGGCGCCACCGCCGACGCCGATGGCCGCGATCCGCCGCCGGCCGATCGACACCAGGTGCGTGGTCGCGTCGAAGGACGCCTGGACCGAGTCGACCGCGACGTGGTCGAAGGTGCCGCCGGCCGGCCGTTCGCCCAGCAGGACCAGGGGTTTCGCGGTTCCCGCCGTACCGATCTTGGCCGGAGCGGTGGTGATCGGGGAGAAGATGATGCCGTCGATCAACTGCCCGCGCATGCCGTCCAGGACCAGCTTCTCGGCCCCGGACTCGCCCTCGGTCTGGTCGATCAGCACGGTGATCCCGCGCTTCTTCGCGGCCCGGCTGATCGCCGCGCCCAGCTCCGCGAAGTACGGCGAGGCCATCTCCGGGATCGCCAGCGCGATGAAGTCCGACCGGCCCTTGCGCAGCGAACGGGCGCTCACGTTCGGCTTGTAGTCCAGCGCCGCGATCGCGGCCTCGACCTTCGCCCGGGTCTGCGAGGTGATGTGCGGATAGTCGTTGATGACGTTCGACACCGTCTTCACCGACACCCCGGCGCGGGCCGCCACATCACTCAGCCTGGTCGTCATCCGTACCTCCGTCTCACCCGGCTGTCACCCGGCCCGCTCACGTGGTCGACGAGCCCGAGTGTGCCACGGCCGGGACGAAACAGAACTCGTTGCCTTCCGGATCGGACAGCACGGTCCAGTGCGGCAGCTCCCGGACGACCGCCGCGCCGGCCTTGAGCAGCGACCGCAGGTCGTCGTCCGCACCGGTGACGTCGAGGTGGATCCGGCCGGCCGGCTTGAGCTCCTCGGCCGGCGTGATCCAGACGTGGAAGCCCTCCCGCGCGCCGAGCAGGACGGACTCGTCGTCCTCCAGCGAGTGCGAGGACAGCGACTTGACGTCGTCCGGATGGATGGGCAGGCCGGTGGCCAGGCTCCAGAACGGCGCGAGCAGGTACGGATCACGGCAGTGGATCACGACTGACTGGATTCTCGGCATGTCACTCAGTGTGCGGGGTCAAGGGCCCTGTCTGGCAATCCCCTGCCTACTGCGCGGCACTCGGCACGGCACCTCGGCGCACTGGAGCAAAGACCATGATGAAACCACATCGAGGCCTTCACTCCAGCACGCCGAGCCACCGCACCGAGCACCTGCTCGCTACGGCAGGGGATCACCAGACAGCGCCCAACCCTTTACAGCAGATGTCAATCGTTGTAGAAATCCGTGTTAATCGTTGTAAAGATCGCTGGGAGGCTTCGTGGCACGGCTTGTGGTGGATCCGGCGTTCGTCGTCGGGGCGCTCGACCGGCGGCTGTTCGGCTCGTTCGTCGAGCACATGGGACGCTGCGTCTACACCGGGATCTACGAGCCCGGGCACCCGTCCGCGGACGCCGACGGGTTCCGCCAGGACGTGCTGGAGCTGGTCCGCGAGCTCGGCGTCAGCACCATCCGCTACCCCGGCGGCAACTTCGTCTCCAACTACGACTGGGAGGACGGCGTCGGCCCGAAGGACCAGCGGCCGCGCCGGCTGGACCTGGCCTGGCGGGCGATCGAGCCGAACCAGTTCGGCACCGACGAGTTCGTCGCCTGGTCCCGCAAGGCCGGCGTCGACCCGATCTGGGCGGTGAACCTCGGCACCCGCGGGATCAAGGAGGCCGTCGAGCTGCTCGAGTACTGCAACCTCCCGGCCGGCACCGAGCTGCCCGACCGCCGGGTGGCCAACGGCAGCCCCGAGCCGCACGACATCCGGGTCTGGTGCCTGGGCAACGAGATGGACGGCCCCTGGCAGATCGGTCACAAGACCGCCGAGGAGTACGCCCGGCTCGCCGAGGAGACCGCGAACGCGATGCGCCGCGTCGACCCCGGGCTCGAGCTCGTCGCCTGCGGCTCCAGCAACGCAGGGATGCCGACCTTCGGCGAGTGGGAGCGGGTCGTCCTGGAGCGCACCTACGACCTCGTCGACCACATCAGCCTGCACGCCTACTACGAGCCTCGCGACGGTGATCAGGCCAGCTTCCTGGCCGCTGCCGAGGAGATGGACCGGATGATCACCTCGATCATCGCGACCGCCGACCACGTCAAGGCGCTCCGGCGCAGCGACAAGGAGATCACCCTGTCGTTCGACGAGTGGAACGTCTGGTACCAGCAGCACTTCCCGGGTGAGCTCGGTCTCGGCATCCGCGAGGTGAGCCCGCTGATCGAGGACACCTACACCGTCGACGACGCGGTGGTGGTCGGCAGCCTGCTGATCACCCTGCTCCGGCACGCCGACCGGGTGAAGATCGCTTGCCTGGCGCAACTGGTGAACGTGATCGGCCCGATTCGCACCGAGCCCGGCGGCCCGGCCTGGCGGCAGACCATCTTCCACCCGTTCGCGCTGACCGCGAAGTACGCCGGCCCGACCGTCCTGCAGACCGTGGTCACCGACGGCCCGGATGTGGACACCGCCGCCTTCGGCCGGGTCCCGGCGCTGTGGAGCACAGCGACGTACGACGAGAACACCCGGGAACTCACGGTGTTCGTGGTGAACCGGAGTGAGACCGACAAGGTCGACCTCGACATCCCGCTACCGCCTGGGTACCGGGTGGTCGAGCACCTGGCTCTGTACGACGACGATCGCGCCGCGGTGAACACCGCGGACGATCCGGACCGGGTGGTGCCCCGGGCCGTCGACGGCACCCAAGTCGTCGACGGCAACTGCACCGCCACGTTGCCCCCTGCCTCGTGGCACCTACTGCGTCTGTCCCAGTGATGGGGCTCTTCCCTGGAGGAACACCATGAACACGATCAGCCGGCGACTCGTCCTCAGTGGTCTCGGCGTGGCCGGAGCGGCCGGCATCCTGGCCGGCTGCGGCGAGGGCTCGGCCGGGAAGCCGGGTGGCGCGGGCCAGGCCACCGGTGACGGCGGCTCGAAGGGTTACGACGGCCCGACCGTCGAGCTCGACTTCTGGAACGGCTTCACCGGCGGTGACGGCCCGTTCATGCGCAAGCTGGTCGACCAGTTCAACAGCGAGCACAGCAACATCAAGGTCAAGATGACCGTGATGCAGTGGGCCGACTACTACACCAAGCTGCCCACCGCGGTGAGCAGCGGCCGTGGTCCGGCGGTCGCGATCATGCACGTGGACTCGCTGGCCACCAACGCGGCCCGGAACGTGATCGAGCCGCTCGACGACGTGGCCAAGGCGCTGAACCTGCAGCAGTCCGACTTCGCCGACGTGGTCTGGAAGGCCGGCGAGTTCAACGGCAAGCGGTACGGCATCCCGCTCGACGTCCACCCGCTCGGCTTCTTCTACAACAAGACCCTCCTGCAGACGGCCGGCCTCGACCCGGAGAAGCCGCCGACGAACGCGGACGAGTACGCCGCCGCGCTCGACGCGCTGAAGGGCAAGGGCATCCAGGGCCACTGGGCCACGCCGTTCCCGTTCACCGGCGTCCTCACCGTGCAGGCGCTGCTGTGGCAGTTCGGCGGCAACCTGTTCAACGACGACTCGTCGAAGGCGGTCTGGCACGAGGAGCCCGGCGTCAAGGGCCTCAGCTGGTTCGTCGACCTGGTGAAGAACGGGCACAGCCCGAAGAACGTCGCCCAGGACGCCGACAACATCGCGGTGATGAACGGCAAGAACGCCTTCGTCTGGAACGGCATCTGGAACATCAACACGTTCAAGGAGAAGAAGGGTCTGGAGTGGGGTGTGGCCGCGCTGCCCACCATCGGCGACAACAAGGCCGCCTGGGCCGGGTCGCACCAGTTCGTGCTGCCCAAGCTGAAGACGGCGGACGAGAACAAGTCCACCGCGGCGCGGGTGTTCGTCAACTACATCAGCCAGAAGTCGCTGGAGTGGGCCAAGGGCGGCCAGGTGCCGGCCCGCAAGCAGGTGCGTGAGTCGGCCGAGTTCAAGGCGCTGCCGGAGCAGGCGACGCTGGCCACCCAGATCGACGACCTGCACTTCCCGCCTCCGGTGCCGGGCATCGGTGACGCGCTGAACGAGATGAACAAGGCGGTCAACGAGGCGGTCCTGCTGAAGGTCGAGCCGGCCAAGGCGCTGAGCGACGCGGCGGCCCGCGCGGACAAGATCCTCGAGGCGAACCGCAAGAAGTACGGCGCGTAAGCCATGGTCGCCCAGGCAGAGGCGGGTGCGATCGGCAAGCGTCGCACCCGCGCCTCCTCCTCGGTGCGTGGGTACGGGCGGGCCACGCCGTACCTGTTCCTCGCGCCCTACCTGTTGCTGTTCCTGCTGTTCGTGGTCGGGCCGGCGCTGTTCGGTTTCTGGATGAGCCTGCACGACTGGGACTTCCAGTTGCCGGGGAAGCCGTTCGTCGGGCTGCAGAACTACAAGGACCTGTTCGACCCGCTGACGGCGACCGCCGAGCCGTTCTGGCACGGCATGCGGGCCACGGGAATCTTCACGGTCGCCTCGGTGCCGTTCCTGGTGGCGGTGCCGCTCGGCCTGGCCGTGCTGCTGAACCGGAAGTTCCCGGGCCGGACGTTCTTCCGGGCCGTGTACTTCGCGCCGTACGTGCTCGGCGTCGCGGTCATCGGCCTGATGTTCCGGTACATCCTGGACACCAACTTCGGCATCCTGAACGCGTTCCTCGAGCTGTTCGGGCTGCCCGAGATCGGCTGGACCAACGACCAGCCGTGGGCCTGGATCTCGCTCGTCCTGGTGACGGTGTGGTGGACGGCCGGGTTCAACTCGATCATCTACCTGGCGGGGCTGCAGGACATCCCGGCCGAGCAGTACGAGGCAGCCGCGCTGGACGGGGCAGGACGTTGGCAGCAGTTCGTGCACGTCACGTTGCCGGGACTGCGTCCGGTCACGGTGTTCATCGTCACGATCACCCTGCTGGCGAGCGCGAACATGTTCGGCCAGGCGCTGCTGATCACGCAGGGCGGGCCGGGTGACACCACCACGACCGCGCTGATGGTCATCACCGACATCGGCTTCAGCCAGTTCCGGATGGGACAGGCAGCCGCGATGAGCTACGTGCTCGCCGCCGCACTGGCGGTCGTCTCGCTGATCGCCTTCGCGTTGATGAGGGAGCGGAAGTCATGAAGCGCCGACCGTCGCCAGCGTTCTGGGTGCTGGTGATCCTGCTGACCCTGCTGGTGATCCTCCCGCTGCTGTGGATGGTGATCACCTCGTTCAAGACCGTCGGCGAGTCGCAGTCCGACCCGCCGTCGCTGATCCCGCAGGACCCGACCGGCCGGGCGTACGGCGAGATCCTCACCACCGGCGGGCAGAACCCGGTGCTGCGCTGGGCGCTGAACAGCTTCGCCGCCGCGACGTTGCACGCCGTACTCGTCGTGGTGGTCGCGTCGATGGCCGGCTACGCGCTGGCCCGGATGAGCTTCCGGTTCAAGAACGCGATCTTCAGCGTGATCCTGCTGACGCTGTTCGTGCCCGGCTTCGTGTTCCTGATGCCGAACTACCTGCTGATGGACCAGTTCGCCTGGCTGGACACGCTCTGGGCGCTGGTCGTCCCGGGCGCGGCCGGCGCCTTCGGGGTGTTCTTCATGCGGCAGTTCTTCCTGGCCATCCCGAGGGAGCTCGAGGAGGTCGCGCTGATCGACGGCGCGGGCGCCTGGACGATCTTCACCCGGATCATTCTGCCGAACGCCAAGCCCGCCCTGGCCACGCTGACCGTGCTGTCGTTCCTGTCGAACTGGAACGACTTCGTCTGGCCGCTGTTCGTGCTGTTCAGCCCGGAGCGGCTCACCCTGCCGGCCGGTCTGTCCCTGCTGCAGGGGGCCTACACCACCGACTACCCGGTGATCATGGCCGGCGCGACCGTGGCCGCCGTACCCGTCCTGATCCTCTACGTGTTCGTCCAGCGGTACGTGATCGAAGGTGTCGCCCGTAGCGGCATCAAAGGTTGATATCAGTCCTGAGAGGGGACCCGCCTGTGCCTCCCAAGAGACGTTTGCTGGCCGCGGCGCTTGCCGTGGCCGCAGTGGCAGCCGGTACGTCGGCTGCCACTGCAGCGCCGGCTCCGACCACGACCAACGCCATCTCGTCGAGCTTCGCCGACACGTTCGCCGACCCGGCGATCATCCAGGGCCGCGACGGCTACTGGTACGCGTACGCCACCTCCGACCCGTTGGTCTCCGGTGGCCCGTTCGGCCTGATGCACATGGCCCGGACCAAGGACTTCAGCTCCTGGGAGTACCTCGGGACGGTCTTCAACGAGCAGACCAAGCCCGCCTGGGCCGCGCCAGGCTCGTTCTTCTGGGCGCCGGACATCCGGTACTTCGACGGCCGGTACGTCATGTACTTCACCGTCACCGACACCGCGGCCAACCCCGGCGGCGATCCCGCGATCGGCGTGGCCACCGCCCCGACCCCGGCGGGACCGTGGACTGCCACCGACGGACCGGTCGTCACCCCGAAGCCGGACGGCAACGGCGGCTACTTCGGCACCATCGACCCAGCGCTGCTGACCGCCGCCGACGGCAAGCGGTACCTGTACTACGGCGGGTTCTACGGCGGCATCTCCGTCACCGAACTGACGCCGGACGGCCTGCAGGCGGTCGGCTCACCGACGCAGGTGACGATCGGAGACCGCTACGAGGGTGCGTACGCCGTCTACCGCGACGGCTGGTACTACCTGATGGGCTCGTCGATGAACTGCTGCGCCGGCCCGACCACCGGCTACTCGGTGTTCGCCGGTCGCTCCCGCTCACCCCGCGGTCCCTTCGTGGACGCCGACGGCGCCGCCATGACGGACTCGCGTGTCGGCGGTACGACGGTCATCACGCAGAACGGCAACAAGTGGATCGGCCCGGGCCACCACGCGTTTATGACGGACGCGGCCGGGCAGGACCACATCGTGTACCACGCGATCGACCGCGCGACGCCGTGGCTGACCGACCCGTTCGGGATCAACCGGCGGCCGATGCTGATCGACCGGATCGACTGGATCGACGGCTGGCCGCGGACCCGGGCCGGTCTCGGTCCGTCCGACGGGCCGGTGCCGGCACCGACGACCGGATCCGGGCTCGGGATCAACGCCGCGGACCCGGCTGGTGGGCTGATCGGCGCGGTTCGTTCACCTGGCGACGCGCTGGGCGGGCCGACTGCTTCGATTTCCGGAGCGGCTCGGACTCGGCAGTCGGCTCCTGCTGGGTCGCTGCGGGTCGAGGCCGACGTGCGGTTGGGGAACTCGTTCACCACGGTCCTCGGCGGCGGCCAGGTGGTCGCGTCAGTGACCGGGTCCAGGATCACGCTGGTGGCTGGTCGCCGTACCGCGTCTGCTGCGTTGCCTGCGGACTTCGATCGGTCGGACTGGAACAAGCTGAGTGTGCAGGTGACGGGTTCGTCCGTGACCGCGCGGCTCAACGACGCGGGGCTGGGTGACGTTTACGCCGAGGCTTCCCTGCCTGGTTTGTCGGTCAAGTCGGCGCCGGTGGCGTGGCTGGGGTCGGCCGAGGTGGACAACCTGACGGTGCGGCGGGTGGCTCCTCCGGTCCGGCGGCTGGCCGACGTACCGCAGACCGGGACGTTGCTGTCGGGTGATGAGTTCGACGGCGCGCTCGGGTCGGACTGGTCGTGGGTGCGGCAGGACGGCAAGGCGGTTGTTGCTGACGGCAAGCTGTCGTGGCCGTTGCAGAACGCCGACCTGGTAGGTGGCGGGAACACCGCCGGGCTGCTCTTCCACAGCACGCCGTCGACCACGAGCTGGATCGCGGAGACCAAGCTGAACCTCGATCTGGGTGAGGGCGACATCCGCAACTACCAGCAGGCCGGGATGATCGCGTACCTGAACGACAGCGACTTCGCGCGGCTCGGCAATGTCGCGATCTGGCGGACGCGGCAGACAGAGTTCGGTCGTGAGTTGGTGGCACGGCCGTCCGACGGGGCGACGTCGTACGGCGCGGCCGCGATCGGGCGGTCGGCGCCGACGCTGTGGATGCGGCTCGCGTACCACGAGAACGCTGCAGGTGAGCACGTCTACCGGGCGGCGACGTCGGTGGACGGGAAGCAGTGGACCTGGGGTGCGGCGTGGGTGCTGCCGGCCAAGGCTCAGTTGGGGCTGTACGCGCATGGTGAGTTCACTGGCGCTGCGGTTCCGCCGGTGGCGACGTTCGAGTACCTGCGGTTCTACGAGAGCAAGTGAGATGAGGCGTCGGCTGGGGTTGCTGCTGCTGTTGCTGGTGACGGCCGGCTGCAGCGACTCCGGCGCGGCGCCCTCGTCCACGGAAGGAGCGACGACGGTGGGTTTCAGCAACCCGGTGTACGACCAGAACTTCGCCGATCCACAGGTGATTGCCGTGGACAACGGTTACGTCGCCTTCGCGACCAACGGCACGCTCGGCAACGTGCAGACGCTGAAGTCGGCGGACCTGGTGTCGTGGGAACAGGTCGGGGACGCGCTGCCGTCGCTGCCGGGGTGGACGACACCCGGCAAGGTGTGGGCTCCGGAGGTCGCCGTACATGCTGCTGATCGGTATGTCATGTACTACACGACGTCCGATGACGCGTCCGGCCGGCAGTGCATCGGGGTCGCGGTGGCTTCCACGGCGACAGGTCCATATGTCGACAAATCGTCCAAGCCGTTGATCTGTCAGGTGGCCGAGGGCGGGTCGATCGACGCATCGCCCTTCGAGGACTCGTCGGGGAAGCGCTGGCTGTACTGGAAGAACGACGGGAACGCGATCGGAGTCGACACCTGGATCTACGTGTCCGAGCTCTCCCCCGACGGGCTCACGTTGGCCGGTCCGACCCGTCGGCTGATCAAGCAGGATCTTGCGTGGGAGGGCGATCTGGTCGAGGCGCCGTACATGGTGGAACGGGGTGGCAAGTTCCACCTCTTCTACTCGGCCAACGCCTACGACAAGTCGACGTACGCCGTGGGTCACGCCGTCTGCACGACCCCCACCGGCCCGTGCAAGAAGTCCGGGGACCCCGTCCTGGTGAGCTCCGAAGACGCCGCCGGCCCCGGCCACAACATGGTCCTCACCAAGGACAACCGCGACTGGTTCATCTACCACGCCTGGGACCCCGCCGCCGTAGGCATCGACCCACCCGGCCGAACCATGTGGCTCTCCGAACTCACCTGGACCGAAGACACCCCCGTCGTACAACCCCCACTCAAATCCAACCCCACACGCCCGTAAGCACCCACGCCCGCGACGCGCTTCGCTCCTACGTCGCTCACTTGCGCAGGCTCCCACCCACCCTCCTCCACGCGTGCTATCGCCCGCTTCAACCGCGCGTGCTATCGCCCGCTTCGCGTGCGCGTGCTGTCGCCCGCGTACGACCACCCCGTGGCGTCGCCCCAGCCACTCACCCGGACAACCGTGGAGACCGGAATAGCTCGCTGGCCAATGCAGTCGGAAGGTAACGGTTGTAGCAGAGTGGTTGTCCACTTGCGGGACTGTGGATATGGTTTTGAGGTCATATGACCCTGGTGTCATAGTTGATCGATGCAGATCGATTGGCCGGCAGAGTTCGACGCCTGGCTCGATGACCTCGAGGCGCGGATCGAGAAGGGAGAGGCGCATGCGAAGCAAGTCCTCATCCTGGTCACCGCCGCGCTCAAGCATCTTCAGGAGCTCAAGGAGCCGCCCACGCGGGACACGGAGACCGCGACGCTTCGCTGGGTTCGGCAGTCGAAGCGGTACCCGTTGTGGAGGGTCTCGCATCCGTACCGCCCTGGCGTCGCAGTCCGGCTCATCTGTTGGTTTCCGCCGGACTCCGACACTGTTGTCGTCGCGCTGTTCGCGGGTGACAAGGCAAGGATCGGTGACGTCTTCTACAACTCCGTCGGCCTACGCGCTGACGGTCTCATCGATCAGTGGAAGCGAGAAGCGATGAGGGGGCGCGCATGAGTAGGAAGAAGTCGGAGCAGGCGAGGTTTGTGCGGGGCAATGCGCGGGTCGACCGGTTGCTGGCTCGGCCGGAGGTTGCGGCTGGAGTTGCGGAGGTCGAGGCCGAGGCGCGGGAGATGGATCGGGTCTACGCCGAGAATCTCGCGATGATCCGCAGGGCCGGCGATCTGACGCAGGTGGAGGTCGCGGAGCGGCTAGGTGTCGGCCAAGCGGTCGTTTCGCGGCTCGAGCGTCGCAACGACATGTTGCTGTCGACTCTGGCGGACTACCTGCACGCGACCGGCGCCGAGAACCCCCGCATCGTTGCAGTCCTCAACGGCATGGAGGTCGAGCTCGACCTCGACCAGTTCCGAGAGCCCCGCTCGGCGTAACTCCTCTGGCCCGCGACCTTGTCGTCTCCCGGTCTTGGGCGCTGAATGGGGGTGGGGAGATAGGGGGCTGGGTGATGTTTGGGTGGGGATTGGTTTGTGGTGGGGTTGCGGTGGTTTTGGCGGCGGTGGGGATCGTGCCGCCGGGGAATGCGGTGGAAGAGCGGGCCTCGGCGGCATGCACGATTGACGTGGGGTCGGTTACTGCGGCTGGGGGGCATGCTTACCACCGGGTGACGGCTGGGGCGCCGCCGACGATGGTGGCGGTGGGCAACCGGACGGCGGGGGCGGTCTATGGACCGGGGCAGGTGCGGCTCAGTACGACATTCCTCAACGAGCGGGACATCTTCAGCTTCACTGCCGTCGTCGGGTGGGTGGTCCAGGGGGACACGTTGTATCGCAGCGGCTACGGGCTCGACAACGTCGGGCAGTTGACGGACCCGCCGTTCCTGATGCGGATCGGTGGGGGCTGGACGAACTACAAGTTCGTCGAGGAGGCGGAGTATGACGAGGTGGAGCATGCGCCGCCGATTCGGACCTACGAGTACGGGTTGCGGAACGACGGGTTGTTGATGCGGTGGCTGAACACCAATGACGTCTGGCGGCGATCGCTCGGTGGGGTCGGGTTCGAGGCCGTGAAGACGATGGCGTTGATCAGCAAGACGCGGACGCACGACACGTTCCTGGCGACCACCCGCGGTGGTGGGCTCTACACCATCCGGATCAATGTGGTTCCGTCGTTCGAGGTGAAGAAGGTCCGGGCCTCGACCTGGCAGGTGTTCGAGACGCTTCTCGCGGCGAAGTGCGGGCTGTCCGGGACGCTGTTGCTCGGCATCGACAAGGACACGCAGTCGGGTTACCTGTACGCCGTTGGCCACGCGAATGGAGCGGCGACGGTGATCAGGTCGCTCGGGAAGGTTCAGGGTACGTTCGGCGATCCGGTCTACTTCCGGTGGCGGCTCGCGTTCGACCCGTTGAACGGGGGATAACTTCTGCGGCCTCGGGCGCATCAAGGTTTGTGGGAGGTGGCCATGGTGCGTCGGTGGGTTTTGTGCGGGCTGGCTGGGGTGGTGGCCGGCATCGTGTTGGCGCCTGTGGGCGCGGTCGCGGAGGGTACGGCCGGGGCCTGCAGTGTGCGGGTGGGGGCGGTGAATGGGCGCGGGGTGCATGTCAGCACGGGCGTGCAGGCTGGTACGCCGCCAGGGGTGACGGACAGTCGGCTGACGTGGGACGTGTTCGCGCCGGGGACGGTTCGGCTGAGTAGCACCACGGTCAGGGAGCCCAACGTGGCCGGGGCCGATGTGCACGGGTGGGTGGTGCAGGGGGACGCGTTGTCTCGGGTTGCCTACACGACCGACGAGTCCGGGCAGTTGGTGAGCACGGTCAGGTTCAGTCGGGTCGGTGGCGGGTGGACGAGCTTCACCGCGCTGGAAGTGGCGCAGACTGCGCAGCGGGCGACGGCGTACGGGTTGCGTAGCGACGGTGTGCTGTTCCGGTGGAACGTCACGAGCAGCGGTTGGCGTAGCGCCGGCTCGGCTGCCGGGTTCGGGTCGGTCAAGGCGATGGCGCTGATCAGCAAGACGCGGACCTATGACACGTTCCTGGTGAACACCCGAGGCGGTGCGCTCTACACCGTCCGCATCCCGACGGCTTTGCCGATGAAGCCGGTCGTCAAGCAGGTGCGCAGCCGGACCTGGCAGGGCTTCGAGGCGCTGGTCGCCAGCAAGTGCGGTCAGTACGGGACGCTGCTCCTCGCCATCGACAGGCACACCAAGCAGGGCTACCTGTACGCCGTCGGTCACGCCAACGGGACCGCAACGGTGATCAACTCGATCGGCAAGGTCGGCTACGAGGCCTTCCCGGAGGCGGTCCACTTCCGCTGGGGCGTCGTACCCGCGCTCGATCCGCTCAACGGCGACTGAGGACGCCGGTGAGGATGTCCAGCGCCTTGTGCAGGTTCTCGGTGGTCGGGGTGGCGTAGCCGATGACGAGGCCGGGCGGGCCGGGAGTCGTACGGCGGTACTCGCTCAGCGGCGCGATCACCACACCGGCCTCGCGTGCGGCAACGGCCACCGCGCGGTCGTCGACGTGCTCCGGCAGCAACAGCGTGATGTGCAGACCGGCGTCCTGGCCGATCACCTGACCGTAGGGAGCAAGGACCGTGCATGTGTGAGTACGGCGGTCCGAGTACAACCGGCGTGATCGGCGGACCGCCTGGTCCAGGTAGCCGTCCCGGAGCATGGTGAGCAGCGCGGCCTGCATCGGCCAGCCGGGCCAGTCGCCGGACTCGGCGCGGAACGTAGCGAGCCGGTCGACCATCGTGTCGGACGCGACCAGCCAGCCGAGGCGTAGTGACGGGCTCAGCGTCTTCGAAAGCGTGCCGAGGTGGACCACGCGGTCCAGGTCGAGCTGGGCGAGCGCGGGCAGCGGCGCAACGTCGTACCTGAACTCGCTGTCGTAGTCGTCCTCGATCAGCATCGCCCCGGTCCGGCGCGCCCACCGGATCAGTTCGTTGCGCCGGGCAACGGGGAGCCGGCCGCCGAGCGGGTATTGGTGCGAGGGCGTCACGTACGCGGCCGGCACGTCGTCGGTCAGCGCGGACACCTGCAGACCGTCCTCGTCCACCGGTACGTCGACGACCTCGAGCCGATGGTCCCGGGCGGCGATCACGGCGTTCAGGTAGCCGGGGTCCTCGATCGCGATCCGGTCGCCGGGCTGCCGGGTGACCGTGAGGAGCAGCCGGAGGCCGTGGACGGTGCCGTTGGTGATCAGCAGGTTCTCCGGGCCGCAGGCGATCCCGCGGACCCGGCGTACGTGCTCTGCCAGCGCCTCCCGGAGCGCGGGCTGCCCGGCGGCGTCGTCATACCCGGGTGGTGGGGACTGCGCCGACACCTCACGCCAGGCGCGGCGCCAGCCGGGATCCGGAGTCGGGCCGATGTACGGGATGCCGGGCCGGAGCGTGAGCAACGGCTCGGCGGGATCAGGCCGGGCCGCGGCGCGTCGCCGTACGGCGGGCTGCAACGGCGCGACGTCCGTCACGAAGGTGCCGGCGCCGGTGCGGCCCTCGATCCAGCCTTCGGCGTGCAACTGGTCGTACGCCGCCTGGGCCACGGACCGGGACACGGACAGGTCCTTGGCCAGGTCCCGCGTGGACGGCAGCCGGTGACCGGCCGCGAGCCGACCGTCCCGGATCGCGGCGCGGAGCTGCTCGGCCAGCTGCAGGTGGAGTGGCAGCCGGTCGGCGCGATCGAGGATCAGAGGCAGCGAGCTCTGCACGAATGGACTACCCAATTCGGTCGGGAATGGACCGTGCCAGCATGCCACTGATTCCCCCAGCCTGGTTACATGACCACAACCCCGCTGCAGCCGACCGACCGGACCACCCTGCGTCGCTCCAAGGAACGGGCGGCCACTGAGCGCGAGGCGTTGTTCGACGTGCTTCTCGACGGCATGTTCTGCCACCTGGGAGTGGTGGTGGACGGCGCTCCGCTCGTGCTGCCGACGGCGTACGGCGTGGATCTCGACCGCGGACCGGACGGGACGCTGTACCTGCACGGTTCCGTCGCCGCCCGCAGTGTGGTCGCAGCGCCGCAGCAGACGGTCTGCGTGACGATCACGCATGCCGACGGACTGGTGCTGGCCCGCTCGGCCTTCCACCACTCGGTCAACTACCGCTCCGCGGTGGTCTTCGGCGTCCCCCGCCTGGTGACCGACCCCGACGAGAAGCTGGACGGCCTCAACTGTATCGTCGACCACCTGGTCCCCGGCCGCTCGCGAGCCGTCCGCCCACCCAACCGCAAGGAACTCGCCAAGACTTCCGTCCTGGCCCTCTCCCTCACCGAGGCCTCGGTGAAGACCCGCTCCGGGCCGGCCAACGACGAGGAGGAGGACCTCGACCTGCCCTACTGGACCGGCGTGATCCCCCTCCAGGTCGTGGCCGGCGAACCGGTCACCAACCCTGACTGCGACCTACTGGTCCCCGCGCACATCCGCACCCGCGCGAACCTGCTCGGCGCCTTGGCTTCAGGCGAGACGCCCTACGCCACCGTGCCCTTGTTGTAGCTCTTCTGCGCCCAGAAATAGCCGACGATC
Organism: Kribbella sp. NPDC050470; assembly: GCF_044458365.1. Classification (NCBI taxonomy): domain Bacteria; kingdom Bacillati; phylum Actinomycetota; class Actinomycetes; order Propionibacteriales; family Kribbellaceae; genus Kribbella; species Kribbella sp. NPDC050470. Next base: position 237,881 of record NZ_JBITHV010000014.1, on the reverse strand, counting down.
CCGATCGCGGCGCACCAGGCGAGGGCGAGCCAGCCGGTGCCGGTGTCGACCGGCGTGCCGATCAGCAGGTGCCGCAGCGTCTCGATGATCGGTGTGAACGGCTGGTACTCGGCGAACCAGCGGATGCCGCTCGGCATCGCCTCCAGCGGGATGAAGGTGTTGCTGAGGAACGGCAGCAGCAGGCTGATCGGCAGCACGATGTTGCTCGCGCCCTCCGGCGTCTTGCTGGTCAGCCCGAGGGCGACCGCGAACCAGGTCAGCGAGATGGTCAGCGCGACCAGCAACCCGCCCGCCAGCAGCCACTCCCCGAACGACGCGTTGGGGCGGAACCCGATCAGGACGGCGAAGCCGACCACCAGGACCAGGCTGACGATCGTCAGGATCACGTTGCCCAGCACGTGCCCGGTCAGGAAGGCCGGCCGGAAGATCGCCATCGTCCGGAACCTGGCCACGATGCCTTCGGTCATGTCCGTGCAGGCGGCGACCGCGGGCGACATCGTCCCGGACGCGATCGACATCAGCAGGATGCCGGGCGTCAGGAAGTCGATGTAGTCGAAGCCGTTCGCGCCGCCGAGACCGGCCGAGAAGGTGTCGCCGAAGACCAGGCCGAACAGCAGCATCATCACGACCGGCATCCCGAGGGCGCCGAGCGACAGACCGGGGTAGCGCTGTGCGTGCCGCAGGTTGCGGCGCAGCATGGTGGCGGTGTCTTGAAGTGCGTGGCTCATTTCGTGATCACTTCCTGGTGGGCGGTGGGCTGACCGGTGACGGCGAAGAACACGTCATCGAGGTCGGGGGTGTGGACAGTCAGTTCGTCGACCTCGAGCGAGGCGTCGTCGATCCGGGCCAGCAGCGCCCGCAGCGAGTGCACGCTGCCGTCGTTCGGCACCTGCAGGACCAGGGACTCGTTGTTCGGCACCGCGGTCGGCAGCACCTGACCGGCGAGCGCGAACTCGTCCGGCGACGTGAACCGCAGCCGGATGTGTCCGCCGGGAACGAGCCGCTTCAGCTCCTCCGCCGTACCTTGGGCAACCAGGCGGCCATGATCCAGTACGGCGATTCGGTCGGCGAGCTGGTCCGCCTCCTCCAGGTACTGCGTGGTGAGGAAGACGGTCACGCCGCCGTCGGTGACCAGTTCCCGGATCAGCTGCCACATGTTGTGCCGGCTGCGTGGGTCGAGACCGGTGGTGGGCTCGTCCAGGAAGATGATCCGCGGGTTGCCGACCAGCGTCATGGCCAGATCGATCCGGCGCTTCATCCCGCCCGAGTAGGTCATGGCGAGCTTCTGGCCGGCCTCGACCAGGTCGAACTGCTCGAGCAGGTCGTCGGCCCGGCGCCGCGCCTCCCGGCGGCCGAGGTGGTGCAGGTCGGCCATCATGATGAGGTTCTCGCGGCCGGTGAGCAGGCCGTCGACCGCGGAGAACTGGCCGGTGACGCCGATCGCGGCGCGGACCGCCTCCGGGTCCTGGTGCAGGTCGTGGCCGGCTACCCGGATCTCGCCGGCGTCGGCGGCGATCAGGGTGGACAGGATCTGCACCGCGGTGGTCTTGCCGGCGCCGTTCGGGCCGAGCAGGGAAAAGATAGTGCCTTCGGCAACGTTCAGGTCGATGCCGCCGAGCACGACCTTGTCGCCGTACGACTTGTGCAGTCCGCGCACGTCGATTGCTGATGACATGAGGGTTCCTTGGGTGTTTTCGGGCAGGGTGAACCTGGCCCAGGTGGCCTGAAGGTGTGCGGAGGAGAGGATTTGGGCGTGCTGATCCAGCCGAGCCGCCGGCGGCGGTCGGTGAATCAGGGGTGCTGGGTCAGATGGTCAGATGTCGAGGTCCTCCACCGCGGGCTGGTCGGCGGCTTCCTCGACGAGTTGGTAGAGATCCTCGGGGATCAGGTCGCGCAGTTCCTCGACCGTTTCGACCACGTGCAGCGTGGCCTCGCCCTGCGCCATGCTCCAGGACTGGTCGGTGCTCCAGTTGCCGACCCAGGCGCGCCAGCCGGTGAGGTACTCCTCGTCACTGGCGCCCTGGGTGATCTGGTTGCGGCGGTCGGCGTGCAGGACGAACTTGCCGGTCCGGCTGCGGTAGACCTTGAAGGCCTCGTAGCCGGACTTGCTGGAGCGGCCGCCTTCGGCGAGCAGGACGCCGGAGAACCGCTGCTTGCGGCCGGCGCCCCGGCCCACCCGCACGGTGATCTCGTCGTACCCCTCGAGCCGGCCTTCCTCCATCTCGACGTACTTGCGCAGCGCCAGCGAGATCGCCGAGGACAGGTTCCCGGCGAGCTCCTGCGCCCGCTTGTACAGCGGCAGGTCGTCGTCCGACACGTAGATCGTCTTGTTGGGCATACTCTCTCTCCTCCTACGTAGAACTATACGTAGGAGGTGCGTAGATGTCTACATATATCTCTACGTAGACGCGGGCGAGTACAGCCAGGGCTGCTTGAGATCGAAGAACTCCGGCGGGCCCTCGGCGAGCGAGTTCAGCTCGTCCATCGCCGCCTTGATCTCGGCCGGCGGCTCCTTCTGCTCGCCCTCGCGGGCCTCGGCCTCGCTGGTGAAGTAGATCGCCATCGTGTAGTCGCCGCTGTCGTACATCGTGGTGGCGGTGGCGATGACGTCGGGCCGGAACGCGGCCCACACCTCGGGATCCTGCGCCATCAGCTCGCGGGCGCGCTCGGGGTTGCTGCCCTTGCCCTGCATGACCTGGACGAAACCGGCCGAGTCAGGATCGCCTTGAACATCGAGGGTGACGTCGTCGCTGTCGTGGAAGATCGCGTCGTCGGTCAGCACCGACGCGAACTCGTGCCACCACTTGTCCTGCGCCGGCGAATCGCTGTTCTGCCGGGCTGCCTCGGCGGACTCGAACCGCGCCAGCGCGATGAACCGCCCGTCCTCGGTGACTCCGGCCGTCGTCCCCAGCCAGCCGGTCGCCTCGGGAGCCAGCTCCTCCATCCACCTGTCGAACGCGGCATGTGCCTGTTCGGCGTCCTGCACCTGTCCCTGAATGACCTGAACGAACATCGTGAGACCCTCCCCGTCTCTCAGGCCGCTGGTCGGCACCTCGACCGTACGCCCGCCTGCCACACCCGAGCGAGCATCAAGAGCCCCGCAATCACTCCGGTGGCCCCGAGCGTGATCAGCCGTACGTCGGTTTTCCACAGCCCGAACACGAACCAGCACGACAGCTCACCGACCACGAGCCCCCAGGTCCCCGCCGAGATCCCCGTCGGCCGCTCACTCCGGTACGCCGTCCACAGCGAAGGCGTCACCTGGACGAAGGCGGCCGCGGCGAGCAACGTGCCCAGCCCGACCCGCCCACCGACCAGGGTGGCGATCACGAGTAGGCCGGCCCAGCCGCAGATCCACCCGATCGCACGCCGGCTCACCGCGCCCCGCCGTACCAGCATCACCGAGACCGTCCCGGCCAGTACGGCGGCCGCCGTCGACGGCACGCTCGCGCTCCAATAGCCGGACAGCATGAAGTACACGAACCAGGCCGAGTTGTTGAGGCTGGTCAGCGTCGCCCAGGACCACGACACCCCAGCCGTGTCACCGGTCGCCCTCAGCTTGAGGATCTGCGGAAGGTACTGCGGAATGCCGAAGATCGCGGCGGCGATGGGCAGTAGGTCGAGCATGGCGCAAGATTACGTCCGATTCCGCGACGATATCGTGCGAATTCATGCCCGATCGAGGCGCTGAGCGATAGGATTCTTGCCATGGATGCGATCGACCGCAAGATCCTTGCGGTGCTGCAGGGCGAGGGTCGGCTGACCGTCACCGAGTTGGCTCAGCGGGTGGGGTTGAGTGCAGCGCCGTGTCATCGGCGGCTGCGGGAGCTGGAGCGCGCCGGCGTGATCAGTGGATACCGGGCTGTCGTCGATCCGGCGACGGTCGGTCGCGGGTTCGAGGTGCTCGTCGCGGTGACGATGGACCGGGAGGAGTCGGTCGCGGGGTTCGAGGCCGGGCTCGCGGAGATCGAGGACGTGGTGCACGCGGAGCGGCTGTTCGGGGAGCCCGACTACTTCATCCGGGTCGCGACGGCGGACATCGCGGCGTTCCAGAAGGTGCGGGACGAGAAGCTGGCCCGGTTGCCCGGGGTGCTGCGGATGACGTCGACGATCGTGATGACGAAGGTCGTGGACAACCGTCCGACGCCTACGTGAACGGTGTGGAAACTGACCGAATCAAACCTCGGTTATCCACAGATTTCGAGAGATTTCGGCCGGTGACCGTGGAGAAACCCGGGGTGACCTGGGGACAAGTCGCCGGAAAGCTGTGCACAGCTGGGGATACGGGTGTGGATAACTTCAGTCCTGTGATTCGGTCACCCCGCTCACCGCCCGGAGCGGGGATCAACGTTTCAGTGCGGTCAGATCCACTGCGTGGAGACGACGAAGCCGACGGCGATCAGGCCCATGCCGATCAGCAGGTTCCAGTTGCCCAGGTCGTTCATCACCGGGATGTCCTGGCCGGCCACGTAGAAGACGACCAGCCAGGCGAGGCCGAGCAGCCAGCAGGCCAGCATCAGCGGCGCCACCCAGACGCGGCTGGTGGTACGCGGCTTCTTCGGCGTCTTCTCCGCCTTGACCTTCTCGGTCTTCTTCTTGTTGCGACTGCTCGACTCGGGCACGACTGAACTCCTTGTAAGGACGCATAAGCTGAGCGCTGGAGGCCCAGGCCCGGACCGTAGTCGGGTCCGGTCCCGGGTTAGCGTAGTGCAGAGAGCAACATGGAGATCACGGGTGCGTAGGTTCAAGCGGATTTCGTTGTGGCGCGTGGGGGCGCCGCTGGCGCTGCTGTGCGCCGGTCTGCTCTTCGCGACCAGCGCCACCAACGCCCGAGGCACCGACCTGCGCCCTAGCCGCAACACTACGCTCGCCGGGCTGGTGGAGGAACAGAGCCGCCGCAGCGCGAGCTTGGTCCGCCAGCACGCCGCCCTCACCCAGGACATCGAGAAGCTGCAGGCACAGCAGGGCTCGATGGACCCGAAGCTGTCCGCCCAGCTCAAGGAACTGTCCGAACAGGTCGGGACGACGCCGGTCACCGGCCCCGGACTGACCGTCACGCTGAAGGACGCGCCACCCGAGGTGGTGAAGGAGAACCCGGACGTCGACGCCGACTGGCTGGTGATCCACCAGCAGGACATCCAGGCCGTGGTGAACGCGCTCTGGGCCGGCGGCGCGGACGCGCTCTCGATCCAGAACCACCGGGTCATCTCCACCACCGGGATCAAGTGCGTCGGCAACTCGGTCGTCCTGCACGGCGTTCCGTACCTGCCGCCGTACAAGATCACCGCGATCGGCGACCGGCAGAAGCTGCAGAAGGCGCTGGACGACTCGCAGTACATCGAGAACCTGCAGGACTACGTGGTGAAGTTCCAGCTCGGCTACGAGGTGAAGAACGAGTCGTCGATCGCGATGCCGGCCTACGAGGGCACCCTCGACCTGCAGAGCGCCACCGTCCCCGGCTTCGACCGCACCCCCTCGGTCAGCCCGACCGCGACCGGCCGTTAGCTGCCACAGCTGCCACAATGGTTCGCATGCCGCGGATCCTTGTCGTCGACAACTACGACTCCTTCGTCTACAACCTGGTGCAGTACCTGCAGCAGTTGCAGGCCGAGACCACTGTGCTGCGCAACGACGAGGTCACCCCCGACGACGTCACGTCGTACGACGGTGTCCTGCTGTCCCCCGGTCCCGGTACGCCGGAAGAGGCCGGCGCGTGCGTGGACATCGTCCGGGAGCAGGGCGGCCAGGTCCCGATCTTCGGCGTCTGCCTGGGTCTCCAGGCGATCGGCGTCGCGTACGGCGGAGTTGTCGGGCGGGCCGACGAGTTGCTGCACGGCAAGACCAGCCAGGTGTTCCACGAGGGCGCCGGTGTGCTCGCCGGGCTGCCGTCGCCGTTCACCGCGACGCGGTACCACTCGCTGGCGATCGCCCAGGACAGCGTGCCGGACGAGCTGCAGGTGACGGCCCGGACCGAGGCCGGCGTGATCATGGCGGCCCGGCACCGCGACCTCCCGGTCGAGGGCGTCCAGTTCCACCCGGAGTCCGTGCTGACCGAGGGCGGTCACCGGATGCTCGCCAACTGGCTGGTGATGTGCGGCGACCCGGACGCGGTCGCCCGCTCGGCCGGCCTGGCCCCCGTCGTCAGCTGAGGCAAACGAAAACCCCCGCGGAAGACCGCGGGGGTTTTCTTCGGTTCAGCCGCCGATCGTGATCGGTGGCGTGGTCGGATCCTCCGGAGTCTCGGTCTCCGTCGGCGTGGGCGTCGGCGTGGGCGTCGGCGTGTTCTCCGGCAGCATGTTGATCGTCAAGGTGACCAGGCTGCCCTTCGCGGCCTGGGTGCCGCCCTTCACGCTCTGCTGGAGCACGGTCTGGTCGGGCTTGCTCGGGTCCTGGCTCTGGTCGTAGCCGACCTTGAAGCCGAGCTCCTTCAACGCCCTGGTCGCGTCGTCGAAGGTCATCGTGACGACGTTCGGGACCTCGACCATCTCCTTGCCGCTCGACACGGTCAGGGTGAACTCGGTGCCGGACGGGTACTGACCGCTCGGGTCCGGCGAGACCGCGAGCACGGTGCCTTCCTTCTCGCCACTGTTCTCGGTCTTCACCTCGTCCTTGACCTTGAAGTTCGCCTTCGTGCCCTCGATCGCCTTCCGCGCCGCGGACTCGGACTTGCCGAGTACGTCGGGCACCGGGAACGCGCTCGGACCGGACGAGAACACCACGGTGACGGTCGAGCCGGTCTCGGCCTCGGTGCTCGCCTGCGGGGTCTGCGAGATCGCGAGCCCGCGGCCGACCGTGTCGCTCGCCTGGGCCGGGCCCTGCGCGAACTTCAGGCCCGCGTCGGTCAGGATCGCGGTCGCGTCCGCCGACGACTTGCCGCTCACGTCCGGAACCTGGACCTTCGCCGGCGGGGTCGCCCCGCCGCCGTTGTCATTGCCCATGTTGGTGAACAGCGCGTAGGCGCCGACCGCGACGGCGACGATGGCCAGGCCGAGCAGGAAGTAGGCGAGGCCGCGGTTGCGCCGGGCCCGCGCCGCCTGCGCCTCGTCGAGGCCGTCGTCCGGCGGCAGCAGGTCGTCGCCGCCGGGCTGCTGGTACGCCTGGGTCGCCGCGGCGGGCGAGTAGGCGCTCGTCATCGCGCGGGTCTCGGCGACCGCCGCCATCGGCGCGGTCACCTGCTGGCCGGCGAGCACCCGGTGGATGTCCTGCCGCATCTCGGACGCGCTCTGGTACCGATCCTCGCGGCTCTTCGCCAGCGCCTTCAGGACGACCGCGTCGACCTCCTGCGGGATGTCCGGGTCGAACGACGACGGCGGCAGCGCCTGCTCCCGGACGTGCTGGTAGGCCACCGACACCGGCGACTCACCGACGAACGGCGGCCGGCCGGTCAGCAGCTCGTACAGCAGGCAGCCGGTCGAGTACAGGTCGGAGCGGGCGTCGACGGTCTCACCACGGGCCTGCTCCGGAGACAGGTACTGCGCGGTGCCGATCACGGCCGCCGTCTGGGTCATCGTGGACGAGGTGTCCGCGACCGCCCGGGCGATGCCGAAGTCCATCACCTTGACCTGGCCCTGCGGGGTCAGCATCACGTTCCCGGGCTTGATGTCGCGGTGCACGATGCCGGCCCGGTGGCTGTAGTCGAGGGCCTCGAGCACGCCGGAGGTGATCTCCAGCGCCCGCTCGGGCATGATCTTGCGGCCCTCGCGGATCAGGTCCCGCAGCGTCTTGCCGGTCACCAGCTCCATCACGATGTACGGAATGGTGACGCCGGAGCCGTTCGGGTCCGGCTCCTCGCCGGTGTCGTAGACCGACACGATGGTCGGGTGGTTCAGCGAGGCGGCCGACTGGGCCTCGCGCCGGAACCGGGCCTGGAAGGTGGCGTCGCTGGCGAGGTCGACGCGCAGCCGCTTGATCGCAACGGCCCGGCCCAGCCGGTTGTCGACGCCCCTGCGGACATCGGCCATGCCGCCGCGGCCGAGCGGTTCGCCTTCTTCGTACCGGCCGCCGACGAGACGTGCCTGCGATGTCATGACTCAGCCTTCCAACCTGTCCGAAACACACTCAACTTGCCCACGGTAGCGGCCGCCACACGTGGATCCCCGTCGGAAAGACACGCTGTCACGGCATCATTCCGTATCGTCGTCATTGGCCCAGCACCGCCTCCATCACCCGCTTGGCGATCGGCGCCGCCAGGGTGCCGCCGGCGATGTCGTTGCGCGGGATGTTCGCGTCCTCGATCATCACCGCCACCGCGATCTTCGGGTCGTTGGCCGGGGCGAACGCGGTGAACCAGGCGAACGGCGGGCGTTCCTTCGACGTCTGCGCCGTACCGGTCTTGCCGGCCACCTCGACGCCGCTGATCTGGCCGGGCCGGCCGGTGCCGTTCGCGACCACGTCGACCATCATCTGGGTCAGCTGCGACGCGACCTCCGGGGTGACCGCCTGGTGCAGCTCCTCCGGCTTGGTCTCGGAGACCGTCTTCAGGTCGGCCGTCTTCACGTTCTGCACCAGGTACGGCTTCATCACCGCGCCCTTGTTCGCGATCCCGGCCGCCACCATCGCCATCTGCAGCGGGGTGGCGCGGACGTCGAACTGGCCGATCGCGGACTGCGCGGTCTGCGGCTCGTTCGGATCGCCCGGGAACTGGCTGGCGACCGCGCCCAGCTCGGGCAGCTGCCGCTCGCCGAAGCCGAACTTCGCCGCCTGCTCGGCCAGCGCGTCAGCCTTCAGTTCCAGGCCGATGGTGCCGAACGCGGTGTTGCAGGAGTAGCGCAGCGCGATGGTCAGCGTCGCGTTGTCGCTGCCGCCGCAGTTCTGGCCGTTCTCGTTCACCAGCGGGACCGTGGTCTGCGGCAGCGGCAGCTCGGCCGGCGAGTGCACCTTGGTCTCCGGCGTGAACTTGCCGCTGGACAGCGCCGCGGCCGCGGTGACCAGCTTGAACGTCGAGCCCGGCGGGTAGAGCTCCTTGACCGCCCGGTTCGACATCGGCTTGCTCTCGGCCTCGTTCAGCCTCTTCCACGCCGCGCTGACCCTGTCCAGGTCGTGCGAGGCGAGCTCGTTCGGGTTGTACGACGGCCGCGTGGCCAGCGCGAGCACCCGGCCGGTCTTCGGCTCGATCGCCACGACCGCGCCGGTCTTGCCGGCCAGTCCGTCGTACGCCGCCTGCTGGGCCGCCGCGTTCAGGGTCAGCGTCACGCTGGCGCCCTGCTGGCGACGGTTGGTGATCACGTCGATCACCCGGCGGAACGCCATCGACGGGTCGCTGCCGTTCAGCTCGGAGTTCTGGGTCAGCTCGATTGCGGATCTGCCGTACAGGTAGGAGTAGTACCCCGTCACCGGTGCGTAGACCGGGCCGGAGGCGTAGGAGCGCTGGAACTCGAACCGGTCGTTCGACGGCTTGCTCTGGGCGATCGGTGTGCTGCCGATCAGGATCGGGCCGCGGTCGATCGAGAACTGCGAGTCCCGCACCCGGCGGTTGTCGTTGCGGCCGTTGAGTTCGTTGGCCCGGAAGGCCTGCAGGTACGTCGAGTTCGCCATCAGTGCGAGCATCAGGATGATCGCCGCCACAGCCAGTCGCCGGATCGCTGAGTTCACTGCTTCTGCACCGCCATCGCGATCGTTTCGTCGGACACTGGAGCGGCCGGCGTCTGCGGCCGGCGGGCCTGGTCGCTGATCCGCAGCAGCAGCGCGATGATCGCCCAGTTCGCGACCAGCGACGTACCGCCGAGGGCCATGAACGGCGTGGCCAGACCGGTCAGCGGGATCAGGCCGGTGACGCCGCCCACGATCACGAACACCTGCAGCGCGAACGACATCGCCAGACCGGTCGCGACCAGCTTGCCGAAGATGTCCCGGCAGCCGAGCGCGGTCCGCAGGCCGCGCTCCACGATCAGCGTGAAGACCAGGATGATCGCGATCACCCCGGTCAGGCCGAGCTCCTCGGCGAACGAGGAGATGATCATGTCGCTCTGCGCGTACAGCGTGATCTCCGGGCGGCCCTGGCCGAGACCGCGACCCAGGATGCCGCCCCAGGCCTGGCCCATCAGCCCGGACGCGACCTGGCCGCCGTCGATCGAGAACGGGTCCAGCCAGTCCGTGATCCGTTTGTGCACGTGGCCGAAGGCCTGGTACGCGAAGAACGCGCCGCCGGCGAACAGCAGGCCGCCGATGATCAGCCATCCGGCCCGCTCGGTCGACACGTACAGCAGGAACAGGAACAGGCCGAAGAACAGCAGCGACGACCCGAGGTCGCTCTCGAAGACCAGCACGCCCAGGCTGACCGCCCAGGCGATCAGGATCGGCCCGAGGTCGCGGGCGCGCGGCAGGTCGAGACCGAGGAACCGGTGCCCGGCCAGGGTGAGCACGTCGCGCTTCACCACCAGGTATCCGGCGAAGAAGACGACCAGACAGACTTTCGCGAACTCACCGGGCTGGAACGACATACCGGCCAGCCGGATCCAGATCCGGGCGCCGTTCAGGTTCACGCCGAGCCCGGGGATCAGCGGGAGCACGAGCAGCACCAGGCCGGCCAGGCCGGCGGTATAGGTCAGCGCCTGCAGGCGGCGGTGGTCCCGGATGACCAGGATCACCACCAGGAACAGCACGACGCCGACCGCGGTCCAGGTGATCTGCTGCGGCGCCGCCGGCGGCTTCGGGGTCCGGCCGTTCGCCTCCGCGATCGCGGCCAGGCCGAGGTCGATCCGGTGGATCATCGCCAGGCCGAGCCCGTTCAGCGCGACCGCGCAGGGCAGCAGCACAGGGTCGGCGTACGGCGCCCGGAACCGCAGCGCGAGGTGGGCGATCAGCGCGAGCAGGCCGATGCCGGCGGCGTACAGGCCGGTGCTGGCCGGGATCTTGTCCTGGACGGTCAGGCCGATGTTCACGTACGCGCCGACCGAGACGACGACGGCGATGATGAGCAGGAACAACTCCACCCCGCGCCGGCTGCGCGGGATGATCTGGATGACGGACGTCGACGCGATGCTCATCGGACGCCGTCACAGTCGTCGGGGTTGACCGTGCCTGGCGACGGCGAGGTGGTCGGCTTGGCCGTCGCGGGCGGCGCACTCGTCGCCGGCTTGCTCGTCACCGGCTTGCTGGGCACCGGCGTACTGGGCTTCGGTGTCGGCGACGGCGTCGGCTTGGCGCACTCGTCGGCGGCGCGCTGCAGCTCGCTCACGATCGTCCGGGCCCCGGGCAGGTCGTCGGCCTGGATGTTGCTCTCCACCTGCTCGCGGTTGTACGTCGGCAGCTTGTCCACCTGCAGGGCCTGCTTCTCGTACACCTTCGACAGCGTCAGCCCCGGGATGTCCTCGTCCACACCCTTGAAGATCGCCACGTAGTCACCGTCGGTGCCGACGTAGTACTGGCTCTGCGTCCAGCTGTACGCGAACCACCCGCCACCGAGGATCAGACCGAGCAGCACCGCCAGTACGGCGATCCGCCGCAGCCACGGGAACCGCTTCGGCGCCCGCGGCGCGTACCGCAGCTCCTCCGGGTCGAGGGCCCCACCGTGTCCGTGACCACCACCGTGCCCATGACCACCAGGTACGACGATCGTCGGTTCACCACGACCGGTCCCGCCCTGAGCCAGCTCCGCGGCCGCGCCGACCAGCTGCGGCGACGCGCCGCTCGACGGCTGCGTCTCGATCACGTCCGCGACGACACACGTCACGTTGTCGTTCGACCCGGCTTCCAGGGCGTGCGTGATCAGCTCCACGACCACGGAGTCCGGCGTACCGTCGGCCATCGAGGCCGCGATCACCTCGTCGCTCACGTAGTCGGGCAGGCCGTCACTGCACAGCATCAGCCGGTCACCGGCGCGGACGTCGAGGATCTCCAGGTCCGGGTCGGAGTCCGGCCGGCCGTCGAGGACGCGCAGGATCAGGTTCCGGTGCGGGTGGGTGAAGGCCTCCTCCTTGGAGATCCGGCCCTCGTCCACCAGCGACTGCACGAACGTGTGGTCGTGGCTGAGCTGGTAGAGCAGCCCGTCGCGCATCCGGTACGCGCGGGAGTCGCCCAGGTGCGCCATCCCGAGCTGACTGCCGTCGAACATCAGCGCGGTGACGGTCGAACCCATGCCCTCGCGCTCGGGGTCCTCCTCGACCAGCTCGGACAGCCGCTCGTTCGCCCGGTGCACCGCGCCGGCCAGCGCCTCGATCATGTCCTCGCCGCTGATCCCCGGCTTGTCCAGCTTCCGGATCACCTGGACCGCCGCCGCGCTGGCCACCTCACCGGCTGCGGCGCCGCCCATTCCGTCCGCGAGCAGCAGGAGGTTCGGACCGGCGTACGCCGAGTCCTCGTTGTTGCGGCGCACGCGTCCGACGTCGGACAGTGCGGCGTAGTCGAGCGACAGGGTCATCGAGGCAGGCCTACTTCGCGATGTTCAGCGTCGTCCGGCCGATCCGGATCGAGCCGCCGATCTCGGCCGGCACCGGGCGGGTCACCCGCTGGCCGTCCAGGTACGTGCCGTTGGTGGAGCCGAGGTCCTCGACCCACCACTGGCCCTCGGAGTGGAACAGCCGGGCGTGCCGGGTGGACGAGTAGTCGTCGTCCAGCCGGATCTGGCAGTCCGAGCCGCGGCCGATGATCACCGGCTCGTCGACCAGGGTCGCGCCGACCCCGGCCTGCGGGCCGTCCGCGATCGACACCGACCCGGGCAGGCCCTTGCGCTTCTTCACCGGTTTGGCGGGTTTCGGCGTCCGGGTGTTCTGCGGTACGACGGCACTCGCCGTACGGCTGTCCACCTTTGCGCCGAACAGGTCGGACCTGATCACGGACAGCACCGCGAGGACGAACATCCACAACAGGGCCAGGAACCCCAGTTTGATCAGGGTCAGGGTCAGTTCCGACATGGAAGGTCAGTCACCACCCGCTGCTCGGCGGCTGGGCGAAGGGCTCGTCCGCCAGACGCAGCGTCATCGTCGTGTTGCCGATTCGCACGGTCGAGCCGTCGACCAGCTCGGCCTCCGTGGACCGCCGGCCGTTGACCAGCGTGCCGTTGGTGGACCCCAGGTCGACCAGCACCACCCGGATGCCGCCCGGGCCCTCCGGCATCAGCCGGATCTCGGCGTGCCGGCGGGAAACCCCGGGGTCGTTGATCTGGATGTCAGCGTCGGTGCCACGGCCCAGCACGACGCCCGGCGGGTTGACCGGCCGGCGGCGGCCGTTCACCTCGAGCATCACCTGTGGGTGGCCGCGGCGGGCCGGGGGCTGTTGCGGGGGCGGTGGGGCGCTCTGCAGCGCAGTCTGGCCGTCGTTCGGCGGCACGTAGGGCTCCTGCTGGTAGGGCTGGGGCTGCGGACGGGGTCGTTGGGTCCCGACTGTCGCACTGACCACACGGAACTTACCTGTCGGCAGGTCGTCCTGCTGGGTCAGCACGATCTCGATCGGGCCGGAGAACGTGTACCGCTGGATGTCCGCGTGGTCCCGGAGCTCGTTCGCGAGCTCGTGGTTCAGGGTCTGGCCGTAGGCGTTCAGCCGTTCGAAGTCGCTCGGCCCGAGCTCGATGGTGAAGTGGTTCGGCACCAGCCGGCGGTCCCTGGACAGGATCCGCGCGGTGTTGTCGATCTCACGCTTGAGCGCCGCCGCCAGCTCGATCGGCTCGACGTCGCCCTTGAACGCACGCGCGAAGACACCGCTCACAATGCCCTCCAGACGTCGCTCGAAGCGCTGCAGCGGTCGCACGCCTCCTCCTCCACGGTCGGTCGCCGGTTGTAGCCAACGATCGTGCTTGCCGTCCGGCGCCCTCAGCAGGCACGCCGTACGCCGTGTCCACCGGTCCTGTGGACACACCGGGTACGACGATCGATCGTATCGGGAGGTTCGACCCAACCCGCAATGTGAACGTTCCGCACAACCCGTGCTACTGTTCCTTCTCGGTTGCAGACGAGACTCTCAGACGCATCCAAGCGCGCGGGTGGCGGAATAGGCAGACGCGCACGGTTCAGGTCCGTGTGCCCGAAAGGGCGTGGGGGTTCAACTCCCCCCTCGCGCACAGCAAGTCCCGGTCAACAGACCGGGACTTTTTGTATTTCCAGGGTGTGTTCACCATCACCCTGCCGAGCCGGTCGTGGCGGTGCGGGGTTCTGGGGGTGGGGGCTGAGACTGTAGGGCGGTGACGGGGATTCGGGTTGGGATTGCGCAGCCGGTGATCGGTGCGGACGCCAGGGGTAACGGGAAGACCGTGCGGGCGCTGATGCGGAAGGCGGCGGGTGCGCGGGCGCGGCTGGTGCAGTTCCCGGAAGGGATGCTGAGCGGGTACGCGAAGGAGCAGATCGCGGACTGGTCGCAGGTCGACTGGGACGTCGTCCGCGACGAGCTCGAGAAGATGATGGCGCTGGCCGCCGAGCTGAAGATCTGGGTCGTGCTCGGCTCCGCGCACCCGCTGACCCCGCCGAACCGGCCGCACAACAGTCTGTACGTGATCTCCGACACCGGCGAGCTCGTCGACCGCTACGACAAGCGGTTCTGCTCGAACACCGAGATCAACCACTTCTACACACCCGGTTTCGACCCGGTCGTGTTCGACGTCGACGGCTACCGGTTCGGCTGCATGATCTGCGTCGAGGTCAACTTCCCGCACCTGTTCAGTCAGTACGAGCAGCTCGGCGTGGAGTGCCTGCTGCTGTCGGCGTACCCGGTCGACGAGGTCTTCGAGGTGAAGGCCCGCGCGTACGCCGCGATCAACTGCTACTGGGTCGCGATGTCGCTGCCCGCCCAGACGGTCGACCTGATGCCGTCCGGCCTGATCGCCCCGGACGGCACCTACGCCGCCCAGGTCGCCGGCAAGTCCGAGCTCACCGTCGCCACTATCGACCGCGACGACCCGGCCCTGAAGGTCCCGCTCGCCCACGCCCGCCCCTGGCGCGCCACCGCCCGCAAGGGCGCCATCTACCGCAGCCGAGCCGTCACCGACCCGCGCTCCGCCGACCGCACCACTACCTGAGGCGGACTCCGCGGATCGGTCCGCGGGCGGACGCCGGGGTGGCGGGGCGGGTGTCACAGTTACCGGCATGGAGCACGCGTTCGAGCTGGTCGGGTTGACCAAGGTGTTCGGGGAGCAGCGGGCGGTCGACGACCTGAGCCTCGTGGTGCCGAAGGGGTCGTTCTTCGGGATGCTGGGCCCGAACGGCGCCGGCAAGACGACCTCACTGTCGATGGCGGTCGGGCTGCTGCGCCCGGACTCCGGTACGGCGAAGATCTTCGGCGTCGACGTCTGGGCGCAACCGACCGAGGCGAAGGCGCTGGTCGGCGTCCTCCCGGACGGGCTCGGGATGCCGGAGCGGCTGACCGGCCGCGAGGTGCTCACCTACCTCGGCCTTCTCCGCGGACTCCCGGCCGACGAGGTGGACCGCCGTACGACGGAGCTCCTCGAGGTGCTCGAGCTCGACCACGAGGACGACAAGCAGGTGATCGGCTACTCGACCGGGATGCGGAAGAAGCTCGGCCTGGCCGTCGCGTTGCTGCACGCGCCGCGGCTGCTGGTGCTGGACGAGCCGTTCGAGGCGGTCGACCCGGTGTCGGCAGCGACCATCCGGACCATCCTCAACCGCTTCATCGCCGGCGGCGGCTCGGTGGTGATGTCGAGCCACGTGATGGCTCTGGTCGAGCAGCTGTGCGACCGGGTCGCGGTGGTCGCCGACGGCAAGGTCGTTGCCGCGGGCACGGTTTCCGAGGTGCAGGCAGGCGGCACCCTGGAGGACGCGTTCGTGTCGCTGGTCGGCGCCTCGACCCGAGGCGCGGAGGGGCTGTCGTGGCTCTCGGCCTGACGCACGCGACCTCACAGACGCTGGTCCGGATGCGGCTGGCCGCGTTCCGGCACGCGCTGAAGGACCAGAACCGGGTCAGCTGGATCGGCACCGGTGCGTTCGTCGGCGCGGTGCTCGCCGGCGGGACCATCTGGGTGGCGGCCCGGGGCGAGCTGGACCTGCTGGTCGTCGCGCTGGCGGTGTGGATGCTGGGCTGGATCGTCGGCCCGCTGTTCGCCGGTGGCGGCGACGAGACGCTCAAGCCGGAGTACTTCAGCATGCTCCCGCTCAGCCCGCGCACGCTGTCCGCCGGACTCCTCACCGCCGCACTGGCCGGTGTCGCCCCAGTCATCAGCCTGCTTGCCCTGCTCAGTCTGGTGGTCGTCGGTGCACAGCTGTCTGTCGCCGCGACTCTGATCGCGCTGCCTGCTGTCGCTCTGCAGCTCCTGTGCTTCGTCCTGGCGTCCAGGCTTGCCGTTGCGGTGTACGGCGTACTCCTGCAAGTGCGGTCCGGCGCCGTACTCGCTGCCGTCGTCAACGCCTTCATCCTGGCCTTCACCGCACAGGGGTGGGCGCTGATCGTCGCCTTCGTGTCGACCGACGTGCAGGGGACCATGGCCAGCGCGTCGCGCGTTGCCCCGTCCGGCTGGGGTCTGGGCGCAGTAGAGGCCGCCGGGCGCGGGGACTGGCTGCGGGTGCTGCAGTCCCTCGCCGGTCTTGCACTGCTCGCCGTGGTCATGTTCGTCGGCTGGTCCGCTCTCTTGGTACGGCGTACGACGGCCACCCACTCCGGTCGCAAACCGCGGCGGTTGCTCACGGCCACGGGTCCACGAGACGCAGCGGCGGCCAAGGAGCTCCGGTCCTGGACGCGCGACCTGCTCTACGGCCATCGGGCCGTGTTCGCGATCTGCTACGGACTCTTCTTCTGCCTTATGCCGCTCGCCATCGGCTGGAAGGGAATGCTCCCCTGGGCCGGTCCGGCCGCCCTCGTGATGGCGGGCTCGATGTCGTCCAACCTGTACGGCTCGGACGGTACGGCGCTGTGGACAACACTGATGACACCCGGGTCGGCCGGGCCCGATGTCAGGGCTCGGCAGCGTGCGTTCCTGCTGGTGTTCGGTCCGCCGACGTTGCTGATCACGCTGCTCCTCACCTGGTGGTCCGGCTCCGCCAGCGCATGGCCGCTCGTGCTGAGCGTGCTGCCGGCGCTCCTGGGCAGCGCGGCCGGTCTGGTCGTCGCCTGCTCGGTGTTCGCCGCCGTACCGACGACCGACGCGCACAAGCGGTCCGGCAATCCGCTCAACTCCGGTGAGAACGAGGGCGAGACGATGGGCATCGTCTGGGTGATGCTCATCCTGGTGTCGATCACCGCCGGCCCAGCACTCGCCGCAGCCCTGGCCTGGTCGTGGTGGGGCGTTCCGGTCGGCGTCGCGTCCGGCGTACTGGCCTGGTGGTACCTCGGTCGACTCGCAGCCACCCGCCTCGAGCAGCGCGGCCCGGAGCTCCTCACACTGCTCCGCCACGGCCGCTCCACCACCGAGCAAGCCAAGAAGGCCGCGCAGTACGACCACATCCCGCGCTGGCGGCGAACGCTGGCCAACTACTGCCTCGGCTTCGGCGCCATCCCACTCTTCCCGCAGGCCGTCGTACCCGCGATCTTCCTACTCACCGGCAACACCGACACCAAGTCCTGGTTCCTGGCTCTCCACCTCGACCCGCAGTGGCACTGGCCGGTCATCGCCCTCATGGCAGCCCTCGGCCTCTCCATGTATGCGTTCGGAGGTCTCACCTACCTCAACGCGAAGCGGAAGGCGGATCCGCTGCTTGTTCAGTGACCCGTCAGTAGGGTGAGACGGCTGCTCTGACCTGTGGACATTGTGTGCCGGACTGAGTACGGTCCGTTAACGGCGTCCGCACCACGCCACCGTGTCGGTGAGGTGCTGCCCGCCAGTAGCGCCTCACTGGTGGATGGGCAGAGCAGCCCGCGGCAGTTCGTCGCGGCCTGATGGGGGCCCATACACCTAGGTGGGGCGGCGAGCGACACTCACTCGCTCACCGCCCCACCGACTCAACTCTCCCCCAACGCCGCACCGCCGTCGTTCGTCTTGTTGGCTGACGGACGAACCGACAGGACGGTGCCGATGGCTGACTGGGAACGCGCGTTCAGAGAACTGCTGGCAGTTCGAGGCGCCTCGCTACGGGCGTACGCCTACCTCTTGACCGGGGAGTCGGCCGCCGCGGCCGACCTGGTGCAGGACGCGCTGCTGCGCGTCTTCAGCCGGCTGCGGGTGCGCGGGGACGTCGAGCAGCTCGAGGGGTACGTGCGGCGCGCGATGCTCAACCAGTACGTCGACGGTCGCCGGCGAGCCAGGTGGTGGAACGCCAACCGCCATCTGCTGGTGGATCCCGCCGTACACGACGACGGCGACCACGCCCTCGCGGACGACGTCCGGCGGGCCTTGTCCACGCTGTCGCCCAGGCAGCGCGCCTGCGTGGTGCTCCGGTACTACGAGGACCTCTCCGTCACCGAGATCGCGGGCCAGCTCGACTGCGCCGAGGGCACGGTCAAGCGACATCTGGCCGACGCCCGGTCCAAGCTCGCCACCCAGCTCGCCGTACCCGAGGAGACCATGAAATGACCGCCAAGGATCTCAAGGACCTCCTGCAGACCGTGGCCGGCGACAGCACCCGCGTCGAGCTCGACGAGCACCGGCTGGTGCCCCAGATCCGTCGCCGGCGCCGGCGGCGGACGGTGCTCGCGGGCGCGGTCGGCCTCGGTACGGCGGGAGCGCTCGCCGTCAGCGCCTACGCGGTGCTGCCGGGCGCCGACCGCGCCGAGGTGGCGAATCCGGGCCCGACTGTGGTCTCGACGTTTGCGCCGCGGCCGTTCGAGTGTGGTGCCGCTTTCCCGGCGCCCGGCACCGGGGCATCGATCCGGCAGGTGACGCAGACGACCATCACGGAGAGCCGCAGCGGCTGGACCGGAACGGTTCAGCTTGTGCAGACCAACGCGGTCGACAGAACGATGGTGATCGGCAAGCCGCCCCGGCACCTGGCCGTCATCCAGGAGAACAAAGTAGTCGGTCACGCGGAGCTGACAGTCGCGATCGGGGTCGTGCGGATCCCGCCGAAGCAGACGCACACCTCGCCCGCCGGCATCGTCATCCGGGGCTGCGGCGGTGCCCGGCTGCCGGCCGGCTCCTACCTGCTCTACGAAGACCTCGCGCGCTCCAGCAAGCCCGCTGCCGGCCCGGCTTCGCTGGTTCCGCTCGGCCGGATCGAGCTGCGGTAACCCGGGGTTCGCCGGATCGTCGGACAACTTTGGTTTCGGATCAAGGGCGGAATGGGCAGACTGACACGCGACGCAGTGGTCCCCAACCGCCCCTGGGAGATGCCGTGCTTCGTTCTCGCGTCCTACGTCCCACCGTGATCGTCAGCGTCGTACTTGCGCTGCTCGGCTTCGGTATCGCGCCGTCGTCGGCCGCGACCCCGATCAGCGTGAGTACGGCGATCGGCCGACAGGACGGGTCGACCGCGACCGTCACCGGGTACGTCGTCGGCCAGCCGATCGCGACCAGCACCGTTGTGCGGAGCAACTTCCCGAACGACTACGCGCTCGCGCTGGCGGACTCGGCGTCGCAGACGAGCACGTCGTCGATGCTGTACGTCCAGATCACGTCGGCGTTCCGGTCGTCGTACGGGCTGCAGAGCAACCCGGGCCTGCTCGGGCAGAAAATCACCGTGACCGGCACGCTGAGCGCGTACTTCTCGCACGCCGGCCTGAAGGACACGACGGCGTTCAGCGGGGGTGGATCCTCCGATCCGGGACCGGATCCGGGTGACTACTATGCCGGCGCGGAGGGCAAGACCGGGGCTGCGCTGAAGTCGGCGCTGCACACGATCATCTCGGAGCAGACCAAGCTGTCCTACGACCAGGTCTGGAACGCACTCAAGGACACCGACCAGGACCCGGCGAACAGCAGCAACGTCATCCTGATCTACTCCGGCCGCTCGCAGAGCAAGAGCACCAACGGCGGCGACCCGAACGACTGGAACCGCGAGCACGTCTGGGCCAAGTCGCACGGCGACTTCGGCACGGCGACCGGCCCGGGCACCGACATCCACCACCTCCGCCCCGAAGACGTGTCGGTGAACGCGGCCCGCGGCAACCTCGACTTCGACAACGGCGGATCGGCGGTGTCGGAGTGCTCCGGTTGCACCGTGGACGGCGACTCCTTTGCGCCGCGCGCCGCGGTCCGCGGTGACGTCGCCCGGATGATCTTCTACATGGCGGTGCGCTACGAAGGCGACGACGGCTTCGCCAACCTCGAGCTGAACAACTCGGTCAGCAACGGCAGCGCGCCGTACATGGGCAAGCTCTCGGTCCTCAAGGCCTGGGCCGCCGCCGACCCGCCGGACGCGTTCGAGAAGCGCCGCAACGAGGTCATCTACAGCACCTACCAGCACAACCGGAACCCCTTCATCGACCACCCCGAATGGATCTCGTCCATCTGGCCGTGAGGCCGGCGGTCAGCGAAGGACAGCCACGACTGCCGCGGCGACGGCCGCGTCGGTTGCACCGATGCCGGTGAGGTCGGCTACCGAGCGCCGGGTGCGGTCCATGCCGTCGCGGAGTACGGCGCCGACCGCGAGGTCGGCGTTGGCTGGTACGACTCCGGCACGGACGGCGTTGCCGTAGTCGCCGTGGTCGAGGCATTGGTCGTGGTCGTCGGTGGCGATCACGGCGCCTGCGAACACCTCGGGTGGCAGCTCGCCCTTGCCGGGCATGTCGGTGCCGATGCCGGTGATGTGGACGGCATCGCGGAACGCCTCGACTGGTAGGGGCGAGCGGGCAGAGGTCGTTGTGATCACGCAGGCTGCGCCGTCCAGCGCGTCGGGCCGGGCGTCCAGACCCTCTTGGGCGAAGGCCGCGCAGAGCTTGTCCACAGCCTCTGGGCGTCGGCCCCACACCTTCACGCGTCGCAACGGCCGGAGGTGACGCAACCACAGCACCTGCAGGAGGGCTTGCTCGGCGGTCCCGAGTACGGCGACCTCGTCCACGTCGGGCGGGGTCATGGCGTCGGTGATGAGCGCTCCCGCGGCCGCCGTACGCCAGGCCGTCAGCTTGCCTTCGTCGGCGAGGAGGGCCGCGGGGGTGCCGTTGGTCGCGTCCACCACGAGCATCAGGCCGTTGTTGACCGCGGCGAACGTGCTGGCGATCTTCACGGTGTAGTACGGCGAGCCCTCGACGTACCCGGCCTTCACGTGGCAGTCGCCGGAGCTTGCTGGGAAGTCGAGAACCATCGGCGGCGGGACCGCCGTACGATCCTCGGCGTGGGCGATCAACGCATCGCGGACCGCCTTGAAGACCAGGTCCGGTGTGGCGGCCTTGCTGATCTGGGGTAGGTCGATGACAGGCAGGGTCATCCGCGCTTCTCCAGCCAGTCGGACCAGGCGGCGAGGGCCTCGGTCGGGTTGCTGCGGCCGAGGCCGACGCGGAAGCGGTCGGCCGGGGTTTCGGTGAGGGCGGAGCTGTAGATGCTGGCGGGCAGGAGCAGTACGCCGGCCTGCTCGACCAGGTCGGTGCACATGGCTTCGACGCCGTCGGGACCTCGGTAGCGCGGGAAGCAGACGCAGCCGCCGTCGGGCGGGGTGAACTCGAACAGGTCCGGGTAGGCCGCGAAGAACTCGGTGAAGACCGGCAGGTTCTCCGCGACGATCCGGCGGTTGCGGTCGAGCAGGTGGTCGCGGGCGCGCAGGGCGATCAGCGCGAGCACCTCGCT
This sequence comes from Kribbella sp. NPDC050470, assembly GCF_044458365.1. NCBI lineage: Bacteria > Bacillati > Actinomycetota > Actinomycetes > Propionibacteriales > Kribbellaceae > Kribbella > Kribbella sp. NPDC050470. The sequence goes on along the minus strand of NZ_JBITHV010000014.1, from coordinate 216,352 downwards.
CGGCGCGGAGTTGCAGATGGTCGTGTAGTGCTTGGCGCGCTCGAGCTTGTCGAGTACGGCGCTGTCCCGGCAGGCGATCCATCCGATTCGCAGGCCGGGCAGGCCGTACGCCTTCGACATGACGTTGAGGGAGAGCGCCGTACTCGCGAGGTCTGTTGCTTGGGGCAACGGTGGTCGGGTGAGCTCGAGGCCGCGGTAGACCTCGTCGCTGAACAGGGTGATCCCGCGGTCCTCGCACAGTCGGACCAGGTCCAGCCAGGATTCTTGGGTCGGCACTGCGCCGGTGGGGTTGTTCGGGAAGTTGACCGAGACCATTCGGGTGTTCGGTCGTACGGCTTGTGCGACTGCGTCGACGTCCAGTGCCCAGTTGTCTTCCGGGCGCAGCGCGACTCCGGTCACCTCGCAGACGGCGAGCGGGACTGTCTCGGCTGCTTGGTAGTTCGGCGTCAGTACGACGAGGTGGTCTGTGGGCTCGAGGAGCGCGCGCATCGCGAGGTAGATGGCTTCCTCGGCGCCGGCGAAGCACAGGATGTCGTCGGGCTCAGCCTCCGAGTACGTCGCGGCGATCTCCTCGCGGAGGGAGGGCAGGCCGCGGGTTTCGGTGTAGCCGAGGGTGAGGGACTCCCAGCGCTCTCGGCCGTCGTCGTCGGCGAGGGCGAGGAGCTCGCTCAGGCTGTGGGTTTGCGCGTCGGAGGCGGTCAGGTGGTAGCGGGCGTTGAACTCCCACTTCGCGAAATACGTCTCCAGCCGGAAGTCAGGCAGGGTCGGCATGGGGCTCCTTCCGGGTCTGGGCGAGCAGTTGGTACAGCGCGGAGCGGGACATCCGTAGTGCGCGGGCGACAGCCGGCACCGATCGTCGCTGGCTAAGTACGCCGGCGGCGTCAAGTTTGCCGAGCAGTTCGAGGCGGTCGTCGCGGGTGAGCCGGTCCACCGTGACGCCGCGGTCGCGGACGTACGCGGCGACGATCTCGTTGAGGGTCTCGGACCAGTCGTTCTGGAAGAGGACGCGTGGCTGACCGTGAACTGGTGCGGCGAAGGCGGCCAGTAGACGGCTCGCCTCCTCGAAGGCGGTGCGGTCGACGTTGACGCAGAACACGTACGCCGGTTTGCCGTCGGCGTCTCGCATGATCGCGCTGATGCTGGAGAGGCGGCGGCCGTCTGGGAGCACCTTGGGGTACGGGCCGTAGACGTCTGGGTCGGTCGGGGACAGCTCGTTGAGCTCGCCGAGCAGCGAGGGATCGCCTGGTTCGCGGCCGGACAACGGATTCCAGATCGCGACGATCTCGTCGGCGGCCGGATCGTGCAGTACGACCTCCGCATGCGGCGACAACAACCGAGCCAACGCGCCCCCGATCGGCGCAAGCTGCTCAGGAGTCATACCTGGACAGTAAGTCCATCATGTACAAACTGTCTACTCACATATCGACCCACGCGTCACTACGCGCGCTCCTGCGTCGCGTGCTTGCTGCCGCTCCCGCCCGCTCGGGGGAGGAGGCCGGCTCCGGTGACGTGCGGGCCGGCTTTTCGGAAGATTGTTGCCGCGCAGTGGCCATAGTCCTCCGAGAAGCGAGGTGGCCTGGGGTGGCGCGTGGTCCGTGAGTTGGCTTGCAGCGCTTCGACGGTCTGCCTAGCGATTGTCGCCGCTACCTCCGAGCATCGCGCGCTTGTGCCGGTCGGCGAGCTTCGTGATGTTGGCTTGGGCGACGTCCTCGAGTGGAATCTCGAAGTAGTCCGCGATGACTGCGATGTACCACAGCGTGTCGCCCAGTTCCTTCGTCAGGTCCTCGAGGTCCCACTGGGAGAAGTCGCTGTTCTTGTCGCGGACGATCTTCTTCGCTTTCTCGGCGATCTCGCCCGATTCACCCACCAGCCCGAGCAGGAGATGGAACAGTTCGTTGTGCTTCTCCTTGGGTGCTGCAGTTCGAAGGGCTGCCTGTTGATAGGAGTTCAGCTCCACTACGACACCGCGATTCGGTTGTCCACCCGCTGGGCGCGCCTCAGGCCGTACAGGAGTAGGCCGATCGAGATCGCTCCGACGATGACGTACGTGACCCAGCCGCCGATCCCGTCCCACGTGGTGTGCAGGGCGACGGCGAGCGCGTACATGCCGAGGAAGCCGGCGAAGTGTTTGCCGGTCGGCTCGGTCACGAAGCGCCAGAGGCCCCAGCAGGTCAGGCCGGTCCAGGCGGCGTGGCCGGCGGGGGACAGCAGGCCGCGGATGAAGAGGGTCTCTTCGGCGGCGCCGACGTTGCCGTTGGACTGCAGGAGTGCGACGAACGCGTAGCCCATCGTCTCGAGTACGGCGAAGCCGGTGCCGACTGCGACGCCGATGATGATGCCGGTGCCCAGGGATGTCCGGTAGCGGTGGCCGAAGAAGATCACCAGCGCGGCCGGCACGAGGAGCTTCGCGGCCTCCTCGATCAGGGCGACGCCGACCATCGGGAGCGTGCCGAGCCGGCGCATCGCGTCGTACTCGAGGAGGCCGGCGACCACCACGCCGACGACGCCGCCGAACAGCAGGCAGCCGCCGAGCGTGGGCCCGTCGATCAGCCAGCGGCCGGAGCGGCCGGCTGCGAACGTCACGAAAGTGAGGGGTACGACGAGCGCCCCGAGCAGGATCATGGTCGGGACCAGGTTCGGGTTCCCGGTGTCGGTCAGGACGGCCAGGACGAGGAGGTACAGCACTGCGCCGACGAAGAACGTGCCGACCCAGGCCCACTTCAGGCCCCTCCGGCGTGCCACCTGCTGCTCGGTCATGGGGCCTCCCGGCCTGGACTGAGGAGTGGAGGGAGCGAAGCGACCGGAGGGACGAGGGAAGGCCGGGAGCTCCAGCCCCATGACTCCGCCGGCGCCGGAGGCCCGGCCGTGAGCACTGTCATGAGGGAGATGGTGCCGGGTTTTGGCGTGTGTGTGCCATGTCGCAGGGACGGCAGTGATGGACAGGGCGGATCTTCGTGACCAGATTGCAAACTCTCCGGAAAGAGAGGTGCGCCTGCCCCCAGCCTCTAAGGAGAATGATGTCCCCCCATCGGATCACTGCCGCCACCCTTGCGGCACTGCTGACCCTCGGCGCGGTCACGGCGACCCCGGCCGCCGCCGGATCGCCACCACCGACACCGGCCGGGAACGCCGGCCCGACCAGCAAGGTCACGTTGATCACCGGCGACGTCGTCGAGGTGAGCGACGCGGGCGCCGGCAAGAAGGCGGCGACCGTCACCCCCGCGGCCGGCCGCGAGCGAGTCACGTTCCACACCATCGAGGTCGACGGCGGCCTCCGGGTGCTGCCCGCCGACGCTGTCCCGTACCTCTCCACCGGCGTCCTGGACGCCGACCTGTTCGACGTCGAGGAACTGATCGCGGACGGGTACGGCGACTCCACCGCCCAGCAGCTTCCGCTGATCGTCAAGTACGACCAGGGCCTGCGCAGCTCGCAGGAGCTGGCCGGTACGACGGCCAAGCGCGACCTCAGCTCGATCGGCGGCCGGGCTGTCGACGCGGCCAAGAGCCGGCTTCCGGAGCTGTGGAAGTCGCTGAAGCCGGCCGCGGGCGCGCGTTCGCTGAACAGCGGCGTGAGCAAGATCTGGCTCGACGGCAAGGTGCGCGCGGTGCTCGATAAGAGCGTCCCGCAGATCGGCGCGCCGGCCGCGTGGCAGGCCGGGTACGAGGGTTCCGGCGTCAAGGTCGCCGTACTCGACACCGGCGTGGACAGCCAGCACCCGGACCTGGCCGGCAAGGTGCAGGAGGCGCAGGACTTCTCCGGCAGCCCGACCGGTCCGGCCGACCACTTCGGTCACGGCACGCACGTCGCCGCCACGATCGCCGGCACCGGAGCGGGCGCCGGCGGCACCCGGAAGGGCGTCGCGCCGAAGTCCGACCTGCTCGTCGGCAAGGTGCTCGGTGACGACGGCTGGGGCTACGACTCCTGGATCATCGCCGGGATGGAGTGGGCGGCCGCCGAGGGCGCCAAGGTGGTCAACATGAGCCTCGGCGGTGGACCGACCGACGGTCTCGACCCGCTGAGCCAGGCCGTCAACGACATCACCGCCCAGACCGGCACGCTGTTCGTCGTGTCCGCCGGCAACGACGGCTCCGACGAGTCGGTCGGCACGCCGGGCGCCGCGGCCTCCGCGTTGACCGTGGCCGCCGTAGACCGGAACGACGCGCTGGCGGACTTCTCCAGCCGTGGACCGCGGCTCGGCGACGCCGGCCTCAAGCCGGAGATCTCCGCGCCGGGTGTCGGCATCGTCGCCGCCCGCGCCGCCGGGACCGCCATGGGCGAGCCGGTGGACAACCTCTACACGGCAGCCTCGGGTACGTCGATGGCCGCGCCGCACGTGGCCGGAGCCGCTGCCCTGCTCGCGCAGCAGCACCCGGACTGGACGGCCGGCCAGTTGAAGGACGCGCTGGTCAGCACCTCGAAGTCGCAGCCGGACCAGTCCGTCTACGCGAACGGCGCCGGCCGGGTCGACCTCGCCCGCGCGACCTCGCAGCAGGTCACCGCCAGCGCGGTCGCCGACTTCGGCCTGCAGACGCTGACGGACACCAGCACCCGGACCATCACCTACCGGAACTCGGGCAGCGCCCCGGTCACCCTCAGCCTGTCCGCTGCGGTGACCAACCTGGACGCACGCAAGCCGGAGACCGACGCTTTCGGTGTACCGGCCACTGTCACCGTCCCGGCCAACGGCAGCGTCGACGTCCCGGTCAACCTGGACGCGGCCAAGCTCGACCGCGGCCTGCACAGCGGCCGGATCGTTGCCACCGGCGCCAACGGTGTCGTCGTCCAGACCGCGGTCGGCGCGCTCCGGCAGGGCAAGAAGTACAAGATCACCCTGCGCGGTGTCGGCCTGGACGGTCAGCCGTCCCCGGTCCCGGTGGTCGCGCTGTTCGGTGACAACTCCCGGTCGGACGTGCTGGCCTGGATCCCGGACAACGAGAGCATCACCGCCGAGGTCGAGGAGGGCACCTACCTGCTGCACGGCCTGGTCGAGAACTACGACCCGCAGAACGAGCAGGTCAGCCTGTTCACCAACCCGAACATCGTGGTCAGCAAGGACACCGAGGTCGTGATCGACGCCCGCACGGCGGCCCCGATCACGATCGAGACGCCGAAGCCGTCGGAGCAGCAGGCGATCCTGAGCTACTACGTCAACCGGGTCTACGGCAACGGCCGGTCGATCAGCCACGGTGTCATGCACTTCAGCACGGTCAAGCAGGTCAACGTGACCGCGACCAAGCCGGTCCAGGAGGGCACTTTCGAGTTCTCGTCCCGCTGGCAGCTGGTCGCGCCGCTGGTCCAGGCCACGGTCCAGGGCGTCACCGGTCCGCTCGACATCAACTTGCTGCACCGGTCGCCGTCGTACGACGGCAAGACGAAGCGGTTGCCGATGGTCTACGCAGACTCCACGCTCCAGGGCGTGAAGGGCGCGCTGGCCGTGATCGACTCCAGTGAGGACGGCTGGGGCAACGGCAGCGAGCAGGAGCAGATCGCTGCCGCGGCCGAGGCGGGTGCCGCGGCCGTGATCCTGGTCCGGCCGGCGGATTGGTCGGCCTGGACGGTGTGGCGCCCGATCGGGGACCGGGAGCCGATCCCGGCGATGGTCACCGGGTTCAACGACGGTCAGAAGCTGATCGAGCGGGCCAAGCGCGGCGGCGCCACGATCGACCTCACGCTGACCACCTCCAGCCCGTACCTGTACGACGTCAACCAGGTCTCGAACGGGTTCATCCCGGCGAAGATCAACTACAAGGTGACCACGGCGAACAGTGCGCGGATCACCACCAAGTACGCCGACAACGGCGGCTTCAACTGGGCCAAGGAGCAGCGCTTCGGGTGGCGGCCGTGGCAGGAGTACTCCTGGAACGACTCCCAGCGGTTCGTCGAGACCCCGAAGGTGCGCGAGGAGTGGGTGACCTCCGGTGACTCGCTCTGGCAGCACCGGGTGCACCACCTCTACACCTGGGACGAGATGAACCCGCTCCGCGGCGGACTCGTCGAGGACCCGCGCAGCTACAGGAGTGGTCAGTCGTCGGAGACCTGGTTCGGTCCGGTCGTCCGGCCGGCTGCCATCGCCGGGACGCCGTCGACGCGGACCGGTGACCGGCTGTCGCTGCGGATCCCGTCGTTCGTGGACGCCTCCGGGCATTACACGATCGGCGAGACCACGGCGGCGTCCGCGGTGCTCTCCCGCAACGGCGAGGCCATCGCCGAGCTGCCCAACGCCTGGGCGGACGTGATCACCGCCAGCGGCGACGCGTCGTACAAGCTCGATCTGTCGACCGAGCGGAACGACACCGAGGGCGAGTGGAACTGGGGTACGCGGACGCAGACCTCGTGGGAGTTCCGGTCGAAGAAGACGGCCGAGGACAAGGCGACGCCGCTGTCGCTGCTGCAGGTCGGCTACACCGTTCCGGTCGACCTGACCGGCCGGGTCGCGGCCCGCACCCATGCGGTCGGCTTCACCGTGACCGGCGGAGCCCGCTCGACGGCGCTGCAGGCCTGGGCGTCGTACGACGAGGGCAAGAGCTGGCAGAAGCTCGCCGTAGTAGGTGCCCTCGGCCACTACCTGGCCATGGTCCCGTCCGCGCACGGCACCGTCTCGCTGAAGGTCCGCGCGACTGACGGCACCGGTGCTGCGGTGACGCAGACCGTCATCCGCGCGTACGGCGTGAAGTAGCAGGACCGAGCCGGGGCAGCGGGGGCTGCCCCGGCTCAGATCCAGCCGCGTTTGGCCGCTTGGAAGGCCAGCCCGGTCCGGGTGTCCACCCCGGCCAGGGCCATCATCCGGTCCAGCCGGCGCTGGACGGTACGGCGGCTGATCCCCAGCTGGGACGCGATCGACTTGTCCGGCACGCCGGCCACCAGCAACGACAGTAGGAAGCGTTCGGAGTCGTCGAGACCCTCGACCTCCGCGGTGGCGTCCGAGTGCATCTTCACCGGGGTCGCCTGCTCCCAGTGGCTCTCGAAGAGGGCCAGCAAGGCATCCAGCAACTGACCGCGGCCGATGACCGCGGCCGTCGGCTCGCCGATGCCCACCTCGTCGTCCCGGACCAGCGGGCAGACTGCGGTCGCCCGGTCCACGATCGCCAGCCGGACCGGAAGGCTCGGCAGCGTGCGGGCCTCCTCGCCCCAGCTGATGCCCTCCGCGATCGTGTCGAGCTCACCGGGCGTTTCCAGCAGGGCGCGCTCGTAGATCGCGCGATACCGGACTCCGCGGCTCAGGGCGCCGTACTCCTCGGTGTTGTCGGCGCCCGGCATCGCGAGCGGGTTGGCCCGGCAGAACCAGAGGATCTCCTCGCGGGCCGACTCCTGCAGGTCGCGCAGGCGCTCGCGGAGCGCGTTGGCGCCGACGATGACCTCGACCAGGTGGTGCGCGTCCCGGCGGCTCGCACTCGCCCGGAACTCCTCGCTCAGCGCGGCCACGGTCTTGCGGGCCGCCTCCAGCGACTCCTGCCGGCGGAGCAGCGTCGTACCGAGCGCGACGTCGGGCGGGAGCGCACGGAACACCGGGCCGTCGACGTGCTGGACCGTGACGAGCCCCTTCGCCTGAAGCCGTTGAAGGACCTCGTCCGCCTCGTGCTGCGGCAGTTCGGCCACCTCGGCGAGCTCCGACGGCCTGGCCGCGGACAGCCCGACCAGCAACCGGTACGCCTGCTCCTCGCGGGCGTCCAGCAACGCGCCGTTCTCCATCGTTTGACCCCTCCTCGTGCGCCCACCTAACCAGGCCCGCCGACCGAGGCGCGATCCAACCTCCTGGCACACCCAGGCCATGGCATGCCAGTGCCATCACGGGTTCGGCTGGACCGCGTCCCTCCCGGTCAGAGGCAACCCGGCCCTTCGGCTCCCGAAGGCCAGCAACCCGGAGCGGGCTCGGCGGTAGCCGCTAGTTCTTGATCTCGAACGACATGCCCTTGTAGGTGCGGGTCGTCGTACTGGGCCGCGCGGACTCGACCGCGGCGGCCTGGCCGGGCGCGGTCAGCGGCGCGACGCCGAGGTGGGCCGCGGACTGGCCGACGCGGGTCTGCACCCAGTCCTGCATGCCTGGGTTGGCGACCGCGAGCCGGCCGCCGCCCTCCCGAAGGATGCCCGAGGCAACCAGGTTCTGGCGGGCCGTGTCCAGCTCCTGCCAGCGGCCGATCGAGGCCAGCCCGCCTTCGCTCGGGAGCGCCATGCCATGCGGACCGTGGACGGCGACCTTCGCGACCAGGTCCTTCTCCGTGTCGTTGCAGTTGTTCCAGGCGGCCTGGTAGACGTGCCGCGACTGGTCGTTCACCACTGCCGTCGCGGTCTTCGCCACGTCGACGGTCACGCCACCGGCTTGCTGGGCCATCGGCAGCGCGGTCTCGGCCAGGCTGCGCAGCCGGGTCGGGTCGCCGTTCGCCGACCTGATCAGCCGGTCGATCGCCTCGGCCTGGTAGGGGATCCGCGCGTCGTCCAGCGGCTCGGTGAGCGCGGGGCGTAGCTCCGCATCGGTCAGCGGGCCGACCTCGCGAATGTCGAACCTGCTGGTCACACCGGTCGCGATCCTGCCCTCGCCGGCGGAGGCCGCCATCAGCCGGGTCGCCGCCATCTCGCCACCCGCCGCGATCAGGAACACCGGTCGCTTCATCCGCTCCAGGTGCTCGGACAGCTGCGTCACCACCGCGAGGTCACGCTCCGAGCCGACGTCGAGGTTGTCGACCAGCAGCATCACCGGCTCCGGCGGTTTGCAGTTCGCCGCGATCTCCCCGAGCTGCTCGGCCAGCTGGGTCAGCGTCTTGCGCAGCTGCGGGTCGTCGCCCGCCTCCCACTGGGTCTTGATCACCGCCTGCGCGAACGGCGACGGCCCGAACCGGCCCTCGACACCGTGCTGGCGGCCCTTGCGTTTGGGCGGGGCGAGCTCCTTGGCGATCTTGCCGAGCTCCTTCGCGGCGCCACGGCCGTACTGCTTCTTGATCGTGTCGAGGTTGTCGGTGAGGTAGCGGGACAACCGGTACTCGAGCGGCTCCTCGGGCGAGGCGTCGGCCCGGATCGCGAGCCAGCCCTCCCGCTTGGCCAGCGCGCCGGCCCGGTCCAGCTCCAGGCTCTTGCCCATCCCGGGTGGCCCGGTGAACAGCACCGAGTGGCTCTCCGGAGTGCGCAGGTCGACCGAGATCGGCCGGCCGAAGTGGTCCTTGCGATCCACGGTGTACGCCGGGTATCGCGGCGTACCGAAGACCTGGCTCACCGGACCAGGGTGCGAACCGTAACCGTCCGTGACACGGTGGGCGTGTGTCCGGCGGGTGAACACTGGCCTGCCGTGGGTTGAACCGGTCTATTCGCGCGTCCCGATCGCGCAGTGTTCGGCCCGAGTTCGGCCAGGTCACTTGGTTCCGCACTAGGCCGGTGTCAGGCTTCCTGGCATGCGGATCAAACGAGTGATGGCGGCGCTGCTGGCAGCGCCACTGGTGGGGCTGTTGCTTGGTGGGACCCCGGCGGCGCACGCCGACCCGGACCCGTACCTGACGATCACCGACGTGCGGCTCGACAAGACCGCGGTCGCGGTCTCCGGGCTCAACCTCGCCCCGGTCAAGGTCACGGTCGAGGGCGGTTACAGCTCGGGTCATCCCGACGACGAGAACACCGTGCTGAACGTGGTCCTCGAGCGCACCGGCGGGACCGGACCGCTCAAGAGCGTCTTCTCGACCGATTTGAAGCGCACCTCGGGCACGGTCGAGGACGGCGTGTGGACCGGGACGCTGAACGCGGCGTCCACGGCGGACGGCACCTTCAAGGTGACCGGCGTGATGACCGGTCCGTTCGGTGCGCCCATCGGCGGTACGCCGGTCGACCCGACGCCGTTCGACGGCCCGAGCCTGACGGTGACCGGGACCCACCTGCCGAAGGTGACCGCGTCCGTGTCGCCGAAGGTGGTGCCGTTCGGGTCGCCGTACTCGATCCGCTGGGCGATCACCGACACCGCGACCGGCAAGCCGTACGGCAGCCAGATCCGGGCATTGCTCGGGGTCGACGTCCCGTGCGCAGAGTCCAGCGGTGGCGGTGAGGCGGTGTGGGTCCGGACCGACACCAACGGCATCGTGACCAAGTCCTACAAGGCGTCGGACGCCGACATGCTGAACTGCCTGCAGTTGACGGGCCAGCCGTACAACATCGGCGGCCTGTGGCTGTTCGTCGCGCGGCCCGGCATCGTGTCGGCGGCGCCGTCGAAGACCAGTGCGCCGGTCGGCACCGTGGTCCCGGTGAACGGTTCGGTGGCCGGTGCGCCGTACAAGTGCAAGGTCGCGCTGCAACGGCTGTACGGCGCGAGTCAGTGGCGCGGGGTCAGTCTTGGCGAGGTGCGGCAGAGCGGTCGCTTCACGGTGAACGCACAGCCGGCGTACAAGGGCAACATCGCCTACCGCGTCTACTTTCCCACGTGCGGCCGCTACCAGGCCGGCGTCAGCAAGGCATTCGTCATCCGCGGCACCTAACTGGTCTACCGGATCAGCCCGATCGAGCAGTGATCCGGAGGAGTTGTTGGCAGCGTGACAGCCCACTGTCACGCTGCCTGCATGTGGGCGAAACGAGTGATGGCGGCGCTGCTCACCGCGCCTTGGTTGTTGCTCGGACTGGTGCCAACCGCCCAAGCCGCACCGGATCCGAACCTGACGGTCACCAACGTGACCCTGAGCGGCACGTCGGTCGCGGTCTCCGGGCTGAACCTCGTGCCGCTGACCGCCACCGTGACGGGTGGGTACACCTCCAGCGAGCCGGGCGACGTGGACATGACGTTGTACGTCGTCCTCGAGCGCACCGGCGGGACCGGTCCGCTGCGGTACATGTTCTCGACCGACCTCAAGCGCATCTCGGGCACGACGCAGAACGGCGTCTGGCAAGGACCGCTGAACGTGCCGTCGACCGCGAACGGCACCTTCAAGGTCACCGGGGTGTACGCGATCCCGTTCGGGTACGTGCCTCCCGGGCCGCTCGATCCGACGCCGTTCGCCGGCCCGACCGTGACCGTGGCCGGCTACCACCTGCCGAAGATCACGGCGTCCGTGACGCCGAAGGCGGTGCCGTTCGGGTCGCCGTACTCGATCCGCTGGGCGGTCATCGACTCCGCGACCGGCAAGCCGTACGGGACCCGGATCCCGGTGCTCCTCGGGGTCGACAACGAGTGCGCCGAGTACGTCGGCGGCGTCGTCGCCCGGACCGACACGAACGGGCTCGTGACGCGGTCGTACCAGGCCGGGTGGGCCGACGCGCTCAACTGCCTGCGGCTGAGCGGCAAGCCGTTCGACATCAGCGGCCTCGGGCTGTTCGTGGCACGGCCCGGGATCGTGTCTGCGGTGCCGTCGAAGACGAGTGCGCCGGTCGGCACCATCGTGCCGGTCAACGGCAGCGTGGTCGGGCCGCCGACCGGGTGCCTCGTCGTACTGCAGCGGCTGTACGGCGCGACGCAGTGGCGTGGGGTCAGCTCGGGGAGCGTCCGGCAGAGTGGGCGGTTCACGGTGACCGCGCAGCCCGCGTACAGGGGCCTGATTCCGTACCGCGTGTACTTCCCGACCTGTAGTCGCTACCAGGCAGGCCTGAGCAAGGTCTTCTACATCCGAGGGACGTGAGCTGACAGTGATCAGACGAGTGATGGCGGCGCTGTTCGCAGCGCCTTTGGTGGGGTTGTTGCTGACCGCGATGCCGGCTGCGCACGCAGAGCCGGATCCGGCGCTTGCCATCACCGATGTCGACCTGGGCAGTCCGACGGTCGCGGTGTCCGGGCTCAACCTCGCGCCGGTCAAGCTGACGGTCAAAGCGAAGTACACCGGGGAGACGGGTGGCAGCACCACGCTCTTCGTCTTCCTCGAGCGGCAGGGTGGAACGGCCTGGCCCCGGACGTTGTGGTCGAGCCTTCTCCCGCTGAAGTCCGGCACCGTCCGGGACGGTGTCTGGGAGGGGCCGGTGTACGTGCCGTCGACTGCGAACGGGACGTTCAAGGTCACCGGTGTGCAGTTCGGTGGGTACCCGTTCCCCGGGGACTTCAGCGAGCCGACGCCGTACGACGGTCCCGCGCTGGCCGTCAGCGGCTACCACCTGCCGAAGATCACTGCCGCGGTGTCGCCGCGGATCGTGCCGCTCGGGTCGCCGTACTCGATCCGATGGGCGGTCACGGACTCCGCGACGGGTAAGCCGTACGGGACCCGGATCACGGTGCTGCTCGCCATCGACAACGGGTGCGCCGAGGACGCGGGCGGCTCGGTCGTCCGGACCGGGACGGACGGCATCGTGACCAAGGCGTACACGGCGGCCGACGCGCCGTGGGTCAACTGCCTGCGGATCACCGGCAAGCCGACCGACATCGCAGGGATGGGGCTCGCGGTGGCGCGGTCGACGTACGTGACCGCGGCTCCGTCGAAGGCGAGCGCTCCGGTCGGGACCGTCGTACCGGTGAACGGCTCGGTCGGCGGCGCTCCGTCCAACTGCAAGGTCTGGCTGCAGCGGCTGTACGGCGCGACGCAGTGGCGATCGGTGAGCTCGAACGCGGTCCGGCTGAGTGGCCGGTTCACGGTCAGCGCGCAGCCGGCGTACAAGGGGCTGATCCCGTACCGGGTGTACTTCCCGGCCTGCCAGAACTTCCAGTCCGCAGTGAGCAAGGTGTTCTACATCCGCGGTCTCTGAGACGACGGTACGGCGGCCTGGGACGGGTGAGCTAGCCTGAGTTAGGTAGTCCTAACTTGCTGGCCTTGACCGGGCCGCCCGACGTACTCCGAGAGGACCGTGGTCCCGTGACCAGCCCCGCACCTCGCCGCAACCGCGTCTGCAAGCGCGCGGTCGTCCGCCGTACCGAGCGAATCACCCCGCACATGATCCGGGTCGTGCTCGGCTCCGACGACTTCGTGGACAACGGCTTCACCGACCACTACGTGAAGCTGCTGTTCGGCAAGCCGGGCGTCGAGTACCCGCAGCCGCTGGACATGGGCGTGATCCGGGAGACGTACCCGTCGGAGCAGTGGCCGACGATGCGGACCTACACGGTGCGCAACTGGGACGAGGACAGCCGCGAGCTGACCATCGACTTCGTCCACCACGGCGACGAGGGCGTGGCCGGTCCGTGGGCCGCGGCGGCCCAGGCGGGTGACGTGCTGTGGTTCAACGGCCCCGGTGGCGCGTACGCACCGGACGCGGAGGCTGACTGGCACCTGCTGGTCGGCGACGAGAGCGCGCTGCCGGCGATCGGCGCCGCGGTCGAGCAGTTGCCGCCGGGCGCCCGGGCGACCGTCCTGCTCGAGGTGGAGGACGAAACCGAGGAGCAGAAGTTCAACGGCTCCGGCGAGGTCAACGTGATCTGGTTCCACCGCGCCGGCAGCTCGTCGGGTCGCGGTGACGCACTGGTCGCGGCCGTCGAAGCTCTGGAGTTCCCCGCGGGCGACGCTCAGATCTTCGTTCACGGCGAAGCCGGCTTCGTCTTCCGCATCCGCAAGAACCTCTTCACCGACCGCGCCCTCCCCCGCGACCGCGTCTCGCTGTCCGGCTACTGGCGCCTGGGCAAGAACGAAGACGGTTGGCAGGCCGAGAAGGCCGAGACCGCCCGCAAGGAGCGCTCGGCCTCCTGACGCGCGGTCACAGACCGCGGATGTAGAACGTCGGGCTCACCCCGGTCTGGTACCTGCCGCAGGTTGCGAAGTAGACCCGGTACGGGATCAACCCCTTGTACGCCGGTTGAGCGGTCACGGTGAAGCGGCCGCTCTGGCGGACGCTTCCGGTGCTGACCCCACGCCACTGGGTCGCGCCCGTCAGACGCTGCAGGAGCACCGGACAGCCGACCGGCGGGCCGAGCACGTTGCCGTTGACCGGAACGATGGTGCCGACCGTGGCACTGGTCGCCGACGGCACCGCCGAGACGATTCCAGGGCGGGCGACGATCAGGCCCAGCGTGGCGATGTTGAACGGCCCGTTCCGGATCAGGAGACACTGGTTGTCGTTGGCGGCCGCTGCGGAGTACGCCTTCGTGAGCAGCCCGCTCGTGCTGGTCCGCAGTGTGTTCGGACCGAAGGCTTCCAGGCACTCGGCGTCGCTGGCCAGCAGGACGCCGATGCTGGTCCCGTAAGGCTTGCCGGTCGCCGAGTCCGTCACCGCCCAGGTGATCGAGAACCCGGATCCGAACGGCACGACCGGCGGACTCACCTTCGTGGTGAGCCTCGGCAGGTGGGAACCAGTGACGGACACCGTCGGCCCGTCGAACGGCGTCGGATCGGTCATGTCGGGAACGGGGAAGAACGCGCCCGCTTCCACACCCGTCACCTTGAACACGCCGTGCGCCGTGGACGGGACGTTGACCGGTCCGGCCCACACGCCGTCCTGGGTGGTGCCGCTGATCCGCGGTAGGTCGGTTGAGATCATCCGCCGCAGCGGGCCGGTCCCGCTGGTCCGCTCGAGATAGACCACCATCGGAAGGTTCGCGTCGTTCGGGTCGGTGGAGGCGTAGCCCGCCGTCACTGTGATCCGAACCGGCACGGTGTTGAGACCGGACACGGCGACCGCACTCGGGCCGAGCGTCACGTCCGTCACTTGGAGCAAGGGATCCGGAGCCGCCTGCGCTGCAGGTGCGCCGACGAGTTGGACCCCCACCACTGACGCTGTCACAAGCGTCGCCAGTACTCGTCTTGCCCACATCCTTGCAGCGTGGCACTCGCGCCATACGGTGCAAAGATCTCAACCAGTACGGCCTCCCCGGCGTCGTACCGACCATGGCTGACCCCGCATCATTCGACCGTTTCGCCCCCGCCTACGACCGCTTCATCAGCCTGCAACCCGGCCAGAACTCCGACTGGGTAGCAGGCCTCGGGCTGCGCGGCGAGCGGGCGCTGGACGCGGGCTGCGGATCCGGCCACGCGGCCGTGCGCTTGGCCGACCAGTTCGACGAGGTGCTCGGGGTGGATCTCAGTGCGCCGATGATCGAGATTGCCCGGGCGAAGCGGGCGCGGGGGAATGTCGAGTACCGGGTGGCGGATGTGTTCACGGTGGCGGAGCGCGGGTTCGATCTCGTGTACAGCCACACGATGATGCATCACCTGGCGGACTACCGGGGTGGGCTCGAGTATCTGAAGTCGTTGGTGCGGGTGGGTGGGACGGTCGCGGTGGTGGACAACGTGTGTGATCTGTACCCGACGCCGCCGCGGGCGGCGTACCTGATCGGCGCGTGGCGGGGGTTTCCGGAGCACATTGCCAAGCTGGGGTGGCGGGACGCGTGGTTCGAGTTCCGGTTCTGGCACAGCCGGCCGTGGCTCGACCACCTGGCGAGTGATCGGTACCTGTCTCGGGCGCAGTTCCGGGAGTTGTACGACGCCGTGTTCCCCGGTGCGCAGTACACGGATCTTGGGTGGGCGTTGGCTATGCGGTGGACCTGCGGCGGTTGAGGAGGTCGATCAGGGTGGTGGCCTGGTTGGTGGGGAGGACCCAGTCGTCGCCGGAGGCCTGCAGGATGACGGCGGGGCCCTCGGTGACGATCGGTGGATGCGGCAGCGGGATCGGGAACTTGAGGCGTTCGACTCCGCTGAGCGCGACCTCGAAGACACCGGTGATGCTGCTCAGCGGATAGGTCTTGCCCAGGTCCTCCATTCTCTGCGAACGCAGCACCGGCCGGCTCTGGATCGTGAAGCTGTCCGCGCCGAGCAGCACCGCGGTCAGCTGCAGCCCGCGCAGCCGGAAGATCAGCTCGTACGGCGTATCCGCCAGCTCAGGCACGACGGGCACCAGCAGAACCCGATCGGCATACCGGGCCAGCGCAGCGCCAGCCACGATCCCCACCAGCAACGCAGGCAGCGCCAGAAAGACCGGCCACCACACCCCGACCGCCAACGGGAACAACGTCACGAACAACCCGCCGACCGCCCCGAACAGCCCACCGATCCCGGCCCACCACCGCGGCTGGTACCGATGCCGCCGCCGCAGCACCCACCCGAGCACCAACATCCCGACCGGCACCACACACCCGATCCACACCACCGGCGACCCCGCCGTACTGATCCAGATTCCGATCCCCAGCACCACCACCGGAATCCCCAAATAGATGCCCGCGACAACCCGCCGCACCCGCCGATCCCGCCGCTCCATCTCGCTCACGGGGAAAACCTAAGCAGATTCGTGTCGAAGGACCTACTGTGCACGTGATGATCGAGATTCCCGCGAAGCTGGTGACGAATCACGGCAAGACGTCGCCCGAGTGGCTGGCCGGATTGCCGGGAGCCGCGGCGGAGTACGTCGATCGGTGGCAGTTGGCGGTCACCGGTCCGCCGTTGAACGGCGAGGCTTCGCTGATTCTGCCCGTCGTACGGCGGGACGGTGCCGAGGCGATGCTCAAGCTTCAGCCGGTCAACGACGAGAGCGAGAGTGAGGCGCTCGCGCTGCGGACCTGGAGCCGTGACGACGTCGTCGAGGTGCTCGAGGACGATCCCACGACGTCGACCATCCTGCTCGAGCGGCTCGAGCCGCGGACCCTCGACGACCTGCCGGACCACGTCGAGGCCACCCGGATCCTGGCCGAGCTGCTGACCCGGTTGAGCGCCGTGCCCGCACCACCTGGAGTACGTCGGCTCGCGGACGTCGCCGGCGCGATGGTCGAGGACGCGCCGGCCCTGATCCCGCTGCTGAGCGATCCGGCCGAGCGACAGTTGGTACGGCGCTTCGTCGCGCAGGTGACCGAGTTGCTGCCGGAGTCGGGCGACCGGCTGCTGCACTGGGACCTGCACTACTACAACGTGATGGCCGCGCAGCGGCAGCCGTGGCTGGTGATCGACCCGAAGCCGCTCGCCGGCGATCCGGGGTTCGAGGTCTTCCCGGTGCTGTGGAACCGGTGGGACGACCTGGTTGCGACCGGCGAGCTGGATCAGGCGATCCGGGACCGGTTCGACCAGATGCTCGAGGTCACCGGGATCGACCGCGACCGGGCGCTCGGCTGGACCGCAGGCAGGATCCTGCAGAACGTGCTCTGGGACACCGAGGACGAGGAGACCGCGATGAACCCGGTGCTGCGAACCATCGCCGATGCCCTCCGGATCTGATTACATCATTACATGACGACTCCGACGCTGTACGAGTGGGCCGGTGGGCACGCGGCCTTGCGCCGCCTGACCGAGGTGTTCTACGACAAGGTCCTGGCCGACCCGCTGCTCGCGCCGGTGTTCGCGCACATGAGTGAGAACCATCGCGAGCACGTGGCGATCTGGCTCGGCGAGGTGTTCCGCGGGCACAGCCGCTACACCGACGAGCTCGGCGGCTACCCGGCGATGCTGAAGCACCACCTCAACCTCGGCCTCACCGAGGAGCAGCGCTCCCGCTGGGCCGCGCTGATCGCCGCCAGCGCAGACCCGGCCGGTCTGCCCGACGACCCCGAGTTCCGGTCCGCCTTCGTCGCGTACGTCGAGTGGGGCACGCGGATCGCCCTCGCCAACTCCCAGCCCGGCGCGACACCTCCGCCGCAAGCGCCGGTGCCGCATTGGGGTTGGGGCGAGGCTCCGCCGTACCAGCCCTAGGGCCGCCCGACCCAGGTCCGGCGGACCGAGTGGACGACGAGCAGGACGATGGACGCGAGTGCGGCGACGCCGGCGACGATCCCGATCACGACGGACACCGCGAGACCGGCCTCGAACGCATCGGCGACGAGGCCGGCCAGCGCGCCGACCAGAGCCGCGACGATCATGCTGACGAGCAGCGCGATGCTCGACAAGTACTGCGTGGCCGGGATCCGGGTCCGCTTGGCGCCGTACGTCCGCATGATTCCGGCGACGTCCTCACCGTGTCCGGTGATGAAGTAGGGCTCGAGTTCCGGTGCGATGTCGAGGTAGCCGCGCCGCAGCTTGTTCATCCCGACCACCAACTCGACGTCCTCGCTGTTCAGTTGCACCAGCCGGATCACCGTGGCCACCCCGATCACCACCAGCAACGGGACGATCAGCAGCGCGAACACCCGGAAGCCGACGCCGAAGTCGGTGCTCTGCGCCACCAGCGCCAGCGCTACGACCGCCGCCGACACCACCGTGACGAACCAGCTCGCGCGGCTGAAGCTCTCGCTCCAGGCCAGGCTGCGAGTGGCCAGCAGACTCCAGTGCTCGGTGGACAGGATCTGCGCCCGCACAGCCGGTGGAGCTGGGGCCGTTGGGTCGTCGTCGGGCATGTACCCTCCTCGGTCCGATGCTTCAGTGTCGCCGACCAGGGGTGCTTTGCTGACGGAACAGACACCCGCGACAGCGCTACGGGCCTGCGGGTTGGATACAGTCGCGGTTCACGATGATTCCGCTTGCGGGGATGCGAGGGTGAACCTGTGACCGCTCAGCTCGAGTATCCCGAGGTGCAGGACAGCAACGCGCTGTTGTCGATCCAGGGGCTGTGGAAGGTGTTCGGCCCGAAGGCGCAGCGGGTGCCGCACCGGCCCGACCTCGCCGCCCTGGACCGCGCCGCCCTCTACACCCGGACCGGATGTACGGCGGCCGTCCGCGACCTCAGCTTCGACGTCGCGCCCGGTGAGGTGTTCGTCGTGATGGGCCTGTCCGGGTCCGGCAAGTCCACCCTGGTCCGCTGTCTCACGCGTTTGATCGAACCGACCGCCGGCAGCCTGATCTTCGAGGGCGAGGACCTGCGCGCGGCCGACGAGAAGCGGCTGCGGGCGCTGCGCCGGAGCAAGTTCTCGATGGTGTTCCAGCACTTCGGCCTGCTCCCGCACCGCAAGGTGATCGACAACGTCTCGTACGGCCTGGAGATCCGGGGCGAGAGCAAGCCCGATCGCCGCCGCCGTGCCCAGGAAGTGATCGACCTGGTCGGCTTGGCCGGCAACGAGCACCTCTACCCGGAGCAACTGTCCGGCGGCATGCAGCAACGCGTCGGCCTGGCCCGCGCGCTCGCCAACGACCCGGACGTGCTGCTGTTCGACGAGCCGTTCTCCGCACTCGACCCGCTGATCCGGCGCGAGATGCAGAACGAGGTCGTCCGGCTGCACCGCGAGGTCGGCAAGACGATGGTGTTCATCACCCACGACCTGTCCGAGGCGCTCCGGCTGGGTGACCAGATCCTGCTGATGCGTGACGGTGGCGCGGTCCAGCTCGGCACCGGCGACGAGCTCGTCGGAGCGCCGGCCGACGACTACGTGCGCGACTTCGTCCGTGACGTACCGCGAGCCGACGTCCTGACCCTGCGCTGGATCGCCCGCACGCCGCGGCCCGAGGAGCCGCTGGACGGACCCGAGCTCGGACCTGACGTGCTGGTCCGGGAGGCGACCCGGCTGGTGCTGGAGGCGGACCGCCCGGTCAAGGTGGTCTCGAACGGCACGCTGCTCGGTGTGATCGGCGACCAGGAAATCCTCGCGGTCGTCGCGGACACGAACTGATGGCCTCGATCACTGGGTCGGTCGAGATCGAGGTACGGCGACCACGCCGCAGCGTGATTGTCGGTGTCCTGCTCGTCGTCTGGGTCGCGGCGTACTTCGTGCTCCGCGGGATCGACACCCTCGCGCTCGGCGGTCAGGAGACGACCGCGTTCCACCGCTGGCTGACCGATCACCGTGACGACGTCGGCCAGGGCAACCCGGTCTTCGACGGGATCCGGGTGGTCGTCGACCAGTTCGTCGTACTGCTGCAGAACGTTCTGTCGCAGGCGTCGTACGGACGGCCGGTCCCGGTCATCGGCTGGCTCGGGGTGGTCGCGGTGTCGGCGTACCTCGCGTGGGCGTTCGGCAACTGGAAGGTCGCGCTGCTGACCGCCGGCGGGCTCGTGTTCGTCGGGCTGCAGGGGCTGTGGCAGGAGAGCATGGACACGCTCGCGCTGACCATCGCGGCCGTGCTGCTGTCCCTGCTGATCGCGATTCCGCTGGGGATCTGGGCCGGATTGTCGGACCGCGCCTTCAAGGTCGCCACGCTCGTCCTCGACCTGATGCAGACGCTGCCGACGTTCGTCTACCTCGCGCCGCTGACGCTGTTCTTCGCGATCGGCCCGGCCGCGGCCACGATCGCGACCCTGATCTACGCGGCGCCGCCGGCGGTCCGGCTGACCGCGCACGCGATCCGGTCGGTCCCCGTGGAGAGCGTCGAGGCGTCCCGGTCGCTCGGGTCCACCCGGGGCCAGACGCTGACCAAGGTGCTGCTGCCGATGTCCCGCAGTACGGTCGTCGTCGGCATCAACCAGACCATCATGGCCGCCCTGTCGATGGTGACTGTGGCCGCGTTGATCGACGCGCCCGGCCTCGGCCAGACGGTCCTGAAGGCCCTGCAGACGCTCGATGTCGGAGTCGCGTTCAACGCCGGCCTGGCGATCGTCGTGCTCGCGATCGTGCTCGACCGGGTCACCACCGCGGCCGGTGACCGGCCGTGGCGTACGGCGAGCATCCGCCGGAAGATCCTGCTCGGCGCGGGAGCGGTCGGGGTCCTGATCGCGATCTGGTTCTCCCGGACCTACGTGTGGGCGGCCGAGTTCCCGACGTCGGTCAACATCGGCTCGCGGATCGCGGTGATCGCCTCGGACGTGACCGCTTGGGTGCAGGGCACTTTCGGCGGTTTCACGTACGGCGTCCGGGACGCGGTGACGACGGGATTGCTGAACCCGCTGGAGGCGTTGCTGACCGGCTCGCCCTGGTGGCTCGTCGCCGCATTCGTCGTCGCGCTGGCCGCAGTACTCGGGCACTGGCGCGGAGCAGTCCCGGCCGCGGTGTGCTCGTTGCTGCTGGTCGCGACCGGGGTCTGGCACGACAGCATGGTCACGCTCGCGTCGACGCTGCTCGCGACGGTCGTGGTGGTCGGGGTCGGGCTCGCCCTCGGTGTGTGGGCCGGGCGCAACCATCGGGTCGATACGTGGATCCGGCCGGTGCTGGACGCCGGGCAGACGATGCCGCCGTTCGTGTACCTGGTGCCGTTCCTGGCGCTGTTCGGCACCAGCCGGTTCACCGCGATCGCGGCCGCCGTCGTGTTCGCTGTACCAGTCACTACCAAGATCGTTGCTGATGGCATCAAGGCGGTGCCGGTGGCGACCGTGGAGGCGGCGAACTCGGTCGGGTCGAGCAGCTGGCAGGTGATCAGCAAGGTGCAGCTGCCGGTCGCCCGGCGCGCGATCACGCTGGCGGTCAACCAGGGCCTGATCTACGTGCTGTCGATGGTGGTCGTCGGCGGCCTGGTCGGTGCGGGTGCACTCGGGTACGACGTGGCCGCCGGATTCGCGCAGAGCGAGCTGTACGGCAAGGGGCTGGCCGCCGGAGTGGCTATCGTCCTCCTCGGCGTACTGCTCGACCGCGTGACGCAGGCGGCGGCTCGCCGTACCCAGAATTTCCACAGAAGAGGAGACAAGCGGTGAAGAAGCTCCGGTACGCCGGCGTTCTGACGGCCGTGGCACTCGCGCTGGCCGGGTGCGGTGGCGAGAAGGTCGGCTCGCAGCAGCCGGCCGCCGACGACGGGAAGGAGTGCGGCACTTTCAACCTGGCCGTCAGCCCGTGGGTCGGGTACGAGGCGAACGCGGCCGTGGTCGCCTACATCGCGACCAAGGATCTCGGCTGCAAGGTGGTGAAGAAGAACCTCAAGGAGGAGATCTCCTGGCAGGGCTTCGGCACCGGCGAGGTGGACGCCGTCGTGGAGAACTGGGGTCACGAGGACCTGAAGAAGAAGTACATCGAGGAGCAGAAGGTCGCGGTCGAGGCCGGCTCCACCGGGGTCAAGGGCGTGATCGGCTGGTACGTGCCGCCGTGGATGGCGCAGCAGCACCCGGACATCACCGACTGGCAGAACCTGAACAAGTACGCCGCCCTGTTCAAGACCTCGGAGTCCGGCGGCAAGGGCCAGTTGCTGGACGGCGACCCGTCGTACGTGACCAACGACGAGGCGCTGGTGAAGAACCTGAACCTGAACTACAAGGTGGTGCAGAGCGGTAGCGAGACCGCGCTGATCCAGGCCTTCCGGGACGCCGAGAAGAACAAGAAGCCGCTGCTCGCCTACTTCTACGAGCCGCAGTGGTTCTTCGACGAGATGAAGCTGGTCAAGGTCGACCTGCCCGCGTACAAGGCCGGGTGTGACGCGGACCCGGCCAAGGTCGCCTGCGACTACCCGCCGTACGACCTGGACAAGGTCGTGTCGAAGAAGTTCGCCGACTCGGGCAGCCCGGCGTACGACCTGGTGAAGAACTTCCAGTGGACCAACGAGGACCAGAACGCGGTGGCCCGCTCGATCGCCGTCGACAAACTGACCCCCGACGCCGCCGCCGAGAAGTGGGTCAAGGAAAACCAGTCCAAGGTCGACACCTGGCTCGGGAAATAACTACACCTGGGTAGTAGTACAAGCTGTTTGTGCCACAAGCAGCTTGTACTACTACGAACCCCCGCGTTGACCGCGCCTGCGCGATACAGCTCGCACGATGCTGTAGACGGCGCCGGTGGCGAAGAGCAGCCCGATGGTGGTGAACACTCCGCCAACCACCAGCGATGCGGTCACGCCTAGTTGCGCCCGCTGCGGATGGTCCGGGTCATAGAGCACCTCAACGATGGTCCCGTTGGCGTGTGCGGCTGTCTGCCCGAATCGGTATTGGTCCCAGAGGTAGTAGGAACCGCCGACAACCAGCCCGAGGCCCAAGGCCAGACTGGCGATCTTGCCCCAGTGCGCCCCAAGCAGTCTCTTGAGCCCCCCATCACCCCAACAGTCCCTGGTTGTGGCGGATGCGGTCGATGTCGAAGCGTTCGGCGGGTGGGAGGGGGGTGCCTACCTTGGTGCGGAGGGCTTCGGCTTCGGCTAGGAGTTGTCGGGCGCGGTCGGGAGTGGCGGCCGCGCCTGCCAGGCCCTCGAGGGCGAGGGCGATTGCTCGCTCGTCGCCGACCTGGACGGCCGCTTCGTAGCCGCGTTGGTGGAGGGCTTGTGCTTTCGTGAAGTCGCCGCGTTGTTCGGCGATGAAGCCGAGTTGGGCGAGGACGAAGGCGATGCCCGGGGTGCCGCCGACCTGGGTGAGCCAGTCGAGCCACTTGGTGAAGCGGGCCTCGGCCTCGTCGAGTCGGCCCTGGCGGCGGGCGGACAGGCCGAGACCGACCTCGGCGTACTCCTCGGCCGACCTGTTGGACTGCTCGACCGCCAGCCGACGCGCCCGCTCGTGCAGTGCGTCGGCACGGTCGTGGTCGCCCGTCAGGTAGGCAATCCGGCCCAGCCCGGAGGTCCGGAACGACACCTCGGTCCACAGGCCGAGCTCCTCCGCCTGCTGCACGGCGTCCGTCAGGTAGCCCTCGGCCGTCGGGTAGTCGCCGCTGATCTCCGCGGCCACGATGAGCGAGTACGTCGCCTGCAGGCGGCCCCACGCATCGCCGAGCTCATCGAAGAGCTCCAGACTGCGCCGACCGTCTCGCACCATCGCAGCGAGATCCGCGTGCACGATGTTGAGCTGCGCCCGCGTGCTGAGTGCAGCAGCCAGGCCCCAGCGGTCGCCCTGCTCGGTGAACGCCTCGATCGCCTGGTCGATCCGCTGCATCAGTACGGCGGCATCGCCGTACGCCCACTGCGTGGTGGTCAGGAACCACAGCGCGTGCGGATCGTTCCCGGCCAGCGCCAGCGCATCGTCGGCGGCTGCGGCGAGATTGGAGCCCTTGGCATCGGTCGCGGTCATCCCGACCTGCCAGACCGTCGCGGTCGCCCGGTCCGCCGGGTCCTGACCGGGTACGGCGAGGGCCGCCGCGATGGACCGCCTTGCCTCACCCAGTCGGCCGCGGAGGTACCAGTACCAGGCGAGTGCGTTGACCAGCTTCAGCGACGGAGCTACTTCCAGGGCGGCCCGGAAGTTGGCCGCCTCCTGGTCCAGGCGATGAAGCCAGCTGCGTTGCTCTGGTCCACGCAACTCGGCGCGTTGGGCCAGCGCGAGGTAGTACTCGGCATGACGTTGCCTGGTCGCCTCAACCTCACCGGCTTCCGCAAGTCGCTCGAAGCTGTAGGCCGCGATGGACTCCAGCAAGCGGTAGCGACCCCCACTCGCGACCACTAGAGATTTGTCGACAAGAGGCAGCAGTGCGTCCCGCTGGCTGACCTCGGTAGCCGCCTCCAGTGAGAAGGTGCCGGCGTGCACGGCCAGTCGGCGCAGCATGACCCGCTCGTCGTCGTCCAGCAGCTCCCAGCTCCAGTCGATGGTTGCCCGCAGCGTCCGTTGCCGCTCTGGAACACCGCGACCACCCGACAGCAGTCGGAACCGGTCGTCCAGCCGGTCCGCCAGTCCCTGCACACCCAGCGCCCGTACGCGCGTCGCCGCAAGCTCCAACGCCAGCGGTATGCCGTCCAGCCGCCGGCAGATCGCTCTGACCGCCTCCGAGTCGTCGACCCCGGCGCGCACAGTGAACAGGTCGGCCGCCGACCGCAGCTCGAGCGGCTCGACCTCCAGCACGCGCTCACCGGGCAGACCCAGCGGCTCCCGGCTGGTCGCGAGGATGCGCAAACCCGGTACGCCGCTCAGCAGCCGCTGCACGAGGTCCGCGAGGTCCAGATGCTCGCAGTTGTCGAGAAGCAGCAGGACCGGCCTTGTGCCGAGTGACTCGATCAAACGGGACAGCAGGTCGTCCGACTCGTCCCGCAGACCCACTGCCGTCGCCAGCGCATCCAGTACGTCGTCCTGCCGGAGCGGAGCCAGCTCCACCAGTCGCGTCACGCCTAGGTGGCTCCGGCCCAGTTCCAAAGCCAGTCGGGTCTTGCCCACGCCACCTGGTCCCACCAGGGTGAGCAGGCGGTGCTGCCGCAGCAGTGCGGTCGCGTGCTCGACGGTGTCAGTGCGACCGATCAGGTCGTTGAGCGGAGCGGGAAGCGCGGACGGTTGCAGGGACGGGTCGTGGCGCAGGATCGCGGCGTGCAGTTCGACCAGCTCGGGTCCCGGATCGGCGCCGAGTTCGTCGGCTAGCTGCTCGCGCAGGTCCGCGTAAGAGCGCAGTGCGTCGTCCTGTCGTCCAGCCCGGTAGAGAGCCCGTAGGTGGATGGCGCGGAGTCGCTCGCGGAGTGGATGGCGGCGTACCAGCGCAGTCAGCGCTGGGAGATCGCCGGTCTGCTCCAGGAGGTCCTCGGTCGCGGCGAGGCCTAGCTCCTCCAGGCGGTCGCGTGTTGCGCGGGCGAACTCGTGGTCGGGCACGTCGGCGTACGCGGGCCCGCGCCAGAGGTCGAGCGCCTCGCGGAGCCGGCCGGCGGCGACGAGCTCCTCGAAGATGTTGCTGTCGACAACCTCCGCGGTCAGGGTGTAGCCGGCCGGGCCGTGGGCGACGAGGGCGCGGCTCCCCGGTTCGGCTCGGTCGAGCGCCGTCCGGAGCTGGGAGATCCGGGCCTGCAGCGTCCCGGTGGCGTTGCGCGGCGGGCGGTCGCCCCAGAGGTCCTCGATCAGCCGGTCCGCCGACACCGGCTGCCCGCGATGAGCCAGCAGGTCGAGCAGCAGCGTGCGGACCTTGGTGTCGGGTACGGCGACCGGCGTACCGGCATCCGTCCTGACCACGAGAGGTCCCAGCACGCCGAAGTACATAAGCCGTAGTAAACCCGTAGCGCGATTTCGCACGATCGGCGCATGAGTTCTCGAGAAGCAGTCACAGTGATCGGCCTCGGCGCGATGGGATCCACCATGGCCGGGGTCTTCCTCGCCGCCGGCCACCCGACCACCGTCTGGAACCGGAGCGCGGGCAAGGCGGCCAAGCTCGTCGCGGCCGGTGCGGTGGAGGCGGCGACCGCGGCGGAAGCGGTGGCCGCGAGCAACCTGGTGGTGATCAGCCAGGTCGACTACATCGCGATGGACCAGTCCCTGGAGGGTGTGGACCTCACCGGGAAGGTGCTGGTCAACCTCAGCTCGGACAGCCCGGAGCGGCTGCGGTCGGCGAGCAAGTCCGTCGCCGAGCGCGGCGGCACGCTGGTGACGGGCGGCATCATGGTCCCGCCGCCGGGCATCGGCCAGCCGGGCGCGTACGTGTTCTACAGCGGTCCGCCGGAGGCGGTCGAGGCGCACCGGAAGACGCTCGAGGTGCTGGCGCGCGCCGACCACATGGGCACCGACCCCGGGCTGGCGATGCTCTACTACCAGGCCATGCTCAACATCTTCTGGAGCACGCTGATCAGCTATTTCTACTCGACCGCACTGGTCGGTGGAGCCGAGCAGGTCCGGCCGTACGCCGAGGCGATGCTGCGGGACCTGGCCGAGGACGGGCCGATGGGCTTCATCCGCATCCTAACCGCGGAGCTCGAGAAGGGCGAGTCCCCGGGTGGGGAGAACAACCTGCACATGCAAGCGGTCGGCGCCGAGCATGTCGTGCAGGCGTTCGAGGAACTCGGCCTCGACGCCGGCGTACCGCGCGCCGTGGCCGCGCTGTTCGCCCGCGCCGACGCAGCCGGCCACGGCCTGGACGGCCTCAGCTCCCTGATCGAGGTGATCCGCAAACCGTCACTTTGATGACACGGTCAGCCTGCATCGGCCGTCGTCGCAGTTGCGTTGGAGCCGGCCGCGCGAGATCGTCTGGGCCAGGCCGATCGCCCAGCACATCGGGCATCCGCGCAACGCGACGACACCGACCGGCAGAAGCAGCAGGCTGACGAGTCCGATGCTGGGCAGGAGAGCGAACGCACTGACCAGCCCGCCGAAACCGACCGCGCCACGGGCCAAGTGCCGGAGCAGCGACGTACTGGCGAAGTCGGTCATCGCTTGTCTCCCAAGGTCTCCCGGACCGCCGCGCGAGCGCGGTGCAGACGTGACTTCATCGCGGCCGTGCTGAGGCCCAGTGCGTCGGCGACCATCGGTCCGCTGTAGCCCTGAACGTCCCGCATGATCAGCACGTGGCGCTGATCCGGAGGCAAGCCGGCGATCGCCGCCGCCACCTCGGCCGCTTCGAGTTGGCGCAGCACCTCGTCCTCGGCCGATGCGGTGACGGTGTCCCGGGCCAGCGGCTGGTCCCGCATCATCCTGCGGGCGCGGCGCAGGCATTCGTTGCGGACAATCCGGAACATCCACGACGTCAGCGCGCCGGTGGCCCGCAGCATCCCGACCTTGCGGTACAGGATGATCAGGGCCTCCTGCGCTGCGTCCTCGGCGTCCTCCGGTGTGGCGCAGAGCGAGTGGGCAAAGCGCCGTACGGTCGGGTGCGAGCCGGCGACCAACGCGGTGAGGGCGTCGACGTCGCCGTCCTGGGCGGCGACGATCAGCCGGTCGTCGGGCCAGGTCCGTTCAGCCACGGGCCCGCCCGCGGCGGCGCAGTACGACGAAGCTGCAGGTGCAGAGCAGCACCACTCCGGCAGCGATGGCCAAGACGATCGCGACGGTCATTCCTACCTCCAGGTCGTGGTCGATACGGGGGTAAGAGGCGGGCCGGCGCCGAAAGGATTCACGCCTGAAGGCCGCTTGAGCTTGTTCACACGGGCCACGGGCAACTATCACGATCTGCGGGAGCAACGCCGACGACACGCCGGATTTCGGACAAAACCAGGTAGCGTCGGTCCCATGATCATCGTGACAGCTGCACTGAAGGGCGGGGTCGGTAAGACAACCACGTCGGTGTACTTGGCCGCGCTGGCATCTTCCAACCGTCGCACATCCACTCTGGTCGACGCCGATCCGCAGGGCAGCGCCGCCGACTGGGTCGCGGATTCGGAGGACGGTCAACTGTCCCGCGTCGAGGTCGCGGAGGCGCCGACCGAGCGCCTGCTGAACAAGGCCCTGGACAAGGTGCCGCCGGAGGGCATCGGCATCGTGGACATGCCGCCGTCCCACGAGCGACTGCTGAACAAGGCGCTCGAGCGGGCCCGGATCGTGGTGCTGCCGACCCGCGTCGGCGGTGTCGAGACGCCCCGGGTGAAGGCGGTGCTGGACCTGGTTCCGGACCACATCCCGGTCGGCCTGGTGATCTGCTCGGCCCGGACGTACACCCGCAGCTACCAGGACGCGATGCGGCAGTACGCCGAGGAAGGCATCCCGGTCTGGGGCACGATCCCGGAGCGGGTGTCGATCACCGCGGGCCCGACCGGCCCGCTCGCGGCCGACGGCCTGGAGTCGTACAAGAAGGTCTGGCGCAAGATCCTGGCCGCCGCCCGTAGTTGACCGCCTGCAGTTGACCGCCCGCGACGGGGTTGGGTCCGTGCACTCGCTCGCGGGCCCAACCCCTCAGCGCTGCAGGGGTGGCTCGCCGCGGACGTAGGAGCGGATCACGGTGGCCGCGGCGCCACGGGCCCAGTCGTCGAAGGTGTGCGAGCGCAGCATCAGCCGGCAGTCCCCGGCGGCGCCGAATGCGTGCTCGGCGAACGCCCGCCGCATCCGCTCCTCGTACAGGTCGTACTCGGCGACGCCCTCGCCGGCGATCACCACCAGCTCCGGCCCGACCAGGTTCACCATCGCGGACACGGCCGACCCGATCACCTCGCCGGCCCGGTCGAAGGCCTCCCGGGCGTGCTCGTCGCCCTCGTGTGCGAGCTTGATCGCCCCGGCCAGGTCCAGGTCCGGCCGGCCGGTCGTCTCCCGGGTCCGGGTCAGGATCGCGTCCGACGACGCGACCGTCTCCACACAACCCCGCCGCCCGCAGGTGCAGACCAGCTCACCGGGGGCCAGCGGAAGGTGGCCGAGCTCGCCGGAGACGCCGTACGCCCCGGACACGACCTCGCCGTTGATGTAGAGGCCGCAGCCGATCCCGGACCCGATCGTGACGACCGCGAACGAGTCGGCGTCCACCCCGACTCCGAACCACTGCTCGGCCACGGTCAGCGCGCGGACGTCATTCGTGACAAGGATCGGCACGTTGAGCCGCTGGGAGAGGAGTTCGGCGACCGAGACGTCCCGCCAGCCCATCAGCGGCGAGTGCCGGACCACGCCGTGGCGCGCGTCGACGTCGCCGGACACCGCCACGCCGATCCCGATCAGTGGACCGGCCTCGACCTCGTCCGACATCAGCTCCTTGGCCAGCTCCGCGAGCTGCTCGATCACACTGTCCGGCGCGGTGTCGTCCAGCGGCCGGTGCTGCACGGTCAGGATCCCGGCGGTGAAGTCTGTGGTGACGCCGATCAGCGCAGTGGGGGTGACCTTGAGGCCGATCACCGAGACGCTGTTGCGGATCACGGTCAGCGGGCTGACCGGACGGCCGATGCCGAGCTGGCTGTCCGCCTCGGCCGGCGTGGCGGGCTGGTCGGTGACGAACCCGGCCTCGATCAGCGGCGCGACCGCCTTGGTGACGGCCGCCTGGGACAGCCCGGTCCGGCGTGCGATCTCCACTCGCGGGATCGGTCCCTGGGTCAGGATCCTGGTCAGCACCTCGACTCCCGCCGGCGTGGCCAACGGGAGTGATCGATGCGGACGCAGCGGCACGAGAACAACTTACCGGCGAGTCGGCCGCTAGGCCTCGATATTCCCCAGGATGGGCGACGTCAGTGCCCACCGAATCGTCCGGGTGAGCCCTTCGCCGGCCGCGCGGACGACGGTTGCCTCGGCCAATGGCAGGTACGGCAGGCGCAGCGGCCACCGCGTCCACCACGGCAGCAGGCCGACCGCGGCGGCGGTGAGGACGCCGTACGCCGGTCGCGCGACCATTGGAACCGGCGGGTGGATCAGCATGAAGCGGGCAGCCTGCCGGGCCTCGGTGGTGCCTCGCAGCTCCGGGCGGTACTCGTCCAGCAGTTCGCGTAGCTCGGCCACTGTGGTCGGTGGGTCGATCACTCCGAGCTTGCGTGCGACCAGCGCCGCATCCTCGACGTACAGGTCTTGCTCAGCTGCGTCGAGCGGCTGCACGCCGTACGTCTGGTGAGCTGCCAGGAAGCTGTCCACCTCCGCGACATGCACCCACTTCAGGAGGTGCGGGTCGGACGCCCGGTACTTCACACCGTCCGGACTGGTCCCCCGCACCCGTTCGTGGACACCCTTGACCCGCGCGATCGCCTCCTCGGCGTCCGGGACCGCGCCGTACGTCGTGATGGCCAGGAAGTAGCTGGTACGGCGCAACCGTCCCCACGGATCGCCTCGGTAACCGGAGTGTGCCGACACTGCGGCCATCGCCAGTGGGTGCAGCGACTGCAGCAGCAACGCGCGGAGCCCACCGGCGAACATCGCGGCATCGCCATGCACCCGCCGGATCGGCCGGTCCGGCTCGAACCAGCGCGGTCCGGGTGTGTTGTGCACCCGGCTCCGCTCAGCGGCCGGGTCCGGCCCGGCCACCTTCGTCATGATCATCCGCGCCAACCCGTCCCTCAACGGATCCAGCGGTCCTGCGATGGTGGCGGCCATGCCTCCAGTGTGCCTTGGGGCTGTCTACACCACGTCGATGAAGATCGGGTTGGTGTAGAGCCAGGTGTCCAGCCATGGGTCGCCGTCGTTCGTCGGGTGCTGGATCGGCCCGGCCGGGTCGATGCGGCTGCCCAGGTACCCGGGCCCGTTCCGCTTGCCGTCGCTGCCTCGCACCCGCACGTACTGCGACCGCTCTGCCTTACCGAGCGGGATGCGCAGAGTGTAGGTGCCGGACTGCCGCCGTACGTCGACCTGCTCGACGACTCGGGTGTCGGGGGCCTTCCAGCTGTCTCTGGCTGCCGTCGGCCCGGCCACAACACCACGGATCACGTCCACGTGTGCCAGTCTCGGCAGGACGCCATGGAAGTTCGGCCGGGACGCACTGGTCACGGTGACGCGCAGCTCCAGCTGCTGACCCCTATGGACCCGCAGGCGACCGCCGAGCGTCACACCACGCTGCGACGCACCAACTGGAGCAAGCCGTACGTCGATGCCGTCGACCAGCTGACCGTGGTCGACCCAGACGCGGCCGGCCCGCAGTGCAGCCATCACCTCGAGGTAGCCGTACCGCGTCACGCCTACATGCGTGCGGCTGAACTGACCCGGCCAGAAGTCGCTGCCGGGCTGCGGCACACCGGAGTCCGTCGGCGACGGCTTCCAGCCGAGGCTGTCGAAGTTCTCGCCGGGCGGGAACGCCCCGTCCTTCCAGGTGTCCCAGATGGTCCGGTGGTTGTCGCTGTTCGACGTGATCGAGAACAGCCGGCCCTCGGCGAGCATGGAGTCCCACAGCCCACCGACGGTCGCCGTGGCCCAGTCGAAGCCGCCGTACGTGCGATACGCGTCGGCCGGGTAGCCCGGGAAGCTGTTGGCGCTCGGTGCGTTGACGTACTCACCACGCTGGGCGTTGGTCGCTCCGCGGTATGCGACCCACGCCGGGTCCGCGTCGCCCTGCGAACCGGGCGCGCCCTCCATACCGATGCAGACGCCGGTGTCGCGCCAGTCGCGCAGCTCGTAGGGAGCGTCGATGCCCAGCCGCAGTGGGTGGTTGGCGAGCACCAGCACGTCGTCGACGTACCCGCTCTGCTTCTGCCCTGCGAGCCACTGCAGTGCCTTGACGGCGTTCTGCTCGTTCGCCGGGTTGCCCTCCGCGCGGCCGGTCAGCTTGCCGTCGTACTCGCGCTCGAACTGCTGGAGCAGGGCGACGTTGTTCGGGCCGGGCGCGACCAGGACGGTGCCGTGCTCGGCGGCCGGGATGTACCACTCGAGGCCTTGGAAGATCAGCATCCGCGGGTTCTCGGCCCGCGCCTTCAGAACCTCGGCGTTCTCGGCCGCGGCGCCCTTGTCGGCGTGGCCGAAGTTGCTGTGCTCGGTGAACGCCATCCAGTCCAGCCCGAACTGCGCTCCCCGCTGTGCCAATTGGCTGAAGTCGTACTTCGCGTCATGGCTGTAGCGGGTGTGCACATGGTGGTCGCCGACCAGGTAGACCAGGTCGGGGTCACTGCCCGAGCCGGTGGTGGCCGCTGCTTCCGCCGTACCGATGGCCGTCGCGGCGAAGCCCGCTCCCAGCAACCCGGCGCCGCGGATCAGATTCCGCCGGGACACCCCCTGCGCGTCCAGTGCCGTTTCCGGCACCTCCGGATCGGCCCACTCCGGCACCTGCTGCGTCGACATGACGCGCAACCTTGCTGGTCATGACAAATGAAGTCAAGGCTTCCGGCGACCGCCAGGTGAACGGTCGGCGTATTCGTGCTCCAGCAGCGAGTAGAGCAACGAGTCGCGCCAGTCCCCGTTGGTGAAGACGTGGTGCCGGATCCGGCCCTCGTAGCTGAACCCGAGCCGCTTCACGACAGCGATCGAAGCCTCGTTGTCGGGGCCGATCGCCGCGCTGACCCGGTGCTTGCCGAGCGGGCCGAAGGCGAACCGGAGCAGCACCCGGGACGCGTCGGTGGCGTAGCCGCGGCCCCAGTGGTCCGCGTGGATCGCGTAGCCGAGGTGCACGGCCCGCACCCCGGTCGGCCCGAGCCGGGCGAAGCCGACCACCTTGTCGTCGTCCTGGCGGGTGACGGCGAGCAGGTAGTCCGGCCGGTCCTCTTGCGCGGCCCGCTCGACGATCGCGGCCAGCGCCTTCTCGGCCGCGGCCCGGTCCCGGCTGTCGAACGACATCCACGACGTCACGCGGTCGTCGCCGACGATGGCCAGGTAGTCCTCGAGATCAGCTGTCCGGAACTCGCGCAGGGTCGTCAGGTCTCCGGTCAATGAGTCCATCTGGGAGAAACTACCGGGGGAACGCCTGCATCGGCGTCCGGGTGAACGTCTCGATCTCTTCCTGCAGCTCGCGGGCGTCGTCGGCGCGACCGGACTGCCGCAGCGCCTGGTGGACCCGGCGGGCCGAGTGCACCACGCCGTTGATCCGGCGCTCGGCGGGCAGGCCCAGCACCGGCGCGATCGCGTCCGCGGCGCCGTCGAGCTCACCGCTGACGATCCGGGTGATGGCCATCGCGGCCTGGCTGCCGGCGGCGTCGCCGAAGGCCCACTCCGGGTGGTTCTGGTCGTTGTAGGCGTCGACGGCCTGGCGGGAGTACCGCTCGGCCTGGTCGACCTCGCCGGGCAGCCAGGCGAGCGCGTCAGCCGCGTAGTACAGCTGCCGGTTGCGGCCGAAGGTGCACAGGCCGCCCATGTCGTCGAGGTCGTCGTTGCGAACCGTGTTCCAGGCGTTCTCGGCGCGCTCGAGGGCGGCGCGGGTGGCCTCCGGGTTGCCCAGCGCCGCCCAAGCGCGGGCCTCGCTCACCGGCAGCCAGACGCTGGTGGTGCTGTTGGCCTGCTCGGCGTACCCGGCGCCGAGCTGCGCGTACCGGACCGAGTCGTGCGGGTTGCCGGCCCAGTAGGAGACGAGCGACTGTAGGCCGCGCACCCAGGCGCGCAGGCCGTGGTGGTCGGCGTTGTCGGCGCAGAGGAACGCGGTCCGTGCCTGGGTGAGGGCGGCATGCGGGTTGCCGAGGTCGTGGGAGGCCTTGGCGAGCAGACCACCGGTCACACCGCCGAGGAAGTACAGCTGCCGCAGGTGCTCCGGACGTTGCCGGCTCTCCAGCAGGGCGAAGATCAGATCCTGGGTTTCGACCAGCTGGCCGAGGATCTCCGGCAGCGGGCGCTGCGGGTATGCCTTCGCGACGTGGCGCACGTCGTCGTACACCTGTTCCATGGCCTCGCTTCCGAGACCGGACTGGGCCGCGAGGGCAAATGCCCTCGCTCGGCTGGCAGCCATGTCGAGAACCTCCATCTCAGTACCTGTCGTGATCCGTCCACTCGCGGCAGGTGCCGGCACCACCTGGGCGGCCTGATCGGGGACGTACGGCGCGAGGAGCTCCTCGACCGGCTTGCCGAACATGCGTTGCAGGGTGCGCCGGGTCTGAGGAGTGGTCCCTGCGCGCTCGCCCGATGCGAGGCGACGCAGGTGCCGCTCGGTGATGGTTCCACCCAGCTCGACGAACTCGGCGACGATCTCGGAGTAGGTCTGGTTCCGGCGCTGGATCAGGTGCGCCAGGACCGTCTTTGGCGCGTACCTACCCGCCATCGTTCCTCCAGTTCACGTCAGTTCAGACGTTGTCTCGACTGATCCCTCACGACAAGGTGCGGTCCCCCAGATGTCCGCGAGAGGACCGGAAGAGGTCCGGCAAAGGTCCGGTCCAGGTCCTAGAGCGGTCACGTTGGGCTCGTGCACCATTACTGCCATGACAACCAGTAATTCCAACTGGTTGCAAGGCCTGAGAGTTACGGGGTGAGAGGTAGTGACCATCGCGGAGATGACGTCGAGACAGCACCGCCGAAGGGTGCGGGTCTGGTTCGGCGAGCATGTGATCGCGCAGTACGTCGCGGAGGCGCCGCTGGCGGCCCGCTACGAGCAGGCGATGCGGAGGCGTTTCGCCGGCCTCCGAGTCACCAACGACGTACTCGGTCCACTCGACAGCACCGACTGAAAACCTGAATTTCCGGGTCCTCCTCAGACCCGGTCCGCTGCGCCTGGAGTCTCCTCACGTTCAGGAGCAGCACCTGGAAGGTCCGGGGCACTCCTCAGTCCCGGGCGAAACCCGAGGTGCGGTCCGGAGCACTCCTCAGCTCCGGACCGCACCGCCCACCGACCCGGCTGGGCCTGGCGGCTGAGTCCCTGTATCGCCGCCGCCCAGCCGTTCCAACCACCTCCTGGCCGACACCTCGGGCCAGGCGGGGAGTGTCCTGGGCGGCAGGACACCGCGTGGCTCGTGACACCTCACCACGAGCCGCCCCCGAGGTGGCCGGTTCCACTGTGTGACCGCCGCGCCTGGGCGGTCACACAGTGGATCCACTCAGATTGCCGGCCAGTTTCTGCAGTACGCCGATCGTCGCCGCGTACTCCGTGCCGGTGATGCCCGCCGTCACCCGCTCGCGCTGCGCCTGGACCTTGCCCCTCAGCCCGTCCAGCGCAGCCTGACCCGCGGCCGTCAGGCGCCCGTCTTGCAGCCAGCCGCGTGCGGTCAGCGGGTCGACGGCGGCGCTCAGCTCCTCCGGGCCGCCGGTCAGGAACGGCGCGAGCGCGACCGCGATCGGCTCCGGGCTCGCGGCCGCGTTCAGCGCCTGCCACTGCCGGCGGTTCAGCCCGTCCGCGGCGAGCAGCCGCTCGAACGACGCCTCCAGCAGGCGGTCCACCTCCTTCAGCCACCACCCGATAGGCTTGTTGTCATCTGACATATACATGTCAATCAACATATATCTCGACAGGGCTGTGGACAAAGGAGTTGGCTGTGGACAACTCGGATCCGGTGGCCGTGGTGGAGGCGGCGATGATCGCGGTCCGCCGGCGGCAGACCCGCCGTACCATCGCCGTGCAGTCCGGTGGACCGGATCCGGTCCAGGAGGTCCTCGACGCGCTCGAGGCGGCCGGTCCGGACCCGATCGGCGTCAACGGGGTTGCGGCTGCGCTCGGTGTGGACCAGCCGCGGGCCAGCAAGCTGGTCGCCGCCGCAGTCTCGGCAGGCCTGGTACGACGGGAGGCGGACCAGGCGGACGGCCGTCGTACGAACCTGGTGCTCACCGAGGACGGCAGGGCCCAGCTGGAGTGGGTGCACGAGTACCGGCGGGAGCGGTTCGGTCAGGCGATGGCGGACTGGACCGACGGCGAGCGGCAGACGTTCGCGGACCTCCTGAGCCGCTTCGTGACCGCGCTGGACCGCTAGCTGTCCGCTTCAGGTCCGGTGACGTAGACAGCGAAGGGTGCGTCCGGCCGGACCTCGGTGGTGCCCTCGACCAGGCCCTCTGCGGTGATCTCGCCGGCGTAGGTCATGCCTAGGCGTTCCATGACCGCGCGGGAGGCCAGGTTGTGCCGCTCGGTGAACGCGATCACCTTCGTCGCGTTCAGTGTGCGAAAGGCGAAGTCCAGCCCGGCACGGCCGATCTCGGTCGCCAGACCGCGGCCACGCGCCGACGCGGCGAGTGCCCACCCAAGCTCCAGCCGGTCGGTGGCCCAGTCCGGTCCGACCAGGTCGCTGATGGCTGCAGTCACCGGGGCGTCGGCCGGGATCCGGGACATGCCGCCTCGTCCGGCGAGTGCTCCGGTGTCACGCTCGTATGCCATCCACTTGTGCACACCGTCGGCCTCCCAGCGGGCCTGCGCCTCGGTGGCCCGCCGTACTGCGTCCTCCACGGACAGGGTCTCGGCGTACCAGTGGGCGACCCAGGGGTCGGCGTACAGCGTGACCAGGTCCGCGGCATGTCCTGGCAGGACCGCGCCTGGACCGGTCAGCGGTTCGAGGCGGAGGCGGTCGGTGAAGCGGGTGCGGACCACGTGCGCCACGATGTCGCGCAGCCTGCGGTCGCCGTCGGTGCGGTTCACCATCATCAGCTCGAGGTCGTCCGGTCCGACCCAGGCGCCCGCATCGTGCTTACCCTCTTCGAGCCGCGGCCGGCTCAGGTCTCCGTCGACGGTGATCAGGTAGTCGAGCTCACGCCGTACGCGGCCTTCCCACTCCCACTCCCAGTCGGCGGCGGTCCAGACGATGTCCCGGACCTTCCAGCCGGTCTCCTCCTCGACCTCACGCCGCAGTGCCTCCTCCGGCGTCTCGCCCGCCTCCAGGTGCCCGCCCACCACATCCCAGATCCACGGTAGCAACCGCCGCTCCGCCGTACGCCGCTGCACGTAGACGCGATGCTGCTCGTCCTGGATCAGTCCACCCACGCAATCAACAGCCTGCATGAACCCAACCTAGACGGGCCGTCAGTCGGCGGTTGTGTTGGCGAGGGGTTGTTCGGTGATGCGGTTGGGCATGAAGGCGACAGCTACCACCAGGAGGACGGCGGCTGCGGCGGCTCCGTAGTAGACGTCGTGGATGGCGGGCGCGAGCACCTCGCCGGGCAGCGTCTCCAGGTCGGCGTGGCTGTCACCGAGGCGGGATGCGACGACTCCGTTGGCGACCGCGCCGAAGGCCGCGACGCCGACCGCGCTGCCGACCGAGCGAGCGAACATGTTGGCGCCGGTCACAACACCGCGGGTCTGCCAGGCGACCGACGACTGCGCAGCCACCACCGAGGGCGACGCGGAGAAACCGAGGCCGAGCCCGATCACGAAGCAGGCCGCGGCCAGGTGCAGTACGGCGCTGCCGGAGTCGACCGTGAGCAGCAACGCGGCCCCGACGACGACGATCAGCGAGCCCATCAGCATCGTCGTACGGAACCCGACACGCAGGTAGATCCGGCCGGCCAGCGACGCGGCGATCGGCCAGCCCAGCGTCATCGCGGCCAACGCGAAGCCGGCGACCAGAGCCGACGTACCCAGCACGCCCTGCGCGAAGAGCGGGACGTAGGTGGACAGGCCGATCATCAGCACGCCGATCAGCAGGGCGGCCGAGTTCGCGGAGTTGAGCACCCGCTGGCCGAGCACCCACAACGGCAGCACCGGCTCGGCCGCCCGGCGCTCGACCAGGACGAACGCGACCAGCAGTACGGCGGACACGGCCAGGATCGCGATACTCGGGGCGGAGTCCCACTCCCACATCACGCCGCCCTCGAGCAGGCCGAGCAGCAGCAGCGAACCGCCGACCGCGAGCAGGATCGCGCCGGCGTAGTCGATCTGGTGACTGGCCTGCCGGGCGACCTTCTCCTCGAAGCGGCGGGTCAGCACCCAGGCCGCGGCCAGACCGAGCGGGATGTTCACGAAGAAGATCCAGCGCCAGGAGACGAAGTCCGAGAACACCCCGCCCAGCGCCGGGCCGACGAACGACGAGATGCCCCAGACGCTGGCGATGTAGCCCTGCACCTTGGCCCGCTCGGCGACCGTGTAGATGTCGCCGACGATCGTCATCCCGATCGGCTGGATCGCGCCCGCGCCGAGCCCCTGGATCAGCCGGAACGCGATCAGCGCCGGCATGCTCCAGGCGAACCCGCACAGGATCGAGCCGAGCACGAACAGCCCGACCCCGAGCAGCATGATCGGCTTGCGGCCGCGCAGGTCGGCGAGCTTGCCGTAGATCGGCACCGACACCGCCTGCGCGAGCAGGTAGATCGAGAACAGCCACGGGAACTGGGTGAAGCCGCCGAGATCGTCGACGATGGAGGGTACGGCGGTCGCGAGGATGGTCGCGTCGATCGCCACCAGGCCGATGCTGAGCATCACCGCGAGCAGGATCGGCCCGCGTTCCGACCGAAGCCCGACCCCCGCCGCCCGGTCGATCCCCTCAGTAGTCATGACAAACGCCAACCTACGTCATGAGCAAACCTTTACAGAGCCCCTGACCACAACCTGGACCATCGTTGGAAACGAGACGCGGTCAGATCCCGAGCACGTGCCCGGGCGTCACCGGGCAGGTTCGTTGAGAAAGTAGCCGATCAGGCAGCTGGTCAGGGCCAGTGCGATGAGGGTGGACAGGGCCAGGCGTAGGGAGGAGTGCTCGGCGATCGTGCCGAGGATGGGCGTTGCGACGCCGCCGATGCTGACCGCCAGACCGAGGGTCATCCCGCCGGCCGTGCCGACGCGGCCGGGCAGGAAGTCCTGGCCGAGCGTGACGTGCAGCGAGAACGGGATCGACATCGCGATCGCGGTCAGCGCGAGGAAGACGAAGAACAAGGGACCGGGGACGAACACCAGACCGGCGATCGCCGGCACCGCGACGCCGTACGACGTCCGCATCGTCCGGACCCGGCCGTACTGGGTCGCGAACCGTCCGCCGAGCAGCGTGCCGAAGGCGCCGGCGGCGAACAGCACGAACAACGCCGCCCCGCCGGTCGTCGTACCGCCGCCGACCCGCTCACCCGCGTACAGCGCAATGAAGGTGCCGAGCCCGACGAAGAC
The DNA here is from genome assembly GCF_044458365.1 of Kribbella sp. NPDC050470. Taxonomy (NCBI): domain Bacteria; kingdom Bacillati; phylum Actinomycetota; class Actinomycetes; order Propionibacteriales; family Kribbellaceae; genus Kribbella; species Kribbella sp. NPDC050470. The sequence goes on along the minus strand of NZ_JBITHV010000014.1, from coordinate 177,878 downwards.
GATCGACCGGCACACCATGATCGCCGACAACCGCAGGAACGAAGACCAGTCGTCACTCCCAGGACGTTCCATCCGGCTCGCGGCCACCCGCGACACCCCAGCTCGAACGGCCACCGTGGTGATCACCGCACCGACCAGAGCAGGTACAACGAGCACAGGCGTCAGGGCCAGCCCGCCGACCGCCATGATCGGCGTGACCAGCACCGGCGCGAGCGCGAAACCGACGTTTCCGCCGACCGAGAACCAGCTCATCCCGACATGGCTGCCCCCACTCACTGCTCGCGCCATCCGCGCCGCCTCCGGGTGATAGGCCGCGACCCCGAGCCCGGACAGCGCCGCCGCCAGCCAACTCAGCAGATACGAATCACCGATCCCGAGCAGCGCGATTCCGAGCCCTGCAGTCGTCATGCTGATCGGGATCAGCCAGGCCAGCGGCCGCCGATCGGTCAGCACACCGAACACCGGCTGCACCACCGACGACAGCAGCGTCGCGGCCAGCGTGATGCCCGACACGGCGACGTACCCGAGGCCGCGCTCGGCGACCAGGAACGGAACGAGCGCAGGTACGGCGCCCTGGTACACGTCCACGCAGCCATGCCCGATCGCCATCAGCCCGATCGGTCGAAGTCTCCGCACACTCTCGATCCTCGGCCGCGGACCGCCTGTCCGGCTTCCGATAAAATGCCAATCTATGCCGGAAATCCGCCAACGCCGTCCAGCCAACACCGGGTCCCTCGAGATCCCGGCGGGTGGCGGCATCGACCCGCACTGGCACGAGCAGCACCAGATCGTCTACGCCGGCCGCGGCGTCCTCTCGGTGACCACCGAAGCCGGCAGCTGGATCGCCCCGGCCAACCGAGCGATCTGGGTCCCCTCCGGCACCCTCCACCAACACCGCGCGTACGGCGAGACCGCCCTCCACACCGTAGGACTCACCGAGAACCCACTCGCTCTGAACGCCCCGTCGGCTCTCGTGGTCAGTCCGCTGCTGAGAGAGCTGATCCTCGCGTACACAACCCTCGAAACAGATCCCACTGAACAACACCGGTTGTACCTGGTGCTGCTGGATCAGCTGCGACGCTCACCACAGCGGCCGACGTATCTCCCCACTCCACGCGACCCACGACTGGCAGCGGTCTGCCAGTTGTTGCAGGACGACCCGGCCGACAACCGGACGCTCACAGAACTCGGCCGGGAGATCGGCGCCAGTGAACGCACCCTGAGCCGACTGTGCAAGACGGACCTCGGCATGACGTTCCCGCAGTGGCGCACCGAGCTCAGGCTGCACCTGGCGCTGCGATTGCTAGCGGGTGGCGACTCCGTGACGCGGGTGGCTCACCAGTGCGGTTGGGCGTCGACCAGTGCGTTCATCGACACCTTCCGCCGCGCCTTCGGTCACACCCCCGGCGCCCGCAGCGCCTGATCGAGGATCCGGCTCCACTGCCGCACGATCCCGCGCCGCCGAGCACTGTCATCCGACAGCAGATCAGCCAGCCCAAGACCTCGTGCCATGTCCAGCACCCCCTGCACGGTCTCCCGCACCCCAGGCGTCCGTTCACTCACCTCGAGCACTTCGAGCAGCGCCCGGTGCGCCTGCCGCCCGACATGCGCCTCCAGTCCGACGATCTGCTTCCGCAGCGCCTCCTCGGTCGACGCCGCCACCCACAGGTGCAGTGCCGCCCGGAACAGCGGGCCGGTGTAGACATCAGCGAGCATCCCAACGATCGCCTCGGTCCGCCCCGGCCCACTGGGCAGCGCCGCGGCCTGTGCGCGGATCTCCGCCAGCCGCACCTCGGTCATGTACTCGACGGCGGCCGCGAACAGGTCCGCCCGCGTCGGGAAATGGTGCTGCGCCGCACCTCGCGAAACCCCGGCCCGCGCCGCGACGACCGACACCGTCGTCGCGGCGTACCCGACCTCGGCCAGTGACTCCACGGCCGCCTCGAGCAGCCGCTGCCGGGTGGCCCGGCTGCGGTCCTGCTGGGGTTCTTTGAGGGCCTCACTCACGGGCGGCCTCGCGGGCTCTCAGCTCACGCCGCAGGATCTTGCCCGAGGCAGCCTTCGGCACGGCCTCGATGAACTCCACCTGCCGGACCTTCTTGTACGGCGCCACCCGCGCGGACACGTACTCGATCACGTCCGCCTCGGTCAGCTCCACCCCCGGCATCGGGACCACAAACGCCTTCGGCACCTCGTTGCCCTCGGCCTGCACCCCGATCACCGCCGCATCCGCGATCCGGTCGTCCGTCAGCAGCACCGCCTCGAGCTCGGCCGGCGGCACCTGGTAGCCGTGGTACTTGATCAGCTCCTTCACCCGGTCGATGACGTACAGGTACCCGCGCTCGTCCATCCGCCCGATGTCACCGGTGTGCAGCCAGCCGTCCGGATCGATGGTCGCGTCGGTCTCGGCCGGCCGGCCCAGATACCCCTTCATCACCTGCGGCCCGCGGATCCAGATCTCGCCCTCGTCCGCATCGTTGCCGTCAGCACCAACCAGCCGCATTTCGGTGGACGGGAACAGCTTGCCCACGGCGCCCGGCGGCGGCTCCTGGTCGTCCTGCGGCACCGAGTGCGTGCCCGGCGACAGCTCGGTCATCCCGTAGGCCTGCAGCACGGCGTGCAACCCGAGCCGCTTCGCGCACGCCTCGGCCAGCTCGCCGTCCAGCGGCGCCGCGGCCGACATCACGTACTTCAGCGCCGACAGGTCCACCCCGTCCACGGCCGGGTGCTTCGCCAGCGCGAGCACGACCGGCGGTGCGACGAACGCCCGGGTGATCTTCTGCTGGTCGAGCGTGGTGAGGAACTGCTCCAGGTCGAACTTCGGCAGCACGACGACCGTCGCGCCGAGCCGGAGCGGCAGGTTCATCAGCACGGTCAGCCCGTAGATGTGGAAGAACGGCAGGATCGCGATGATCCGCTCGCCCTCGTCCAGCCTGATCATCACCTCGGCCTGCGCGATGTTGGTCGCGATGTTCCGGTGCGTCAGCATCACGCCTTTCGCGGCGCCCGTCGTACCACTGGAGTACGGCAGTACGGCGACGTCGTCGGCCGGGTCGATGGTCACCTCCGGCTCGGGGCCGGTCGAGGCGACCAGCTCCATCACCGAGCGGTAGCCCTCGGCGCTGTCGCAGACGAAGATCTCGGTCACGTCGGTGCCCTCGATCGCGGCGGTCGCCACCGGGAGGAACAGCGAGATCGTGACCAGCAGCTTCGCCTTGGAGTCGACCAGTTGCTTGTGCAGCTCGTCCGCGGTGTAGAGCGCGTTCACCGTCGTCACGGTCGCGCCCACGCGGGTGGCGCCGTAGAAGACGACCGGGTACAGGATCGTGTTCGGGCTGTAGAGCGCGATCGTGTCGCCGTGCCTGATGCCCAGCTCCGCGAACCCGGCGGCCACCCGGCGGCTCATCCCGTCGAGCTGCGCGTAGCTGATCTCCTTGCCGGTCACGCCGTCCACGAGGGCCGGCCGGTCGCCGTACTCCTGGGCTCTCCCGAGGACGGCGTCGTGGATCGGGACGTCGAGGATCTCGACGGGTGGGAACTCACTGCTGATGATCATCGGGAATCCTCTCAGTACGACTTGGGTAGACCGAGTGAGTGCTGGGCGACGAAGTTCAGGATCATCTCCCGGCTGACCGGCGCGATCCGGGTCGCGCGGGCGGCGGCGACCAGCGAGGCGACGCCGTACTCCTTGGTCATGCCGTTGCCGCCGAGCGACTGGACGGCCTGGTCGGTGGCCCGGACCGCGACCTCGCCGGCGGCGTACTTCGCCATGTTCGCCGCTTCGCCGGCGCCGAGGTCGTCGCCGGCGTCGTACAGGGCGGCGGCCTTCTGCAGCATCAGCCGCGCCAGCTCGAGCTCGATCTTGATCTGCGCGAGCGGGTGCGCGAGGCCCTGGTGCGCGCCGATCGGGGTCTTCCAGACCTGGCGGTCCTTGACGTAGGCCGTTGCTTTGCCGAGCGCGTGCCGGGCGATGCCGATCGCGAACGCGGACGCCATGATCCGCTCCGGGTTGAGCCCGGCGAACAGCTGCAGCAGGGCCGCGTCCTCGGCGCCGACCAACGCCTCGCGCGGCAGCTGTACGTCGTCCAGATAGAGCGCGAACTGCTTGTCCGGGCTGATCAGGTCCATCTCGATCTGGGTGAACTCCACGCCGGGCGCGTCCACCGGCACGATGAACAGGGCCGGCCTGAGCTTCCCGGTGCGGGCGTCCTCGGTCCGGCCGACGACCAGCACGGCATCGGCGACGTCGAGGCCGGAGATGAAGACCTTGCGCCCGGTCAGCGACCAGCCGCCGTCGCTACGGCGGGCCGTCGTGGTGATCTCGTGCGAGTTCGAGCCGGCGTCGGGCTCGGTGATCGCGAACGCCATGATCGTGGTGCCGTCGGCCAGGCCGGGCAGCCAGTGCCGCTTCTGCTCGTCGGTGCCGAACCGGGCGATCACCGTGCCGCAGATCGACGGCGAGACGACCATCATCAGCAGCGGGCAGCCCGCGGCGCCGAGCTCCTCCAGCACGATCGACAGATCGGCCATGCCGCCGCCTCCGCCGCCGTACTCCTCGGGGAGGTTGACGCCGAGGTACCCGAGCTTGCCCGCCTCCAGCCACAGCTCGGTGGTGTGCCCGCCGCTGCGCGCCTGCCGGTTGAACCACTCGTAGCCGTACTTCTTGCCCAGCTCGCCGACTGCCTTCCGCAAAGCCTGGCGTTCCTCGGACTCGACGAAGTTCATGCATCCTCCCCAACCACGGCCAGTACGGCGCCGACCTCGACCTGTTGACCTGCCTCGACCTTGAGCTCACTCACCACACCGCTCGCCGGACTGGCGATCGTGTGCTCCATCTTCATCGCCTCCAGCCACAGCAACGGCTGCCCTTGCTCGACCTTGTCGCCCACCTGCACGCCGACCCGGATCACCGTCCCCGGCATCGGCGCCACCAACGACCCCGCCGCCACCTGCCGCGACGGATCCGTGAACCGCTCCACCTTCTCCAGCGTCACGCTGCCCAGCGGCGAGTCCACACACACCAAGCCGCCGTACGCCGCCACGTCGAACGCCCGCCGTACGCCGCCTACCTCGAGCACCACGTGGTCCGGCGCATGCGAGACGAGCTGCACGTTGCCCTCCACAACCAACCCGTCCCGGGTCAGCCGGTACGCAACCTCGTGCACCTCATCTCCAACCCGATACGCCTTCCGCTGCGGCTGCGAACCCAAGTTCCGCCACCCACTGGGCACCCGGACCGGCGGCACCCGACCAGCCGCATCAGCCAGCGCCGCCGCCAGCGCCGACACCCGGCTGACCTGTGGATCGACAGGCGCCCCGATCCCGTGCCGCGCGAAGAACCCGGTGTCGGTGTTCCCGGCGAGAAACGCCGGATGCCGCAGGATCCAGGCGAGCAGGTCGCGGTTCGTCCGCACGCCGTGGATCGTGGCCCGGTCCACCTCAGCCGCGAGCCGCCTCGCCGCCGCCGTCCGGGTGGGCGCCCAGACGACCGCCTTGGCCAGCATCGCGTCGTAGTACGGCGACACCTCCGACCCGCTCACCACTCCCGAGTCCACCCGCACCCGAGGCGCGCCGCTTTCCGGAAGATTGTGGTCGCCAGGTGCCGCTTTTGTTCCGGAAAGCCGCTCGGCCCCGACCGCGAACCGGTGCAGGCGTCCGGTTTGGGGTTGCCAGTCGCGGGCCGGGTCCTCGGCGTACAACCGGACCTCGATCGCATGACCGACTGTGGGTGGTGGGTCGGCCGGGAGTCGTTCACCTGACGCGACCGCGAACTGGCACGCGACCAGGTCCAGGCCGGTCGTCTCCTCGGTGACGGGGTGTTCCACCTGGAGGCGGGTGTTCATCTCGAGGAAGTAGAAGTTGCCGGTGTTGTCGGCCAGGAACTCGACTGTGCCCGCGCCGACGTAGTTGATCGCCGCGGCTGCTTTGCGGGCGGCGTCGAAGAGGTGGGCCCGCATGGCCGGGATGCGTTCGACGAGCGGCGACGGGGCTTCCTCGACGACCTTCTGGTGGCGACGCTGGATGGAGCATTCGCGCTCGCCGACCGCCCAGATCGTGCCCTGCTGGTCGGCCATGATCTGCACTTCGATGTGCCGGCCGGCCGCGAGGTAGCGCTCGCAGAACACCGTCCCGTCGCCGAAGGCCGACAACGCCTCCGCCGAGGCAGCCTCGATCTCCGCGGGCAGATCTTCCAGCCGCGACACGACCCGCATCCCGCGCCCTCCACCACCGGCCGATGCCTTCACCAGCACCGGCAGGTCGGCAGCCGACACCTCAGCAGGCGTGAGCTCCGCCAGCACCGGCACCCCGGCCGCCGCCATCAGCTTCTTCGCCTCGATCTTCGAGCCCATCGACGAGATCGCGTCCACCGGCGGCCCGATCCAGGTCAGCCCGGCGTCGAGCACCGCCTGCGCGAACCCGGCGTTCTCGGACAGGAAGCCGTACCCGGGATGGATCGCGTCGGCGCCCGCCCGTACGGCCGCCTCGATGACGAGGTCGGCGCGCAGGTAGGTCTCGCCGGGGGCGTTCCCGGGCAGGTGGACCGCCGCGTCGGCCTCGGCCACATGCGGCGATCCGGCGTCGGCGGTCGAGTGGACGGCGACCGTCGACAGGCCGAGTGACCGGGCCGTGCGGAAGATCCGCCGGGCGATCTCGCCCCGGTTGGCCACCAGTACTGACGTGATCATGCGTCTCACATCCTGAAGACGCCGAAGGACGACGTACCTTCGACCGGGGCGGAGTGGATGGCGGATAGGCAGATCCCGAGCACGGTCCTGGTGTCCCGCGGGTCGATCACGCCGTCGTCGTACAAGCGCCCGGACAGGAACATCGGCAGCGACTCCGCCTCGATCTGGCCTTCGACGTACGCGCGCATCGCGGCGTCGCCGTCCTCGTCGTACGGCTGGCCCTTCGCCGCCGCGGCCGCCCGCGCCACGATCGACAGCACCCCGGCGAGTTGCTGCGGTCCCATCACCGCCGACTTCGCCGACGGCCAGGCGAACAGGAACCGCGGGTCGAAGGCCCGGCCGCACATCCCGTAGTGCCCGGCGCCGTACGACGCGCCCATCAGGATCGAGATGTGCGGCACCTTGGAGTTCGACACCGCGTTGATCATCTGGGCGCCGTGCTTGATGATCCCGCCCTGCTCGTACTCCTGCCCGACCATGTAGCCGGTGGTGTTGTGCAGGAAGATCAGCGGCGTGTTCGCCCGGTTCGCCAGCTGGATGAACTGCGCCGCCTTCTGCGACTCCTCGCTGAACAGCACTCCCCGCGCGTTCGCCAGGATGCCGACCGGATACCCGTGCACCGACGCCCACCCGGTCGCCAGCGACGACCCGTACAGCGGCTTGAACTCGTCGAACACCGACCCGTCCACCACCCGGGCGATCACGTCCCGCGGATCGAACGGGACCTTCAGGTCACCCGGCACGATCCCGAGCAGCTCGTCGGCGTCGAAGAGCGGTTCGTCGTACGACGATGCCGGCGGCGGACCGAGTTTGTGCCAGTTCAGCCGGGACACGATCTGGCGGCCGAGCCGGATCGCGTCCTGTTCGTCGACGGCGAAGTAGTCGGCCAGTCCCGAGGTCCGCGCGTGCATCGAGGCGCCGCCGAGCGACTCGTCGTCGGCGTCTTCACCGGTCGCCATCTTCACCAGCGGCGGCCCGGCCAGGAACACCTTCGCGCCGCCGTCGACCATGACCACGTAGTCGCTCATGCCGGGGATGTAGGCGCCGCCCGCGGTCGAATTGCCGAACACCAGCGCGATGGTCGGGATCCCCTCGGCCGACAACCGGGTCAGGTTGCGGAACATCGCGCCACCCGGGATGAAGATCTCCTTCTGCGTCGGCAGGTCCGCGCCACCGGACTCGACCAGGCTGATCACCGGCAACCGGTTCGCCCGCGCGATCTCGTCGGCCCGCAGCGCCTTCTTGAGCGTCCACGGGTTGCTCGCGCCGCCCTTGACGGTCGGGTCGTTCGCGGTGATCAGGCACTCGACACCCTCGACCACGCCGATCCCGGTGACCAGGCTCGCGCCGACCGTGAAGTCCGAACCCCAGCCGGCCAGCGGTGACAACTCCAGGAACGCCGTGTCCGGGTCGAGCAGCAAGTCGATTCGCTCGCGCGCCAGCAGTTTGCCGCGTTTGTGGTGCCGGTCGACGTACTTCTCGCCGCCGCCGGCCAGCGCCTTCGCATGCTCGGCGTCCAGCGCGACAAGCTTCTCCAGCATCGCCTCGCGATTGCTCATGTGTACCCCAGTCGTTTCGCGGCCAGGCCGGTGAGGATCTCGGTGGTGCCGCCGCCGATGGCGAGGATCTTCTGGTCGCGGTACTGGCGCTCGACCTCGGCCTCCCGCATGTAGCCGAGACCGCCGTGCAGCTGCAGGGCCTGGTCGCAGACCCACTGCCCTGCCTCGACGGCGGTGTTCTTGGCGAAGCACGTCTCGGCGATCACGTCCTCGCCGCGCGCAGCCCGCTCGGCGATCGAGTGCACGTAGACGCGGGCGACTTCGATCCGACGGGCCATCTCGGTCAGCGTGTGCTGCACGGTCTGCCGTGAGATCAACGGCCGCCCGAACGTCTCCCGCACCCGGCACCACTCCACGGTGAGGTCGAGCGCCCGCTGCGCTCCGGCGTACGCCTGCACGGCCAGCGTCAGCCGTTCGGCCACGAAGTTCACCGCCAGCTGCACGAATCCGGTGCCCTGGGCACCGACCAGGTTCTCGGCCGGAACACGTACGTCGGTGAACGAAAGCTCAGCCGTGTCCGAGCACAGCCACCCCATCTTGTCGAGCTTCCTCGACACCACGAACCCCGGTGTGTCCTTCTCGATCACCAGCAAGCTGATCCCGCGCGCACCCGGCCCGTCGGTCCGCACCGCAGTGGTCACGAAGTCCGCACGGCACCCCGAGGTGATGTACGTCTTCGCGCCATTCACAACGAAGTGCTCGCCCTCCCGCCGCGCGGTGGTCCGCAGCGACGCCACGTCCGAGCCACCATCAGGCTCGGTGATCGCCAGCGCTCCGATCAACGTGCCCTCGAGCGTCGGCCGCACCCACCTGTCGATCTGCTCCTGATTGCCCGCAGCAACGATGTGCGGCAGTGCGATCCCACAGGTCAGCAGCGACGCGACCAGCCCACCGGATCCACCCGCGTAGTGCATCTCCTCGACCACCGCGATCGCATCTGCCAGCGAGCCGCCACCACCGCCGACCGCCTCCGGAAACCCGACCCCGAGCAGCCCGAGCTTCCCCGCCTTCTCGTGCAACTCCCGCGGCAGCTCGCCGGCCCGCTCCCACTCGTCCAGGTAAGGCAGGACCTCGGCGGCCATGAAGCGCCGTACGGACTCCCGGAAGTCGTTCACAGCAGCACCTCCGGTACGTCGACGTACCGGGACCGCAACCACTCGCCGACTGCCTTCGCCTGCGGATCGAAGCGAGCCTGCGATGCGACGCCCTCACCCAGCAGCCCCTCGACGACGAAGTTGACCGCCCACAGGTTGGGCAGCACGTACCGCGTGACCGCGAGGTTCTTCGTCTCCGGCAGCAGCTCCTGGAACAGCTCGACCGTCAGCGTGTGCGCGAGCCAACGCCACGCCTTCTCCTGCCGAACCCACACGCCGACGTTCGCATCGCCGCCCTTGTCACCCGACCGCGCGCCGGCGATCCGGCCGAGCGGGACTTCCCGCGTCCGCGGACGGCCGCTCGACGCGAGCTGCGGCAACGGCATCGGCAGCTCGGTGTCCTCGACCGGTGTCAGCGGCTGCGTCTCCGCCGCCGGCTCGACCACCTTCCGCGTCCCATCGGGCAGTACGACGACCTGCTCGACCTCCCGGATGTCGACGTACCCGGCCCGGAAGACGCCGTACGGCGATCCGTCGCCCGGCGGCGCGGTGACGTGGAAACCGGGGTAGCTCGCCAGCGCCAGCTCGATCGCGGCGTTCGAGAACGCCCGGCCGACGACCTTCGGGTCCGGGTCCTTCGCCGCGCAGCGCAGGAAGACGCTGGCCTCCTCCTCGGTGTCCGCGTTCGGCTTCTCGGTCCAGGTCAGCGACCAGCGCAGTTCGGCGGGCCGCTTCGGGAGCGCCCGCTCGAGCTGGGCCTTCACCAGCTCGGCCTTCTCCTCCAGCTGCAGCCCGGTCAGCACGAAGTCGACCTCGTTGCGGAACCCGCCGACGCTGTTCAGCGACACCTTGTACGTCGGTGGCGGCGGTTCACCGCGGACGTCGCTGATCCGGACCCGGTCGGGGCCGTCGTCGCTCAGCTCGATCGAGTCGAGGCGCGTCGTGACGTCCGGACCGGCGTACCGCTCGCCGACGATCTCGTACAGCAGTTGTGCCTTGACCGTGTCGATCGTGACCGCGCCGCCGGTGTCGTCGTGCTTGGTGATCACACTGCTGCCGTCGGCGTCGATCTCGGCGATCGGGAACCCGGGCCGGCCGAGGTCCCGGATCTCGCCGAAGAACGCGTAGTTCCCGCCGGTCGCCTGGCAGCCGCACTCGATCACGTGACCGGCGGCCACTGCGCCGGCGAGCTCGTCGTACTGGGTCCGCTTCCAGCCGTGGTGGGCGGCGGCCGGCCCGACGATCACCGACGCGTCGGTGACCCGGCCGGTGACGACCACGTCCGCGCCGGCCTGCAGGGCTTCCGCAATTCCCCAGGCGCCGAGGTAGGCGTTGGCGGTCAGCGGGGTGCCGAGGCCGAGCTCGTCCGCCCGGGCGAGCAGGTCGTCGCCTTCGACGTACGCAATCTTCGGCTGCAGCCCGAGCTTGTCCGCCAGCGCCTGAATCGCGGCTGCGAGTCCCGACGGGTTCAGGCCGCCGGCGTTGCTGACGAGCTTGACGCCGCGGTCGAGCGCCTCGCCGAGCCCGGTCTCGAGCTGCTTGAGGAACGTCCGCGCGTACCCGAGCGACGGGTCCTTCAGCCGGTCCCGCCCGAGGATCAGCATGGTCAGCTCGGCCAGGTAGTCACCGGTCAGCACGTCGAGCGGCCCACCGGTGAGCATCTCCTGGACCGCGCTGAATCGGTCGCCGTAGAACCCGGACGCGTTCCCGATCCTGATCGGCGCGGTCATCCGAACTGCCCCGCCGTCCGACCCTTGCCCGGCAGCCCGGCGAACACCTGGATGATGCCGAGCCACTCCTCCGCATCCGGACCCTCACTGTGTACGGCGAGATCGTCGCGATGCCGGCGTTGGGTCGCCAGCAGGCAGAAGTCGAGCGCCGGGCCGGTGACCCGCTGCCCGGCGTCGTCGGGACCCCAGGTCCAGGTGTCGCCGTCCGGGCCGGTGAGTTCCACGTGGAACGGTTCGGCCGGCGGGGTGCGGTTGTTCAGCAAGTACGCGAAGTCGCGGGTCCGGACCGCCAGGTGGGCGACGTGCCGCAGCCGGTTCGACGGCGGGCGGGTGACCTGCATCGCGTCGACCACGTCCTGGCCGTGCGCCCAGGTCTCCATCAACCGGGCCGTCGCCATCGAGGTCGGGCTCATCGGCGGCCCGTACCACGGCACCTTCTGCCCGGCCGGGACCTTCCTGAGCGCCTCGGCCAGCTCGGCCCGAGTCTCCCGCCAGTAGGTCAGCAGTTGGTCCGGCGGCAGCGCCGCGGTCTCGTTGGCGCCCTCGTCGACGTACGTCGACGGGTTCGCGGCCGCCTTCTCGAGGGACACCTGGAAGCCGTCCGGATCGGTGACGGCGAGGTGCGCGGCCTCGTCGGTCCAGGCCAGGTGGGCGATCTGGTGCGCGATCGTCCAGCCCTCGGCCGGTGTCGGCGTCGCCCAGTCCTCGGCCGGCAGGCCACCGACCAGCCGGTCCAGCTCAGCGCTCTCGGCCCACAGGTCGGCCAGCACTTCGTCCAGTTGCACGCTGCACTCCCCGCGGTAGGGATGGTGTGCAGCCGAGCGTTGCACGCCCGGGAAAAAGAATCAAGCGTGCTTGTTTTTCATTTCGGCAGCTCGGGCGGCGTCCACTCGGACCACTGCGCGGTCGCCTTCCGCCAGGCCGCAGGCGGGATCAGCCGGGCGGCGAGCGAGACCGCCAGATGAGCGACCAGGCCGGTGTTCGAGGTCCGCTTCAAGGACGCACGGGCCGCCTCCTTCATCGGCTTCAGCCGCGCCCGGCGCTGCTCGTCGTACCGCTTCAGCGCCTCGGGCAGCTTGTCAGCGGCGAGGACTGCGGCCAGGACGACGGCGTCCTCGATCGCCTGGCAGGCGCCTTGGCCGAGGTCCGGCGACATTGCGTGCGCTGCGTCGCCGAGCAGCACGACGCGATCCTTCACGTACGTCGGCAGTGGGTCGAGGTCGACGATGTCGTTGTGCAGCACCTGGTCCTCGGGCGTCGCCGCGACGAGCTCCGGGATCGGGCGGTGCCAGTGCCGGACCCGACGCAGCACCTCGGCGCGATCGTCGCCGTACATCTGGTTCGGCTGAGCGGTGTTGACCATCAGGAACCAGTAGACGCGCTCGTCCGGGAGTGGGAGTACGCCGGCCTGCACCCCACGGCCGAGTGTCATCGTCTCCTGCACCGGCCACACGGATCCGGGAGGCGTCACCCCTCGCCAGACACATCGATGCTGGAAGACCGGATCGCCGGACCACAGGCTGCGCCGGGTCACGCTGTTGACCCCGTCGGCCGCGATCACCAGGTCGCCGGTGAACTCCTGGCCGTCCGCACAGACCACGGTGCCCTCGGGCGACACCGACACCACCTCGGCGTCGGTGTGCAGCGCCTCGTCCGGCAGCTCCTTGCGCAGTACGTCGTGCAGGTCGGCCCGATGGATCGCGAGTACGCCGACATCCTCGGGGTGACGGTGCCGCAGCCAGCGGCCGGACGGCGCCCGGAGGTTGCCGCGGGAGATGGTCGGGATCGACCGGGACCGGATCTCGACGCCCAGCGCGTCCAGCGCCCGCTCCGCGTTCGGCCAGACCGTCAGGCCCGCACCGACCTCGGCGATGATCGGCGCCCGCTCGAGCACGGTGACCGACCAGCCGATCCGCTGCAGTCCCACCGCGGCCGCCAGGCCGCCGATCCCGGCCCCGATGACGACCGCGGTCGAAGCTTGTTCACGCGTCCCCATGCCTCGGAGGTTACTTCTTCGCGGGATCGCCGGCGGAAGTGGTCTACCAGGTTCGTTGCCGGAATCAAACGTTTCGATCGGTGTGGAAGAGCTTTCTGACGACCCGGTGCCGGTGCTACCCAAGACCAATGCATGGTTCGCTGCCCGGGAAGGCTGCCGAGATCCGGGCGTTGCTGCTCAGCTTGATCGACTCGCTGCCCGAAGGCGCCGCGCTGCCGCCGGAGCGCGAGCTCGCGGTGCGCTGGAACGTGGCCCGGATGACGCTGCGCCGGGCCGTCGACGAGCTGGTGATAGAGGAACTGCTCGTGCGCCGGCACGGCAGCGGGACGTACACGACCCGGCCGAAGGTGGCGAAGTGGCTGGGCATGATCGGCTTCTCCGAGGACGTCCGGCGGCGCGGGATGCGCCCGGGCAGCACGATGATCGAGTTCCGGCACCAGAAGGCCGAGCGGGCCGCCGCGCGCCGGCTGCGGATCCCGGTCGGCGACCCGATCATCACGTTCACCCGGCTCCGGCTCGCCGACGACGTGCCGATGGTTGTCGAGCGCACCACGCTCCCGGCCGGGTACGTCCCCGGTCTGCAGGCCGGTGACCTGAGCGGCTCGCTGTACGAGGTGCTCGAGACGCGGTACGGCATCGACCACGTCAGCGGCACCTCCCGAATCGAGCCGGTCATGCCGGACGCCAAGACCGCCGGCTGGCTCGGCATCCCGACCAGCCAGCCCTGCCTCGCCGTGCACGGCATCAGCTTCGACCGCCGCGACCGCGTCTTCGAGTACACCTCCGCCCTCTATCGCGGTGACCGCTACGCGTTCACCACCGAGCTCCGCACCACGCCCACCCTCCGGTCCACCGCCCAGGGCCTGTAGTTGCCCTGAGCAAGAGTTGCTGTCCTGTCACGATGATTACTCTCGGTGGGCAACTGCTAATTATCGTGGGTGCCGCCATGGATCTCAGAAGCCCGATCAGCACCGTCATCCCGTCGTTGGACGGCCCCGTGTTGCAGGTACTCGCGCGCAGCGAAGGCGGCCTGTCCGGGCGGCAGATCCACAAGCTCGCCGGGACCGGCAGCGTCGCCGGCGTCCGGCTGGTGCTGCAACGACTGGCCACGACCGGCCTGGTGCACGTCGACGACGTCGGCAACTCGTTGCTGTACCACCTCAATCGCAAGCACCTCGTCGCCCCGGCCGTGGAGTTCCTCGCGGATCTGCGCAGCACCCTCACCGGCCGGCTCGCGGACGAGATCAGCGCCTGGCGGATCCCGCCGGTGCACGCCAGCCTGTACGGCGCGATCGCACGCGGCGGCGGTGACCTCGTGAGCGACGTCGACGTGCTGCTGATCCGCCCGGACCAGATCGACCAGGGCGACATCCTCTGGGAGGACCAGGCCGCGCGGCTGATGCGGACCGTCGTCGACCTGACCGGCAACCCGGCGCACGTCTTCGAGCTCAGCCGCACCGAGCTGATCGGTCACGTGACCGAGGAGCCGATCCTCAACGACTGGATGCGGCCGAGCATCCCGCTGTCCGGCCTGCCGCTCGAATCGCTGATGGCCGACTCCGCGCACCTCGCCGTGCGTTAGTCCCCGAGCAGCGGGGCGAGCAGGCGGGCGATCTGGCTGTTGCGGCCGGTCAGTTGTTCCTCGGCGTCCGCGACCGTCACGGCACGCCGGGCGGCGTTGATCCCGAGCCACCGCAGCGGTTCCGGCTCCCACCGGCGGGATTGATGCCCGACCCAGGGCAGCCGGGTGATCGCGGTGTCCCGGCGCAGGATCAGATCGGTCAGGGTCCGCCCGGCGAGGTTCGCCGTACTCACGCCGTCCCCGACGTACCCACCAGCCCAGGCCAGCCCGGACTCACGGTCGAGACCGACCGACGCGCACCAGTCCCGCGCGACACCGACCGGCCCGCCCCAAGCATGCGTGAACCGGACCTCGTCGAGTCCCTCGAACAGCTCCCGCACGGTTGTCCGCAGCGACGCGAAGACCCGGGGCACCTCGTCGTACGACGGCTTGACCCGGGAACCGAGGTGGTACGGCGCACCCCGGCCTCCGAACGCGATCCGCCCGTCGGCCGTCCGCTGCCCGTAGACGATCAGGTGCCGAAGGTCGCTGAACGTCGGCCGGTCCGCCAGCCCGATCCGCGCCCAGGTCGCGTCGTCGAGCGGCTCGGTGGCGACCATCAGCGAGTAGACCGGCAGCAACGTCCGCGTGTGTCCTTTCAGCGCCGGCGTGAACCCCTCGGTCGCCCGGACCACGACATCGGCCCGCACAACGCCGTACGGCGTGACCGCACCGCCCGGCCCGATCCTGGTCACCGGCGTCTGCTCGTGGATCGTCACGCCGAGGCGCTCGACGACGTCCGCCAGCCCGCGCACCAGCTTGCCCGGATGGATGGCGGCGCAATGTGGAGTGAAGACCGCCCCGAGCACATTCGTCGCGTGCACTTTGCGGACCGCCTCAGCGGCATCGAGGAAGTGCAGGTCGCCAGGGCCCCACTCGTGGGCGTCGGCAACCATCGCGCGGGCGCGGGCGAGCTGGGCCGGGCTGCGCGCCAGCGCGACCATGCCGCCCTTGTGGTAGTCGCAGTCGATGCCCTCGGCCTGGCTGACCAGGCCGACCTCGTTGACCGTGGCCTGCATCGCCCGGTGCATCTCGATCGCGGCCTCGCGACTCGATCCGGGCAGCGCCGCCAGCTTGCGCGACGAGGCCGGGAAGAACGCGGAACACCAACCACCGTTGCGACCTGACGCCCCGAACCCGGCCGTCTCGGCCTCGAGGACGACGATGCGCAACGCCGGATCGGCCTTCGCCAGGTAGTACGCGGTCCACAGGCCGGTGTAGCCGGCGCCGACGATCGCCACGTCGGCGTCCTGGTCGGCCGCGAGCCTCGGCCGCCCGGCGGCCTGCTCCGCGGGCTCTCCGGTGTCCCCCCAAAGGATCAGCGCACACCCCAGGAATAGGTCTGTTTCACCAACTTGAGGTAGACGAAGGTCTCGGTCGCCTTCACGCCCTCGATCTGCCGGATCCGCTCGGACAGCACCTGCAGCAGGTGCTCGTCGCTCTCGCAGAGTACCTCGGCCAGCAGGTCGAACGAGCCGGCCGTGATCACGACGTACTCGACCTCGTCCATCTTCGCGAGCTCGTCCGCGATCGGCTCCAGCGAGCCCTCCGCCTTGATCCCGATCATCGCCTGCCGGTCGAAGCCGAGCTCGAGCGGATCGGTGACCGCGACCACCTGCATCACGCCGGCGTCGGTCAGCCGCTGCACCCGCTGCCGGACCGCCGCCTCGGACAGCCCGACGGCCTTGCCGATGGCGGCGTACGAGCGGCGCCCGTCCCGCTGGAGCTGCTCGATGATCGCCTTCGAGGTGTCGTCCAGCAACGCCTGGTTCTTGTCGGGATTCCCCGTTCGCACTGCCACGCCGAGATCCTCTCAGTGTCACGGGGCGTAAGCAAGTCGGCGCAGCGGAATTCGTTGCAAGATAGCCGAATTGCTACGGAATCCCTTGTCTAGATCAGTTCGGTTTGACAGTATCGCCCGCGGAAGGTGCCTTTTAGGGGGTCCGATGAGTCAGCGTCATCAGCGTCTTGTCGGCCGCCGGACCGTGCTGCGGGGGATGTCGTTGTCCGCCCTCGGGCTGGCCGGCGGTGGTCTGCTGACCGGGTGTGGCATCCCGCCGGCCACGCAGGCCGCAGGGGAGTGCGTCAGTACCGACCTGTCCGCGGAGCAGAAGGCGCTGATCTTCTCGAACTGGCCGGGCTACATCGACGAGGACGAGGAGGACAGCAAGGCCGAGCCGCCCACGCTGGCCGCGTTCCACGCCGCGACCGGCATCAAGGTAACCTACACCGCCGACGTCAACGACAACGCCGATTTCTACGGCAAGGTCCGCGACCAGCTCGGGACCTGTGAGCCGTGCGGCCGCGACCTGTTCGCGCTGACCGACTGGATGGCCGCCCGGATGATCGGGCTGGGCTGGATCCAGAAGCTCGACCACGCCAACATCCCGAACGTCGACGCCAACCTGCTGGCGACGCTCAAGGCGCCGAGCTGGGACCCGAACCGCGACCACAGCGCACCCTGGCAGAGCGGGCTGACCGGGATCGCCTACAACGCCAAGGTCACCTCGGAGGTAGGCAGCATGGCCGACCTGCTGAACCGCGAGGACCTCAAGGGCCGGATCACGATGCTGTCCGAGATGCCCGACACGATGGGCTTCATGCTGCGCCTGACCGGCGCGGACCCGGGCGACTTCAACGACGCGGAGTGGAGCAGGGCCCTCGAGCTGCTCCAGGACAAGGTCGCCTCCGGGCAGATCCGCCGCTTCACCGGCAACGACTACGTGCAGGACCTGAACGCCGGCAACATCGCCGCCTGCGAGGCCTGGTCGGGCGACGTGATCGCGATGCAGGCGGACAACCCCGACATCAAGTTCGTCGTCCCCGAAGAGGGCCTCAACCTGTGGTCGGACAACCTGATGGTGCCGAACAAGGCCGACCACAAGGCGAACGCCGAAGCGTTGATGAACTACTACTACGACCCGGAGGTCGCGGCCACGCTGGCGGCCTGGGTGAACTACATCTGCCCGGTCGAGGGCGCCCAGGAGGCGATGGAGGCGATCGACCCGGAGCTGGTCGAGGACCCGCTGATCTTCCCCGACCAGGAGATGCTCGCCAAGACGTTCGCCTTCATGCCGCTGGACACGGCCCAGGCGAAGCTCTACGAAACCGACTTCAACCTCGCGATCGGGGGCTGAGCCCATGACTGCACCGGATACCGTCCCCGCCCCACCACCCCGGTCAGGTGACCTAGTCCTCACCGGCCTCAGCAAGCTGTACGGCGGTCAGCGCGCGGTCGACCAGGTCGAGCTGACCGTCCCGTCCGGCGCGTTCTTCGCGTTGCTCGGACCGTCCGGCTGCGGCAAGACCACCACCCTGCGGATGATCGCCGGCCTGGAGGAACCGAGCACCGGAACCATCCAGCTGGGTGAGCAGGACATCACCGGACTGCGCCCGTACAAACGCCCGGTCAACACGGTGTTCCAGAACTATGCGCTGTTCCCGCACCTGAGCATCTTCGAGAACGTCGCGTTCGGGCTGCGCCGCCGGGGCGTCAAGGACGTGAAACCGCAGGTCGAGCAGATGCTCGAGCTGGTCGAGCTCGGTGCCTTCGGCAAGCGAAAGCCGGCCCAGCTGTCCGGTGGCCAGCAGCAACGGGTCGCGCTCGCGCGGGCCCTGATCAACCGGCCGCAGGTGCTGCTGCTGGACGAGCCTCTGGGCGCGCTCGACCTGAAGCTGCGCCGGCAGATGCAGCTCGAGCTGAAACGGATCCAGACCGAGGTCGGCATCACCTTCGTGCACGTCACGCACGACCAGGAAGAGGCTATGACGATGGCCGACACCATCGCGGTGATGAACGGCGGCCTGATCGAGCAGCTCGGCACGCCCGCCGAGCTGTACGACCTGCCGGCCACCACGTTCGTGGCCAACTTCCTCGGGCAGTCGAACCTGATCCGGGCCGCGATCATCGGCACGTCCAATGGGAACCTGATCCTCGACGTCCAGGGTCGCAAGGTGACTGTGCCGCTGCCACGGTGCCGGGTCACCGAGGGCGAGGTCTGGATGGGGATCCGGCCCGAGAAGGTGTTCCTGGCCCCGGCGGGTACGGAGCAGAGCAACGGCGTGAACCAGTTGCGCGGAGGGGTCGTGACCGACGTCAGCTACGTCGGTGTGAGCACGCAGTACCTGACCCGTCTGCCGTGGGACCAGGAGCTGACGGTCTTCGAGCAGAACACCGGGGCGCGGGAGACGCTCGCGGTCGGAGACCAGGTGGATTTGCACTGGCAGCCGTCGCACACGTTCGTGCTGGATGCCAGGCAGGACGCGCTGGCCGGAGTCGAGGACATCGACGATCCGGGCGGTGCCGGGTGAGCGCGGTCGGTCAGTTGGGGGCGACCGCGCCGCCCCCGGCCGGCAGACCGCAGCGGTCCGGCCGGCGGCTGACGGCGTACCTGCTGCTGCTTCCGGGCGGACTCTGGCTGCTGCTGTTCTTCGCCGTACCGCTGGTGTCGCTGCTGGCCGCCAGCCTGTACGACCCGAACGGCTCGATCGAGACCGGGTTCGCGATGACCTGGCACTGGCAGAACTTCGTCGACGCGATGGCCGACTACGCGCGCCCGTTCGGCCGGTCGCTCTGGTACGCGCTGCTCACCACCGCGCTCTGCCTGCTGATCGGGTACCCACTCGCGTATGCGATCGCGATCAAGGCCGGCCGGTGGAAGAACCTGATGCTGGCACTGGTAATCGCGCCGTTCTTCACCAGCTTCCTGATCCGGACGCTGTCCTGGAAGCTGCTGCTCAGCGACAACGGGTTCGTGGTCGACTTCCTGCAGACGATCCGCATCCTCGGGCCGGACGGGCGGTTGCTGGCGACAACGGCCGCTGTGGTCACCGGCCTGGTGTACAACTTCCTGCCTTTCATGGTGCTGCCGCTGTACGCCAGCCTGGAGCGGATCGACCGCCGGCTGATCGAGGCCGGCGGCGATCTGTTCGCCGGGCCGTTCACGACCTTCCGCACGGTCACGCTGCCGCTGTCGATGCCGGGAGTGGTCGCAGGCACGCTGCTGACCTTCATCCCGGCGGCGGGTGACTACATCAACGCCCAGCTGCTCGGCACGCCGAAGCAGCGGATGATCGGCAACGACATCCAGCGCCTGTTCGCCGCCGGCGCCTACCCGACCGCCGCCGCGTTGTCGGTGACGCTGATGGCCGCGATCGTCGTACTCGTGCTCTTCTACGTACGGCGGGCCGGGACGGAGGACCTGGTATGACCAGAGCCGGCCGGTTCGTCGGACGCCACCTGATCATGGTGTTCGCGGTGCTCGTTCTGCTGTACCTGTTCGCGCCGATCGCCGTCGTGATCCTGATGTCGTTCAACGCGCCGGAGAGCAAGCTGTCGTACACGTTCGACGGCTTCACCTGGGACAACTGGCTGAACCCGTGCCGGCCGCTCGGCATGTGCGAAGCGGTCAGCACCAGCCTGCGGATCGGCCTGCTGGCCACCGTCATCGCCACCGCGCTGGGCACGCTGATGGCATTCGCGATGGTGCGGCACCGGTTCCGCGGCCGGTCCGCGACGAACCTGTTCATCTTCCTGCCGATGGCCTCGCCGGAGATCGTGCTCGGCTCGGCCCTGCTCGCGCTGTTCGTGTCCAGCGGCTTCGGCGGACAGCTCGGGTTCTGGACCGTGCTGATCGCACACGTGATGTTCTGCCTGTCCTTCGTGGTGGTGACCGTGAAGGCCCGGCTGACCGGGATGGACGCCCGGCTGGAACAGGCCGCGATGGACCTCTACGCCAACGAGTGGCAGACGTTCTGGCGGATCACCTTCCCGATGGTCTTCCCCGGCATCCTGGCCGCCGCCCTGCTGAGCTTCTCGCTGTCCTTCGACGACTTCATCATCACCAACCTGAACGCCGGGACCACGGTGACGTTCCCGATGTTCGTCTGGGGCTCGGCGCAACGCGACCTCCCACCACAGATCAACGTCGTCGGTACGGCGATGTTCGTGCTCGCCCTCGTCCTCGTGCTCGGCGGCGAGCTCGCCCGCCGGCGAAGGACCCGATGACGTCGCCTCTCAGCGAGGCAGAACCGCTGGTCTTCTGGCTCGACGACAAGTCGGCCCCGGAGGCGCTGCCGCCGCTGCGTGGCGACGAGGTCGCGGGTCTGGCCGTCGTCGGTGGCGGCTACACCGGCCTGTGGACGGCGCTCCGGGCGAAGGAGCGCTACCCGGAGCTCGACATCGTGCTGCTCGAGGCGTACACCTGCGGGTCCGCCGCGAGTGGACGCAACGGTGGATTCTGCGACGCCAGCCTGACCCACGGGTTCGCGAACGGCCAGGCCCGCTGGCCGGACGAGATGCCCGTCATCGAACGACTCGGCCGGGAGAACCTGGACGCGATCGGCGACACCATCGAGCGACTCGGGATCGACTGCGACTGGCGCCGTACCGGAGAGCTCACCGTCGCGACCGCGCCCCATCATGTTGCGGAGATGGCTGCGGAAGCTGCTGTGCGCGATGACGTGACGTTGCTGGACCAGGACGCCGTACGCGCTGAGGTGAACTCACCTACCTATCTCGGCGGACTGCTCGACGTGACGAACACTGCTCTGGTCGAGCCGGCGCGACTGGCTTGGGGACTGCGTGCGGCATGCCTGGGGCTCGGCGTACGGATCTACGAGAACACTCGCGTGCGTCACCTGCGGTCCGGGTGGTTGTCGACGGCAATGGGTTCGGTCCGCGCGGACCGGATCGCGTTGGCCACCAACGCCTTCCCGTCGTTGCTTCGACGACTGCGGCTCTACACGGTGCCCGTCTACGACCTCGTGCTCGTCACCGAGCCGCTGTCCTCGGCTCAGCTTGCCTCCATCGGCTGGCAACGGCGGCAGGGTGTCGGTGACGCGTCGAACCTCTTCCACTACTACCGCCTTACCCGCGACGACCGCATCCTGTGGGGCGGCTACACACCGCTCTACTACTACGGCAGCCGCATCAACCCCGCCCTGGAACAACGCGACGACATCCACCTCATGCTCGCCCGGCACTTCTTCCAGACCTTCCCCCAGTTGGAAGGCCTCCGCTTCACCCCCCGGCTGGGGCGGCGTCATCGACACCAGCACCCGGTTCTGCGCCTTCTTCGGCACCGCACATTCGGGTCGCCTCAGCTACGCCCTCGGCTACACCGGCCTGGGCGTAGCCGCCACCCGCTTCGGCGCCGACGTCATGCTCGACCTCCTGTACGGCGAATCCACCGACCGCACTGCGCTCCGCATGGTCCGCGAACGCCCCCTCCCCTTCCCACCCGAACCCCTCCGCGCAGCCGCCATCCACCTGACCCGCTGGTCGATGTCCCAAGCCGACAAGAACGCCGGCCACCGAAACCCCTGGCTCCAAACCCTGGACCGCCTAGGCCTCGGCTTCGACTTCTAGCTGTGGTCGACCCCACGCGCATGTGGTCGACCCACGCGAGCTACGCAAGGGCTCCTACGTCGCCCCCGCTACGCCCGCTCCCACCCACCCATGGCTCTGCGTGCTACCGCCCGCACCTGCGGCTACCGCCGCCCCCCGCGCGCTGCCGCGCGCCATCGACCACCAACGCGGCCCCATCCGCCGGAGCACTGTGGTCACGCCATCACGACACGACGACGCTCAGTTGCCGCCAGCCTGCACGCATGTCCACGTCAGCTACTTCAAGTCGCAGGCAGACTTGCACCGCAACGCGACGGCGGGCGAGGTCGTGAACAGCGACAGTGTCTAGGAATTTCCGCGCGAGTCGGGGTGCAGGTTGTCGTAGCCAGCCTGAGCTGCTGAGTCTCGCGATGCGATTCTGTTGCTGCGAGCATCGACTCCGAATGCAGTCCGCCACGGGTGGCGACCGTATCTCGCGAGGCGGAGGTGCAAACGGCGACAGGTCACACTTGTTCGGCACCTCAGAGCGCCGGCAACTTACTCGATCGCTCGCAAGATCGTGGATACGCCGTGAGGTGGTGGCAAACTGGGGGTGTGGGCAGGCACAATTGTCAGCAACCTGCGAGCGCACGCCGGAGGAGGCACAATGGACGAGCTTCAGCTCTCCTTGGAAGGCCCAAGGGGTGAGATGGCGGCGAGCTGCTTTCTAACTGCCGCACAGGCGATGCTGAAACTGCTCGATGGCGCGTCGCGAGAAAAGGTTGCTTGGCAGGTCTCGACCCTCGCGGAGGGGAGTCTTCGCATCGGGCTGGTGGCATCGCGGTCGGGTGACAGTGGTGATCCTGAGCAAGCAGTGGATACGGTCCTGCGCGGACTCGCCACGCTTCACGAGTCGTCGACCATCCCTCACGGGTTTACGTTGCCCATGATGAGCTACGCCCAGCAGTTGGCTGGGGTGAGGGGCAAGGGTGGGATCACCGAGATCTCAGTATCTGTGGGAGCCACTCTTGTGAAGATCGACGAGGTGCTTGCGCGAAACGCCGAGGAGGCCGTCGCCAGCAAGGTCGTCAGCATAGGTTCGGTGCAAGGAATCCTCGACAAAGTGAACTTCCGGAAGGTTCGCGAGTTCGGGTTGATTGATGAGCGGACTGGTGCCGCGATGAGGGTGACGTTCGGACCAGAGTTGGATGAGGCCGTCAAGCAGTCGATCGACACTCCGGTTGTTGTCACTGGCACCTTGTCCCGCAACGCGACAGGCCAGAAGGTAACAATGCGAGCGCGCACGATAGCCTCCCTGGCGAAGCAACCACCGCGACCAGTCGAACAACTCGTAGGTATTTTGGGTGATGACTGGACTGGTGGCCTGGACTCGGTCGACTTCATTCGGGCGCAGCGTGGTTGACAAGCCGAATGTGTACGTTGACTCGTGCGTGATCATCAATGTCTTCGCACCGAGTGCAAGTGTTGCGGATCAAGACCGACTTCGGCCGAGTCTCTGGGTCCTCTCGGCGGGACAACGCGGGCTGCTCAGGCTGACGTTAAGTCCGCTGGTGATCGCCGAAGTTCTTGGCAATGGAAACATCCGTGGCTCACACGTTCCGCCTGACGACCGGGCAGGAAAGGTAGCTAGCGTGCGAGCCTATTTTCACGACAACGACTTCTTGTTCGTCGAACTGGATCAGTTCCTAGGGCTGGAGGCAGCCCAACTCGCAGTCGCTCATCAACTAAGAGGACCTGACGCAATTCATCTCGCCAGCGCTCTGCGGGCAGGATGCACCACGCTTTACACGTGGGACAACGACCTGTTGAAGCTCGACGGACACGAAGCGCTTGGCGGCATGCGCTGTATCGAACCAGCCCCGGAAGGTCAGGGCGATCTGCTGGAGGAATTGTCCGCGTCGACTCCAGACAGCGAGTGAGCACGTCGTAAGGCAAACGGGCGCCTTGGCGCGCATGTGCTGTCGGTGTGATGAGGGCCTTGAGAGTTTGTGGTCGACTCTCTTCGCCCGGACGCGACGTGGCGCGACTCCGCTGAGCACATCCTCGATCGATGGGCTGACGGTTCAGGGGAGCGGTCGCCACGATAGGAGTCGTCTTGCTGACGGACGGTGGTCAGTGGTCGAGCGCGGGCGATAAGCCCGCCGACGCGGGCGGCAGCCTGCATGGAATCGGGTGGGTGGGAGCGCGCGTAGCACGCGTGGGGAAGATCTACTACAGCTTGGATTCCGCTTCGGTGAGGACTGAGCGGAGGATTTGTTCCATTTCGTCGAAGTGGGGTTGGTCGCAGATCAGGGGTGGGGAGAGTTGGATGACGGGGTCGCCGCGGTCGTCGGCTCGGCAGTAGAGGCCGGCGTCGAACAGCGCCTTGGAGAGGAAGCCGCGGAGGAGGCGTTCGGACTCCTCGTCGTCGAAGGTTTCCTTGGTGGCCTTGTCCTTGACCAGTTCGATGCCGTAAAAGTATCCGTCGCCGCGGACGTCGCCGACCAAGGGCAAATCGAGCAGCTTCTCGAGCGTCGCCCGGAACTCCCCCTCCCGGGCCCGGACGTGCTCGTTGATGCCTTCGCGCTCGAAGATGTCCAGATTGGTCAGCGCGACCGCGGCGGATACGGGGTGGCCACCGAAGGTGTAGCCATGGGCGAACGTGGTGTCGCCGTGCAGGAACGGTTCGGCCAGCCGGTCGGTCGCGATCATCGCGCCGAGCGGTGCGTAGCCGGAGGTGAGGCCTTTCGCGCAGGTGATGATGTCGGGCTGGTAGCCGTAGCGTTCTGCGCCGAACATGTGGCCGAGCCGGCCGAAGGCGCAGATCACCTCGTCGCTGACGAGCAGTACGTCGTACTCGTCGCAGATCTCGCGGACCCGGTCGAAGTAGCCGGGCGGCGGCGGGAAGCAGCCGCCGGCGTTCTGGACCGGTTCGAGGAAGACGGCGGCGACGGTGCTCGGGCCCTCGTTCTCGATGGCGACCGCGATCTGGTCTGCGGCCCAGCGGCCGAACGCGGCCGGCTCGTCGCCGTGCACCGGGGCCCGGTAGATGTTGGTGTTCGGGATCCGGAACGTGCTCGGCACCAGTGGCTCGAACGGCGCCTTCAGCTCCGGTAGTCCGGTGATCGACAGCGCGCCATGCGGGGTGCCGTGGTAGGCGATCGCGCGGCTGATGACCTTGTGCTTACCGGGTTTGCCGGTGAGCTTGAAGTACTGCTTGGCCAGCTTCCAGGCGGACTCGACCGCCTCGCCGCCGCCACTGGTGAAGAAGACCC
Organism: Kribbella sp. NPDC050470; assembly: GCF_044458365.1. Taxonomy (NCBI): domain Bacteria; kingdom Bacillati; phylum Actinomycetota; class Actinomycetes; order Propionibacteriales; family Kribbellaceae; genus Kribbella; species Kribbella sp. NPDC050470. Next base: position 152,590 of record NZ_JBITHV010000014.1, on the reverse strand, counting down.
GGTTCAGGTCACCGGGCGCGTAGCCGGCGATGCGTTCGGCCAGCTCGATCGACTTGGGGTGCGCGTACGACCAGAGCGGGAAGAACGCCAGCTCCGCGGCCTGCTTGGCCGCCGCCTCGGCGAGCTCCGTGCGGCCGTGGCCCAGTTGGCTGACGAACAGCCCGGCCAGACCGTCCAGGTAGCGCTTGCCGCGGGCGTCGTACACGTGCACGCCGTCGCCCCGGACGATCACCGGTACGTCGGCCTGCTGGTAGCTCGACAACCTGGTGAAGTGCATCCACAGGTGGTCGCGCGCCGACTGCTGCAGGTGGGCGAAGCCGGCGTCGTCGAGCATGTCGGACGGCATGTCGGTCCCTTCGTCAGGTGGTTTGCCGTTCCCACATCCTGCCCCCCGTAACGCGCGCAGGCAAGTGATTTCGTGCCAAACAAACCGATATGGTGTCGATGTCAGTGGCTGACGACGCGATCTGATGCGGAATCCGTACTGCGTGGGAGGTGGTCGGGTGGACACAGTGTTCGTCAACGGCGCGGTCTTCGACGGCCACCGGCACCGGCCCGGCCTGTCGGTCGGCGTTCGGTCCGGCCGGATCGTCGCGGTCGCGCCGGACCTGACGAGGCTGATCGGCCCGGCGACCGACGTGGTCGACCTCGACGGCGGCTTGCTGCTGCCCGGTTTCGTGGACGCCCACGTTCACCCGGTCCAGGGCGGCCTCGAACGCGCCCGCTGCGACCTCTCGCCGGCGTCCGGCCTCCCGGCGTACCTCGAACGGATCTCGACGTACGCCGGAAGTCACCCGGACGTCCCGTGGATCCTCGGCGGCGGCTGGCACCAGCCGGACTTCGCCAACGGAGCGCCCGCCGCGGCCGATCTCGACACCGTGGTCCCGGACCGCCTCGCCTTCCTGGTGAACGCCGACCACCACGGCGCCTGGGTCAACACGCGCGCGCTCGAGCTCGCCGGCATCGACGCGCGGACCCCGGACCCGCCCGACGGACGGATCGAACGCGGACCGGACGGCGTACCGACCGGCACCCTGCACGAGGGCGCTATGGACCTCGTCGGCCGCCACGTCCCACCCACGACTCACCAAGAGCTCGTCGACGCGCTGACCGACGCGCAGACGTACCTGCACTCGCTCGGCATCACCGGCTGGCAGGACGCGATCGTCGGCGACTACGCGAACATGAGCGACCCAGGTCCGGCGTACGCCGAGCTGGCGGCCGCAGGCCGCCTGACAGCACGCGTGGTCGGCGCGCTGTGGTGGCAACGCGACCGTGGCCCCGAGCAAATCTCCGACCTGACGGTACGGCGCGACGCCCTGAGCGTCGGCCGGTTCCGCGCCCGCAGCGTGAAGATCATGCAGGACGGCGTGGCCGAGAACTTCACCGCCGGAATGCTCGAGCCGTACTTCGACGGATGTGGTTGCCGCACCGCCAACGCCGGCCTGTCGTTCGTGGATCCGATCGAGCTGCGAGACAACATCACCAAGCTCGACGCCGAAGGCTTCCAGGTCCATGTGCACGCGATCGGCGACCGCGCGGTCCGCGAGGCGCTGGACGCGTTCGAAGCCGCACTGAACGCGAACGGCGACCGCGACCTGCGGCACCACATCGCGCACTTGCAGGTGGTGCATCCCGAGGACATCGCCCGGTTCGCCCAGCTCGGCGTCACGGCGAACCTGCAGGCGTTGTGGGCAGTCCGGGACGCGCAGATGGTCGACCTCACGCTTCCGTTCCTCGGGCCGGAGCGGTCCGGGTGGCAGTACCCGTTCGGCGACCTCGCCCGGTCGGGCGCACGGCTCGCGGCCGGTTCCGACTGGCCGGTGTCGAGTCCGGATCCGCTGGCCGCCGTACATGTCGCGGTGAATCGGAGCTCGCCTGACGACACCGACCCGTTCCTGCCCGAGCAGGCGCTGGACCTGGCGACCGCGTTGGCGGCGTACACCTCGGGGAGCGCGTGGCTGAACCACGAGGACGAGACCGGACGGATCCAGGCCGGCGCGCTCGCGGACCTGGCCGTCCTCGACCGGGATCCGTTCGCCGGACCGGTCGCGGAGATTGCCGAGGCCCGGGTGCGGGCCACCTACGTCGAAGGCGTCCGCGTCTTCGGTGATCGATCGACGAGATAGGGACTGACATGGCTGAGCTCAGGAACTTCGTGGACGGCAAGTCGGTGGGTGCGCTCAGTGGAGCGACGTACGACGTCATCGAGCCGGCGACCGGCGCGGTCTACACGCAGGCGCCGCTGTCCGGACCCGAGGACGTCGACCAGGCGATCACCGCGGCGGCCCGTGCGTTCGAGACCTGGCGGGACACCACGCCGGCCGAGCGGCAGCTGGCGCTGCTGAAGATCGCCGACGCGATGGAGCAGCGCGCGGACGAGTTCGTGCAGGTGGAGAGCCGGAACACGGGCAAGCCGCTGTCGCTGACCGCGAGCGACGAGGTGCCGCCCAGTGTGGACCAGTTGCGGTTCTTCGCCGGCGCTGCCCGGGTGCTGGAGGGCCGGTCGGCCGGTGAGTACCTGGCCGGCCACACTTCGTGGATCCGGCGGGAGCCGATCGGCGTCGTCGGGCAGGTCACGCCGTGGAACTACCCGTTGATGATGGCGATCTGGAAGATCGCACCGGCGCTCGCGGCCGGCAACACCGTCGTCCTGAAGCCGAGTGACACCACACCGGCGTCGACTGTGCTGCTGGCCGAGCTGTGCGGTGAGTTCCTGCCGCCTGGTGTGTTCAACGTCGTGTGCGGCGACCGGGACACCGGTCGCGCGCTGGTCGATCACGAGATCCCACAGCTCGTCGCGATCACCGGATCGGTCCGGGCCGGGATGGAGGTCGCGTCCGCCGCGTCCCGGCAGCTGAAGCGCACGCACCTCGAGCTCGGCGGCAAGGCTCCGGTCGTGGTCTTCGACGACGCCGATCTGGAGAAGGCGGCCCAGGCGATCGCGGACGCGGGCTACTTCAACGCCGGCCAGGACTGCACCGCGGCCACTCGGGTGCTGGCCGGACCGCGGATCCATGACGATTTCGTCGACGCCATCTCCGACCTCGCGCGCGACATCAAGACCGGGCAGCCCGACGATCCGGACGTCACGTACGGCGCCCTGAACAACGCCAACCAGCTCAGCCGGGTCAGCGGCTTCATCGACCGGCTGCCCGACCACGCGACGCTGCGCACCGGCGGGCAGGCAGTCGGTGACCGTGGCTACTTCTACGCGCCGACCGTGGTCTCCGGACTGCGGCAGGACGACGAGGCGATCCAGCAGGAGATCTTCGGACCAGTCGTCACCGTCCAGCAGTTCACCGACGAGGACGAGGCGCTGCGCTGGGCGAACGGCGTCGAGTACGGCCTGGCCTCGTCGGTGTTCACCCGCGACCACGGCCGCGCGCTGCGGATGGCCCGCCGCCTCGACTTCGGCTGCGTCTGGATCAACACCCACATCCCGATCGTCGCCGAGATGCCGCACGGCGGCTTCAAGCACTCCGGCTACGGCAAGGACCTCTCGATGTACGGCCTCGAGGATTACACGAGGATCAAGCACGTCATGTCGAACATCGAGCCTTAGGCCGTGGCTGAGTGGTCTAATCGAGGTCCTTTACCTGGGCGCCCGGTTCGCGCCAGAGTAGGGCGCGAGGACAGGCCAAGAGGAAGACCGGTATGACGAGCGTTGCCATCGACGGTGGGCAGTCCGCCCTCAGACTGCGAGTGCTCCCCACCGGGCAGGTCGGCACCGGCCCGGGCTACGTGCACGGACCGGACAGCATCCCGCGGTTGCTGGAGGCAATTCGGACCGCCGCAGCCGCTGCAGACCTTGCTGGACCTGTCGAGGTCGTCGCACTCGGGCTGACCGGGTTCCCGCCCGTCCGCGAGGTCGCACAGGAGCTTGCTGCGCAGGTAGCCGAGCTGCTGGACGCCGGTGAGGTGCGGCTGACGCAGGACATGGTGACCGCGCATGCAGGCGCTCTGGCGGACGGGTACGGCGTAGTGGTTGCTGCCGGCACCGGACTGGTCTGTCTCGCCGTCGACCGGGACGGCTCCTGGCACAAGGTGGACGGCCACGGGTACCTGTTCGGCGACGCCGGGAGCGCCTTCGCAATCGGTCGCGCCGGGCTGGTCGCCGTACAGCGGGCTCGGGACGGTCGTGGACCGGCCACGAAGCTCGCGGACACCACACTGGATCCGGTGACGCTCTACAAGTCCGCCACTCTGGTGGACGACGTCGCCCGGTTCGCTCCGGAGGTACTGCGTTGTGCCGCCGAAGGTGATCCGGTCGCGACGGACCTCGTCGTACTGGCCGCACGGGACATCGCAGAGACGATCGACGCGGCCGTCGCAACGCTCGCGGGACGAGGTGAAGTCCCAGTGGCGTGCGTAGGCGGCCTGTTCGCCGGTGCGGGCGACCAGCTGCTCGGTCCGGTCCGCGCAGCCGTGCCTGGCCGGGTGCAGCTCGTGCCCGCCGCCGGCACATCCCTCGACGGCGCCGAGCGCTTGGCGACCAGTCCGCCTGGCCCGTACGCCGACCTGATCATCACCCACCGCTCGTGAGGGCGCTGCCGCCCGGCAGCCTGGTGGTGTCGTGCCAGTCCATCCCGGGAGACCCGTTCGACTCCGCGGAGCTGATGGCTCTGATGGCGCGAGCCGCCGAGTTGGGCGGCGCGGCTGCGATCCGCGCCAACGGTCCCGAGCACATCGCCGCGATCCGGGCCGTCACGATGCTGCCGATCATCGGTATCCACAAGGTCGGCGACCCGTCGGGCGTGTTCATCACCCCGACGTTCGAAGCAGCTGCGGGAGTCGTGGCAGCCGGCGCAGACCTGGTCGCGCTGGATGCGACCCTCCTACCGCGGCCGGACGGCCAGTCGCTGAGCAATCAGATCGGCCGCATCCACGCCGAGCTGGGTGTACCAATCCTGGCGGACGTGGACACCTTCGACGCAGGCGTCGCTGCCCGCGCAGCCGGCGCCGACCTGGTCGCGACCACCCTGTCCGGCTACACCGACGGCGGTACGCCGACCGGACCGGACGTCGACCTGGTCCGGCGACTTGCCGCCGCGGTGGATTGCCCCGTGGTCGCCGAGGGCAGGATCAGGACGCCCGAAGACGTTCGCGCCGTCTTCGACGCCGGTGCGCACGCCGTCGTCGTCGGCTCCGCAATCACCAACCCCACCCACATCACCGCCCACTTGGCGAGCGCCTTACCGCCGAAGTGGTCTACTCGATCTCACCCGTGACCGCTCGATCCTGGAGACGCCCCTCGATTCCGTCGGCCCTTGCGAGCTATCTTGACTGGACCGGAAAGTTTTCACCGGCACGACCGTTGGAGCGTGTAAGTAAGTGAGCAGACTCCTCCTGGCCGCGACCTCTCTGGACGTCACGCCACCGCCCGGCCACCGCCTGGACGGATACGCGGCCCGCACTGCCACCGCGACCGGCACCGCGGACCCGCTGCGTGCCACCCTGATCTGGCTCAGTACGGCGGACGACCCCGGCGTGCTCTGGCTGAGTCTCGACGCCATCGCCGTCGCCAGGGACCTCGTCGCCGAGCTGTCCGCCGCGGCCGCGTCCGCGGCCGGCATCCCGGCCACGCGCGTCGTGGTGTCCGCGTCGCACACGCATTCCGGACCGTCGGGCTGGACCGGTGAGATCCACCCGGTCATACCGGCCGAGCGCGAGCCCGCTCTGTACCAGCCGCTGGTCGCAGCAGTCGCCAATGCATCGCTGCCCCGCCAGCCGGTCACCGCGTCGTGGCGTTCGGTCGAGGTGATCGGCGTCGGGGCGAACCGGCACCGCAAGAACGGCCCGCACGACAACACCGCGGGAGTGCTGGCTCTGCACTCGCTGGAGGGATCGCTGGAGGCGTTGCTGCTCGACTTCGCCTGCCACCCGACCACGTACGGCCCAGAGAACCTGCAGTGGTCCGCCGATTGGCCGGGAGCTGCCCGGGCAGCGCTTGCTCCTGCGGTAGTCGGCTATCTGCAGGGGGCTGCGGGCGATGTCAGTCCACGGTTCACGCGGCGGGGTCGCGGCGCCGAGGAGGTCGCGCGGTTGGGCGGTCTGCTCGCTGCACGCGTCCGTGAGGCGCTGGCCGGCCCTGGGCTGGAGCTACCGCAGTCGGCGCCGGCCATCCGCCGTACGACGATCGACCTGCCGGTCCGGCACGTGCCGCCGGCCGAGGAGGCGGCAGTCACCGTCGCGGCGGCCGAGAGTGCGGTCCGCGGTGGCGCCGACCATCCGTCGATGCGGATCGCGCAGACGCGGCTGGATGGCGCACGCGGCCAAGCGCTGATGGCTGCGGCATCGTTGCCAGAGTCGCTGGAGCTGCCGATCAGCGTGGTGACGTTGGGCGAGGTGTGCTGGGTCAACCTGCCGGTCGAACTGTTCGCCCTGCACGGCGCCTGCCTGCAGGCCGACAGCACCCACCCGATCACGCGGGTTGTCGGCTACACGGACGGCTACTACGGCTACATCGTCGACCCCTCCGCCGCCGAGTCCGGCGCCTACGAAGCCCTCATCACCTTCTTCGACCAACGCGCCACCAACCACCTCCTCACCGAAACCGCGGCCTTCATCAACGCCTAGAGCGCTAGCTCGGGCTGGAGCTTCTTGGCGGGCCAGACGCGTTGGTGGCGGGCGGCCAGGGTGGACGCCGTGCTCGGGCTGCTCGACGAGGCCGCGCCGGACCAGCGGCGGTGGCACCTCATCTCCACGGAGTTCACGTTGCACGCGCTGCGCAGCCCGGAGGCCGCGCGGGCGCTGAACGAGCAGCGGGAGATGTTCCGGTCGCGGCTGACTCAGCTGGTCGAGGAGATCGCCGAGACCAACGGGCTGGAGTTCAGCGTGCCGGCGGAGCAGTTCGTCCGGATGGTGATGGCGCTGCACGAGGGTGCCCGGTCAGAGAGCCTGCTGGAGCCTCGCAAGGTTCCGGCCGGGTCGCTGGAGCACACGTTCCTGCCGATGGTCCTCGAGGCCGTGACGCGTTAGCCGACCTTCACGTCCACGGTGTGCAGGCCGGTCGAGCCGTTCGGCGCCGGCGGTGCGGACGCCTCGATCTGCGGGTTGCCCTTGGCGTCGAACGCCCGTACCTGCAGGACGTGGTTGCCGCGCGGCGCGTCCCAGGTCCAGTGCCACTGCCGCCAGGTGTCGATCGACGCGTCCGCCGCCAGCGTCGCTTGTTGCCAAGGGCCCCCATCGACGCGGACCTCGACCTTCGACACCCCGACGTGCTGGTCCCACGCCACCCCGGCCACGGTGACCTGACCCGGTTCCGCCTTCGACCGCGGCACGTCGATCCGCGACGACAACTTGATCGGCCCGAGCTCCGACCACCCGCGCGGCGTCCAGTACGCCTCGAACCGGTCGAACCGGGTCACCTCGATATCCGTCAGCCACTTGGTCGCCGACACATACCCGTACAACCCGGGTACGACGATCCGCACCGGGAACCCGTGCTCCACCGGCAACGGCTCACCGTTCATCGCGAACGCGAGCATCGACTGCCGGTCGTCGAGCAGGGTGCTGAGCGGCGTACCGGCGGTGAACCCGTCCTTCGACGTCGACTGGATCGCGTCCGCGTCTTTGGCCGGCCCCGCCTCCTGCAGCAGGTCCTTGAGGAGTACGCCGGACCACAGCGCATTGCCGATCAGGTCGCCGCCGACCTCGTTGCTGACGCACGTGAGGGTGACCCACTTGTGCACGACCTCGCGCTTCAGCAGGTCGTCGAACGTCAGGTTCAGCTCGCGATCGACCATGCCGTGGATGCGCAGCTTCCAGTCCGCCGGCAGGATCTGCGGCACCGAGAGGGCGGTGTCGATGCGGTAGAAATCCGCGTTCGAGGTCACCCAGGACGTCGCGCCGTCGGCCTGGACACCGGCGGGAGCGTCCACAGTGGGTGGCTTCGGCAGGTTGAGGCCCTCGCGGGCTTCGGCGACGGCGGCGCGGTTGCCGCCGAGGACTCGTCCGAGCGCAGCGATTGCAGCTGAGCCGATCGCCACGCCGGCCGACAGCTGCAGGAAGCCGCGGCGGCTGACGCTGTCGTCGGGTGCATCGAGCAGTGGCTCAAGTCGCCGGGAGAACAGTCTGAGGACGAACAAGGCGGTGACACCGGCGACCACGGACGGCACGAATCCGGTCTGCCCGCTGTCCGGCCTGGTCGCGGCCGCGATCACAGCCAGTCCGACCAGTACGACGACCACGGTCGCGCCGACCCAGTAGCGCCGTACTGCGAGGACGCCTCCCAGTGCGGCGAGGACCAGCAGGACGATCAGGATGCCGACTTGGAGCGCGGTCTTGTCGTTGGTCCCGAACCACGCGATCGCGAGGTCCTTCAGCCACGGCGGCACTCGGTCGATGAACGCGGACCCGATCGCCACTACCGGCGTCAGCTGAGTGCCGAGCAACCCGGCGACCACGCTCCCTGCCGCCAAGCCGGCCAGGGCGGCAAGCACTCCGCCGACCGCGCCCCGCCACCAGCTCCCGCCCCGGCTGCTGTCCCCGCCCGCGCGCTTGCCGGGGTCAACGCCGTAGGGCTGTCCGACAGCGTCGTACCCGCGAGCTTCGGTTCGGCTGTGCGTGGTCCCCTGGTCGCCTTGGTTCACCTCTCAACGATTACGCGGCGGGGCGCTCGACACCAGTCGAGCGCCCCATCCGTTAGTCGCGGGTAATGCAAGGTGTTCAGTTGTCGGTTGTGCGGATCCGGTCGGGAGTGATCGGCCCCAGGTTCGGCCGTCCGTTCGGCCAGCGGCGAGCGTTGTCGCGGACCCGGCGAAGCTTGCCGAGCACGACCTCCCGCTCGTCGGACAGCTGCGACATCCACAGGCTGTCGATCTCCAGGAGGTGGTCCGGCAGTGCTTCGCGCAGCCGCCGCTTCCCCTCCTCGGTGAGGACCGCGAACGAACCGCGGGCATCGTCGGGACAGGGCTCCCGGCGTACCAGACCGAGGTTCTCGGCGCGGTCGACCAGCCGGGTGATGCCGCCGGTGGTGACGGTCAGCTCCCGGGCGAGGGACGTGAGACGCTGCTTCTCACCGTGGCTGCGGGCGAGCCGCAGCAACAGTTCGAACATTGCCATTTGCAGACCACTGCGCTTGAGGGAATGGCGCATCAGGTGATCGAGCTCGGCCGCTGCTTCACGCAGCAGGCCGTACGCGGTGATCACGTCGCTTTCCCAGGGTTCGACGGCACGAGTGGGTTCTGCATCGGCGAGCGCTAGGGGCGAGCAAAGCGAAGGCGCGATGGTCATGCGCGGACTCTATTAGCTGACTAGGTCACTTCGCTACACGGGGTGACCCTTCGGCTACAGATCGACCCACAACCGTAAGGATACGGAGCGTAACCCCGGTGCCTGTGGATAACTTCCGCGGCGGTCGGCCGATTTTTGCCAGCCTTGGTCCGCGAGGTTCTCACCACCGGATCGGGGAGTGCGATGAACGAGAAATCACCCTACGGCCGCGGCTTCATCGCCGCCTGCATCGTCGTCGCCGCAGTCCTCCTCTGCGGCGCCCTCCTCCTGATCTCGGGCCCCCGCAGTACGGCGAACCCCGCGACCGCAAGCAATCCGGTCCAGTCCACCCCGGCCGCATCCACCGCCGACAGCTCGACCCAACCCGGCACCGAGACTCCGGCCCAGCCTGGCGCCAGCACTCCGGCCCAGCCTGGCGCTAGCACTCCGGCGCCGGCGCATCCCGGCTCCGGCTGCGCGCTGCCCGCCGGCGACCAGGCCATTCCCCTCAAACCGCCGGCCGTCGACGGGTGGGATGTCAGCCGCCGCGTCGTCGTACCTCGGTCGACTGCGGCCGGTCCGGCCAAGACCGACCCCGACGGCTTCCGCCGGTGCTTCGCCCATTCCCCGACCGGCGCCGTCTTCGCCGCCTACAACGTCGTCGCCGCCCTCGCCGACCAGCGCCAATCCATCCCCACCGTCCGCAAACTCATGCTCCCCGGCCCCAACACCCAAGCGCTGATCCGCGAGCTCAGCACCGAGCGGCCGCCCGCCAATCCGAACGTCAGCCAACCAGCCGGCTACCGGGTCCTCGACGCCGACCAGGACCGCGCCACGATCATGCTCGCGCTCCCCGTCGAGTCGGCGTACATGAGCATCACTCTCACCCTCGTCTGGCACGACGACGACTGGCGCCTCCAACCACCCCCACCCGGCGATCCCGTAGGCATCCCGTTCGCCCAGCACCAGAACCTCTCCGATTTCGTCGCCTGGACCGGTGTCTGATGTGCGGACCCACGGACGTCACCTGCCACGTCACCGGCGGCTTCGAGGCTGCGACCAACAACGCCCTCAAACAGGTGAGCGAGAGCATCGGCGACGCCGCGATGGAGGGGATCCACGCCATCGCGACGTTCTGGATCAAGGAGCCCAGCCCGACGCTGGTGGTCGGCGCCGGTGACGGGTCGCCGCAGAACAGTGCGATGGTCGACTTCCTGCAGGGCAACGTCCTGTGGATCTCGGCGGCCGTCTTCACCGTCGCCGTACTGATCGCCGGCATGCGGCTCGCCTGGGAACAGCGCGCCCAACCGCTCCAGGACCTGCTGAAGGCGATGCTGACCTTCGTCGCGGTGAGTGCCGCGGGTACGGCGACCATGCAGCTGCTCGTCGAGTGGTCGGACGAAGTGTCCCTCGCCATCATCCGGTCGGCGCATCCGGACGAGTCCACTCTGTCGAGCGCTCTCGGCGCGCTGGTGATGCAGGGAAGCCTTGGAATGATGAGCGGCGACCACGCCGCGAGCCTCATCATGATGTTCGCCGGCGTGGCCGTGATCATGGCTGCGTTGATTCAGGTCGTGCTGATGGTCATCCGTTCGGCGATGCTGATCCTGCTGGCCGGGACGTTCCCGCTGGCCGCTGCGGCGACGAACACGGAGCTGGGCCGGACCTGGTTCAAGAAGTACTGCGGCTGGGCCTTGGCCTTCATCGCGTACAAGCCGGCTGCTGCCCTGATCTACGCGGCCGCGATGAAGATGAACGAGCTCGGTGTGGGCCAGTCCGCCAACAGCTTCGTGCAGACCACGACCGGTCTGATGATGTTGTTCCTGGCCATCTTCGCGTTGCCCGCCCTGCTCCGGTTCATGGTCCCCGTGACGGCTGCGGTCGCCGGCGGCAGCGCTGGCATGGGCAGCTCGGTTGCAGACCCGGGTGGCGCGGCCACCGGCGCCATCAACGTCGGCCGGTCCTTCATGGGCCGCGGCTCCGGCGGTTCTGGCGGCTCCGGTGGTGGTTCGGGCGGTGGCTCGGGTGGTGGAGCGTCGGGTGCCGTCGGTGTTGGTGCCGCGGCCAGCGCCGGACTGGTTGCCGCCGGAGCTGCCGTCAACGGCGCACGCAAGGTCGCCGGCGGGGTCGCCGGCGCCGCGGCCCATTCAGCCGGCGAGTCAGGAGGCGGCTCCGTGACCCCAACCGCATCCGTCGGCCCGATAGCCCGCCGCCGCCCACGCCAGTCCACCCCCAAATCCACCACCGCCCATCAACGCACCCCCGAACCCACCGGCCCAACCGGCAGCCGCTAACCGAACCCCCACCCGGTCCCGGTCCCACCCGGTCCCGGTCCCACCCGGTCCCGGCCCCAGCCCGTCCCGTCCCCACCTCACCCTTCCCGGGTTCGCCGGAACCACCAGCGGGTGGTGGGAAACCTGTTGTCGGTGGGAGATGAAAGCATGGCGGGTATGGGGTTGGAACGGATTGCGTTGATCTCGGACGTGCACGGGAATCTGACCGCGCTGGAGGCGGTGCTGGCGGATATCGCGGGGCGGGGGATCGAGCGGATCTTCAACCTGGGCGACTACGTCGGGAAGGGGCCGCGCGGCCAGGCGGCGGTCGACCTGTGCCGGCAGGTGTGCGAGGTGAACATCCTCGGCAACTGGGACGACTTCCTGCCGGACCCGGACCGCGAGCACGACAGCGACGCCCTGCGCTGGTGGAAGAAGGAGCTCCGCGAGGACCAGTTGGCGTGGTTGCGCGGGCTCCCGTTCTGCCACGACTTCCTGTTCAGCGGGCGGCAGATCCGGCTGTTCCACGCGTCGTCGACGAGCGTGCACCGGCGGGTGCGGTTCGACCACGACGAAGCGGAGTACCTCGGCATGTTCGAGAACACCGAGGCCACCGGCGACGGCCCGATCCCGACCGTCGTCGGGTACGCCGACACCCACGATCCGTTCTACGAGGTCGACCTCGGCCGCACCCTGTTCAACATCGGCTCGGTCGGCAACAGCCTGAACGACCCGACCCCGGTGTACGTCATCCTCGAAGGCGTCCCGGACACCCGCGATCCGGCCCCGTTCTCGATCCAGTTCGTCCGGGTCCCGTACGACGCCCGCGGCGAGCTCGAGATCGCCCGCCGGCTCGGCATGCCGCAGCTCGACGGCTACGAGGCCGAGATCATCCACGGCCTCTACCGCGGCAACCACTACGCCGGCGAACCGCACACCTACCACCGCCGAGTTCGGGGCTAGAGGCAACTATCCCCAGGTTTTCCACAACTGTGGAAGTTGTTCCCGCAGCCACCGGCGAACTAGATGCCGGAAGCAACGAGCTTTCAGCGGACCAGCAGAGCTTCGGAGCCGACGGGCTTGTAACCGGCCGCGAGGAAGGTGCGGAGAGAAGCCGCGTTGCCCGGGGTCACCTGGGCCCAGATGTGCGCGTCCACTGGGATCAGCGCCCGGGCGGCCCGCGCCAGCCGACGCCCGTGCCCCTTCCCCCGATCACCTTCGGGGACTTCGATCGCACACTCGATCCGACCCGCCAGACCGCGGCCCGTCAGCACCAGTCCGCCGTACGCGTCGCCGTACACCCGGACGTCGTCCCGATACCGCCAAGCCCGCTCGACGCGCGGGTGGGCGTGGTCGGTGAGCTCCGTCAGACCCTCGACGGCCGCGGAGCGGTCGGTGGCGTCGGTCAGCGCCGGCGCCAGCAGCATCCCGTCGATCGCGTTGACCCGGCGGCCGGTCGCGTGCTCGAGTGCGGACAGGAACGGCGGGTTGGTCGGCGCCGACAGATCGCCCGGCGAGATCCGCTCGGCCACCCAGGCCGGGTCGACGTCCGCGGCGATCACGATGTGCCCGGTGAAGGCGACCACGGCGGCTTCGCGCGGCGAGGGCGCCGGTACGACGGTGATGCCGAGGTCCGGGGTGGGGAAGACGCCGCGTTCGATGCCGCGCAGAATGTCAGCCAGAGTTGTCATCACGAGCCATTGTGGAGGAGACCCCTCCCCAAGCTCGATCCATGGACGCGACGGAGGCGACACACATGCGGAAGCCGCAACTGGTGCGAGCGGACGGACTGCCCGACCGGGTGACGATCTACGAGGTCGGCCCGCGGGACGGACTGCAGAACGAGTCGGCGATCGTCGACGTCGCGGTCAAGGCCGAGTTCATCCGCCGGCTGGTCGACGCCGGCCTGACCACGGTCGAGACGACCAGCTTCGTGCACCCGAAGTGGGTCCCGCAGCTCGCCGACGCCGCCGAGCTCCTGGAGTCGTTGGACCTGCCGGACGCCGTACGGGCGCCGGTCCTGGTGCCGAACGAACGCGGCCTCGACCGCGCGCTGGCCGCGGGCGTCCGGGAGATCGCGATCTTCGCGAGTGCGACCGAGACGTTCGCCGCGAAGAACCTGAACTCGACGCTGGACGAGCAGCTCGCGATGTTCACGCCGACGGTGCAGCGGGCGCTGGCCGAAGGGCTCTCGGTGCGCGGGTACGTGTCGATGTGTTACGGCGACCCGTGGGAGGGCGACGTACCGATCGACCAGGTGGTGAAGGTCGGCGCGCGGCTGATCGACCTCGGCTGCCACGAGCTCTCCCTCGGCGACACGATCGGGGTCGCGACTCCCGGCCAGGTGAGCGCGCTGCTCGCGGCCTTCGCTGCGGCCGGCGTCGGCGTGGACAAGCTCGCCGTCCACTTCCACGACACCTACGGCCAGGCGCTCGCCAACACCCTCACCGCCCTCCGCGAAGGCGTCACCACCGTCGACAGCTCCGCCGGCGGCCTCGGCGGCTGCCCGTACGCCGAAAGCGCCACCGGCAACCTCGCCACCGAAGACCTCCTCTGGCAACTGGACGGCCTGGGCATCCACACCGGCGTAGACCTGCAAAAGCTGGTCGCCACCAGCACCTGGATGTCCGCCCAACTAGGCAAGCCGTCCCCCAGCCGAGCCGTCCAAGCCCTGGCTGGCTGACCCCCACCCCTCGCCTGCTGTCCTTCCGCTTCGAGTCTATCGGCGAGAGCCGTAACCGACCTGAAGTTATCCACAGACCTGGGGTGCGGGTGTGGGCTACGGTCGGGGAGATGGGCGGGGGTTCTATGGGCGCTGACGTGGTTTTTTGGGCGGTGGTGCTGGCGCGGTTCGGGTTGCCGTTGTTGATTCCGCGGTATCCGTTGCCCGCCATCGTGGGGTGCCTGGTGCTCGACGGGGTCGACCAGACGATCTTCCAGGCGTTCGGGTACGACCCGCCGTTCTACCAGAGCTACGACAAGGCGATGGACGTCTTCTACCTGTCGGTGGCGTACCTGGCGAGCCTGCGGAACTGGACCAGTCAGGCGGCGGTCGGCATCAGCCGGTTCCTGTTCTTCTTCCGGCAGGTCGGCGTGGTCGCGTTCGAGCTGACCGGCCTGCGGGCCCTGCTGCTGCTGTTCCCTAACACCTTCGAGTACTTCTTCATCGCCTACGAGGCGATCCGGTCCCGGTGGAATCCGGCGAAGTTCGGGTTCCGGTTCTGGGCGCTGGTCGCCGGCGGCATCTGGGTGTTCGTCAAGCTGCCGCAGGAGTACTGGATCCACATCGCGCAACTGGACGTCACCGACCTGATCGCGGACACGAGCTGGTTCGGTCCGTTGCTGCTGGTCGCCGTACTCGGGCTGGTCGCGGTGCTGCTCCTGGTCGTCCGCCCGCGGTTGCCGCAGCCCGACTGGACCTGGAAGCTCGAGGCCGACCCGCTGCCGACCGCGATCGACGAGGCCAGCGAGCGTGCCGCGTTCCAGGCCGCGCACCGCAAGGTCTTCGACTGGGAGGCCGTGGAGAAGATCTTCCTGATCGGGCTGATCAGTGTGATCTTCGGCAACGTGCTGCCGGCCGTGCAGGCGAGCAGCATGGAGATCTTCATCAGCATCGCGATCTTCGCGGTGATCAACTCCGCGCTCGGGCTGTGGTCGGCCCGGCGGGGCCGGTCGTGGGAGTCCGCGACGATGTCGTTCGCGGTCGTGTTCGCGACGAACGTCGTACTGGTCACGATCGGCGACCTGGTGCTGGGCCGGGACGACGAGGGCCTGCCGCTGGTCACCACGCTGTTCTTCATCTTCCTGTTCAGCATCCTGACGATGCTCTACGACCGCTACCGCCCGATCAACGACTACCGCGTCCAGGCCGCGGTGACCGCTCGACAACCGGAGGGAGAGGAACCATGACCGACCTGATCGTCCTCGGATTCCCGAGCCGTGACCTCGCCGAGGAGGCCCGGCAGCGGCTCACCGAGCTGGAGGCGACCGAGGCCCTCGAGCTCAGCGGCCTCGCGGTCGCCTGCCGCCACGAGGACGGCGAGGTCGAGCTCGTCCAGCCGCTCCGGCTGACCGCCACCGGAGCCGTCGCCGGCGCGGCCGGCGGTGGGCTGATCGGTCTGATGCTGCTCGTCCCACTGCTCTCGGCCGCGGTGGGCGCCGCAGCGGGTGCAGTCGGCGGCACAGTGTCGGCAGGCATCCTCAACGCACAGTTCGTCCGCGGCCTCCGGCAGACCCTCGAGCCCGGCCGCGCGGCCCTACTCCTGGTCGTCCGGAACGTGGTCGACGGCGACAAAGCGATCGACCAGCTCAAACCCCTGTCACCGCAGGTCCTCCGCACCACCTGGTCCGACGAGCAGGAGCGCCGACTCATCGCCGCCCTCTCGGACCACTCCTGAACCAGGCGGTGTCAGGGCTCGATCGGGCGGCGGATGCGGCGGACCAGACTCTTGTCGGCGTACTCGGCGATTCGCCACGTCGCGAAGCCGTCCACACCGGCCCCGACCGCACCACCGAGCAGCGGGATCCGGCGGGTCACGGTGAGCGCCATCCGCTTGCCGCTGATCCGGGCGATCAGCTCGGCGACCACCTCACCCGCGACCTGGCGGTCCAGCTCCGGATCGAACACCGGCGCGGTCGCGATCGCCAGCGGGGACGTCGGCAGGCTCGACTTCTTCAGCCGGTCCAGTACGCCGTCCTCGCCGAGCATGCACGTGATCACCGCCGTACGAACCCGCGGATCGTCCAGGTCGTACCCGCGCAGGTGCGCGATCGCGGCCACCATCCGGGCCTGCACGATCGCCAGGCCGGTCAGGTTGGCGGGCAGCGCGACCGGGAGCGTGACGAGCCCGCCGATACTGGTGACGAACCCCTGGAACCCGGCCAGCCGGATGTGCTGGTCGATCACCGCGTCGATCGCCAGCTGCGCGTCACCGCCGGTCCTGGACAGTTTCGCGTCGGCGATCGCCTCGGCGCCCGGGAACCGTTGGTACCCGTCGATCGCGACCTCGAGGATCTGGCGCAGCACACCCGCCGCTGCCTGAGGTGCGAATCGCTGCGCGGCGGGCGCGAGACTGCTGGCGACGAACCTGGCTACTCCGGCCACGGTGCTCCTTCCCGCCCTCCCCGCGTCCGAGTCCTGGGCGTGCTTCAACTCTACGTGCCCCCACGACTCCCGCCACTCGGGAGAAACCCCCGGTGTCCCCCGACCCCGCGGCGGGTCCGCGGGTGGTCCAGGATTGGGGTGTGCCTGTCGAGCCTGCTGCTTCTGTGTGGGACTTTCCGCCGGTGGCGGTTGCCGGGGCGAGTGACATCGTCGCCGGTGGGGCGGATCTGCAGCCGGGGACCGTGCTGGCGGCGTACCGGCGGGGGCTGTTCCCGATGCCGGACCACCGGGGCTCGCTGCTGTGGTGGTCGCCGGTCGACCGCGGGGTGATCGAGGTCGCGGGTTACCGGCCGTCACGGTCGGTACGGCGGGCGCGGAACAAGTTCGAGATCCGGGTGAACACCGCCTTCGACCAGGTCATCCGCGCGTGCGCCGACCCGCGCCGGCCCGGGTCCTGGATCGACCGCGGGATCATCGCGTCGTACACAGAGCTGCACCGCCTCGGCTGGGTGCACTCGGTCGAGGCGTGGGACGGCGACCAGCTGGCCGGCGGCCTGTACGGCGTCGCGATCGGCGGACTGTTCGCCGGCGAGTCGATGTTCCACCACAAGACCGACGGCTCGAAGGCGGCTGTGGCCGGCCTGATCGAGCTGCTCGACGACGAGTACGCCGACCAGCGGGTGCTCGACATCCAGTGGGTCACCGACCACCTGGCGACTCTCGGCGCCGTCTCCATCCCCCGCGAGACCTACGTCCGCCGGGTGTCGGCCGCCGTACACCTGCCGCTTCCGAAGGCCTTCAGCTGAGGCCAACGAAGGCGGCCATCTGCCGCGTCGTCGAGTCGAAGAACGCGTCCGCCGGATCCATCGACCCGACCAGTTGACCGAACAGCTCGAAGCTGATCATCCCGAACAGCTGCGTCCACACGATCACCGTCCGCACCAGCACCGGCGGCGGAACCCGAGGCGCCAACGCCACTAGCACCTGCACCTGCTCCGCCAGTACGCCGCCCGGCTCCGGAGCATCCCCTGGTACGACGAGCTGCCCGTCGGCCTGGGCGCGGTCGAGCAGGCCGAGCAGGAGGATCGGGACCCGGCTGGCCGGCTGCACCGTCGCCTGCGGCGCCTGATACCCGCTGATCGGCGACCCGTAGATCAGCGCGTACTCGTGCGGGTTGGCCCGCGCCCAGTCCCGGACCGCTGCGCAGACCGCGAGCCAGGCGTCGAGCGGCCGGTCGTAGTCCGGTTCGACGGCGGCCTCGGCTGCCTCGCCGAGGGCGTCGTACGCGTCGATGATCAGCGCGGTCAGCAGGTCGTCCCGGCTCGGGAAGTAGCGGTAGATCGCGGACGACACCATGCCGAGCTCACGCGAGATGGCGCGCAGCGACAGGTCGGCGGCGCCGTCGGTCGCCAGCTGCCGGCGGGCGATCGTCTTGATCTCCTCGGTCAGCTCGGCCCTGGCTCTCTCGCGTGCGGTGCGTCCGGCGTTCATGGCAGCAGTCTGCCATAAAACCGAGAGCACTGCTCTTGACAGTGAGCACTGCTTTCGTGTTCACTGATCACAACAGAGAGCACCGCTCTCGCAACCAGAAGAGGTACGACGATGCGGCAGTACAACCAGACCTACGACAGCAAGCGCGTGATCACCGCCGCCGAGGGCAGCATGCGGGTCTTCAACCGGATCGTCGCCCGCCTGACCAAGCTCGGCCTGAGCCTGATGGGCAGCCGGGTACTCTCGGTCCGCGGCCGGAAGACCGGCGACTGGCGGAGCACGCCGGTGAACTTGCTGGTCGTCGACGGCCAGCAGTACCTGGTCGCCCCGCGCGGTCACACCCAGTGGGTGCGCAACCTGCGGGTGAACCCCGAGGGCCGGCTCCAGCTCGGCCGGAAGATCCAGGCCTTCCGGGCCGAGGAGATCGCCGACGCCGACAAGACGCCGATGCTGCGCCTGTACCTGAAGAAGTGGGCCTGGGAGGTCGGCACCTTCTTCAGCGGTGACGTCGACAAGAACTCGCCGGACGAGGTGCTCCGCCACATCGCCCCGGGCGTCCCGGTCTTCAAGATCCACGCTCAGTGATACGCGGCGGCCTGGATCCGGTAGAGCTCGGCGTAGTGACCGTCGCTCGCCATCAGCTCGTCGTGCGTCCCGGTCTCCACCACCCGGGAGCCGTCCAGCACCACGATCAGATCGGCCATCCGGACCGTCGAGAACCGGTGTGAGACCAGGATCGTGATCCGCCCGTCCGCGCTGTCCCGGGCCGCGACCGCGTACCGCTCGAACAGGGCGTGCTCGGTCTCGGCGTCCAGCGCGGCGGTCGGCTCGTCGAGGACCAGCAGCAACGGCCGGTTCCGCATGAAGCCGCGGGCCAGCGCCAGCTTCTGCCACTGCCCGAAGCTGATCTCCGCCCCGCTCGGCCAGGTGGCGCCGAGCTGGGTGTCCAACCCGGCCTCGAGCCGCTCGACGACGTCCTCCGCGCCGGCCCGTCCGACCGCCGTGGTGACGGCCGGCTCGTCGTCCAGTCGTGGCAGGTCCCCGAGCCCGACGCTGTGGCCGGCCCGGAACTCGAACCGGAAGAAGTCCTGGAACGCGCCGGCGGTCGCGAGCCGCCACGCCTCGGCCGGGATCCGGTCCAGTGGCTGCCCATCGACCAGGATCCGTCCGCCGGTCGGCTCGTAGAGCTTGCAGATCAGCTTCACCAGCGTCGACTTGCCGGCGCCGTTCTCGCCGACGACCGCGACCACTCGCCCGGCCGGCAGATGCAGCTCGACATCCTCCAGCGCCGGCCGGGACGCTCCGGCATAGGTGAAGGAGACGTGCTCCAGCCGGATGCCGTCGGTGAGGCGCTCCGGCGCCGGCAGATCCGCGGAGTCGTCGAACGACGCCGCGTAGTTCTCCAGCCAGACCAACCGCCGCGACCCGTCCAGCCAGATCCCCCGCAGGAACCCGATCTCGCCGACAGTCGCTCCGATGTACGCCGACAGCCGCGCACCCGCGGCCAGGATCAGCAGGACGTTGCCGACCGAGCCGTTCGGCCCGGAGACGACGAACAGTACGGCGCCGACGTACGCCGCGCCGAAGATCGCCCAAGCAACCGCATGCCACCCCGCGCTCGTCCACCGGGCGCTTGCGATGGCGCCGTACCACTTCTCCCACTCGCGGCGGCGGTTCACCACGAGATCCTGGCCGATGCCGACAACGCGGACCTCCTTGCCGGGCGCGGCGGTGGTGGCGGTCCGGAAGAGATGGTCGGCCAGCCGGCTGTGGGCGGCGTACTGCTCCTCGACAGCACGCTCGACGCCCGGGCGCCAGCTGGAGCTGACGACGGTCGGAAGGGCGAACACCAGTAGCAGGATCAGCGCCGGATCGATCGACATCAGCAGCGCGACAGTCACCCCGAGCCGCAGCAGCCAGCCGCAGGTCGAGAACAGCGACATGTACATGTGGTCGAGCACGAACACCTGCTTGCGCAGCACGGACAACCGGTCCAGGAAGTCGCGTCGTTCCTGGTGCTCGATGGTCGCGACCGACGCCTGCAGCTGGGCGACGTGCGCCTCGAGCATGATCGTCACGCGATCCCGGAACCGCCGGGTGATCCGGGTCGACACCGTGCGCAGGAACCAGGTCGCTGTGACAGACAGCGCGAGGCCGCCCGCAGCGAGCAGTACGGCGCGCCCGTCGTTCTCCAGCACGCCGTCGGCAAGGACCTTGAGCCACAACGCGAGCAGCGCGTCCGGCAGCGCGGCCAGCAGCGTCATCGCGAAGGCGAAGACCAGCAGTCGCGGCTCGTGCTGATAACCGAGCTTGCACAGCCGCCACATCGCCGGCAACGCCCTGGGCAGGTCGTCGACGTCAGAGCGTGTCATAGCTGACTCCTTCCTCGTCGACCTCCGCGAACCGCTCGGCCTGCAGGTCGAACATCGTCCGGTACCGCCCGCCGAGCGCCATCAGCTCGTCGTGGCTGCCGAGCTCGACGACCCGGCCGTGCTCGAGCACACAGATCCGGTCGGCGTGCCGGACCGTGGAGAAGCGATGCGAGATCAGGATCGTGGTGACATCGCGGGTCGCGGTCAGGATCCGGTCGAAGATCGCCGCCTCACCACGGACGTCCAGCTGCGCCGTCGGCTCGTCGAGCAGCACCAGCCCGGCACCCTGCCGTACGGCGCACAACGCCCGCGCCAGCGCGACCCGTTGCCATTGACCACCGGACAGGTCGGTGCCGTCGCCGTACCCGGTCGCCAAGCGGGTGTCGAGGCTCGCCAGGTTGTTGGCGCCGGCGTCCGCGAGCGCGGCGAGGATGTCCGCGTCCGGGGCACCGGCCGGGGCCACGTTCTCCCGCAACGGAAGCTCGAGTCGCAGGAAGTCCTGGAAGACGGCAGCGACCCGGGTCCGCCATGCGTCCACGTCGAGGTCGTGCAGGTCGGTCCCGTCGACTCGGATCGATCCGGCGTCGGCGTCGTACAACCGGCACAGCAGCTTGGCCAGCGTCGTCTTGCCGGCGCCGTTCTGACCGACGACGGCCAGCGACGAGCCGGCCGGAATGGTCAGGTCGAGGCCGTCGAACACCGGCTCCGCCGCCTGTGGATACCGGAACCGCAGATCCCGGATCTCGATCGCGACAGCGCCGCGCGGACGCGGCATCCGCCGGCCGGACGTCAAGGCGCCGGCCGGCTCCATCGCGGGCTTCAGCCGATGTACGGCGGCCACCGGCGCCGACGCACCGTCGAGCGCCCAGTTCAGCCCGCCGAACGCGATCATGCTGACCCCGACCGCGACCTGGGCGAACGTCACCAGCCGATCGAGCTCCAGCCGACCGTCGATCGCAGCCGCTCCGAGCGCCCAGAAGACCAGACCGTTGGCCACGACCACGATCACCAGGCTCCAGACCATCGGACGCTCGCGCAGCCGCGTGGCGGCGTACTGCAGCTCGAACAGCCGCCGGCGCCGATCGGTGAACCGCTGCACGGTCCAGCCGGCCAGACCGAACAGTCGCAGCTCCTTCGCGGCTTCCGGCTCGACCGCGAGCTGGTAGGCGTAGTCCGCGTGCCGCTGCGCCGACCGGACCTCGGCCGTGTTCCGGTCCTTCCAGACACCGCTCTCCCGGAGCAGCCAGTGCGTCGCCGTCCAGGCGACGACGAGCACCAGCGGCGCCCACCAGCTGAATCCGAACAGCACCACCGCGGACGCGATGCCGCCGACGAGCTCGACGAGGCTGCCCGCGACGAAGTCGACGTTCAGGTACATCGGCGGGCCGGTCTGGCCGCGGTCGAACTCGCGGGCCACGGTCAGGTCCTCACTGAGCTCCGGATCCTCGAGGTGACCGATCCCCGGCGGCTCCACACAGGTCCTGGTGAGTACGTCGTTCAGCCAGGCGGCCACGCGGCTGCCGAGATTGGCGCTGACTGCCTGATGCACAGGGGCCAGCACCTGCAGTAGCACGAACGTGACCCCCATCAGGCTCAGCGGCCCGGCCAGCTCGGACCCGTTCTGGACCGCGCCGATCAGCCGGCCCATCGAGATCGCGAACAGCGCCGGCAGCGCGCCGCGCACCAGCAGCAGGACCCACCAGAGTGTGGCCAGCACCGGATCTGCCCGGGGCAGAACGGCGAAGAACTGCCATTCGGGGCGACCACGCAGCCGACTCACCATTTCCTCACCATGACACGCGGCGCCGACGGAATTCTTGAACATTTGCCGGATCCGGGGCGGCTGGCAGGATGGCGCCATGATCACCCCCGAGCAGTTGAACGCGGCGCCGAAGGTTCTGTTGCACGACCATCTGGACGGCGGGCTGCGGCCGGGGACGGTGCTGGAGCTGGCTCGGGAGATCGGGCACCAGGTGCCGCGGAACGACGCCGAGGAGCTGGGCGCGTGGTTCGTCGAGTCGGCGGACTCGGGGTCGCTGGAGCGGTACCTGGAGACGTTCGACCACACCGTCGCGGTGATGCAGAACGCTGAGGCGATCAAGCGGGTGGCCAGTGAGTGCGTGCAGGATCTGGCCGCGGACGGCGTGGTGTACGCCGAGGTCCGGTACGCGCCCGAGCAGCACTTGACCCGTGGGTTGACGCTCGAGCAGGTCGTGGACGCCGTCCGCGAGGGGTTCGAGCACGGCATGGCGACCGCGGAGCGTCCGATCGTCGCCCGGCAGTTGCTGACCGCGATGCGGCACAAGGCGCGGTCGATGGAGATCGCCGAGCTGGCGGTCGCGTACCGCGACGCCGGGGTGGTCGGGTTCGACATCGCCGGCGCGGAGGCCGGCTACCCGCCCACCCGGCACCTGGACGCGTTCGAGTATCTGCAGCGGGAGAACGCGCACTTCACCATCCACGCCGGCGAGGCGTTCGGGCTGCCGTCGATCTGGCAGGCGATCCAGTGGTGCGGCGCGGACCGGCTCGGGCACGGCGTCCGGATCATCGACGACATCGACTACGACCCGGCCGGCGACAAGGCCGAGCTCGGGCGGCTCGCGGCGTACGTCCGGGACCGGCGGATCCCGCTGGAGATGTGCCCGAGCTCCAACCTGCAGACCGGCGCCGCCGAGTCGATCGCCGACCACCCGATCGGCCTGCTCGCCAAGCTCCGCTTCCGGGTCACCGTCAACACCGACAACCGCCTGATGAGCGGTACGTCGATGAGCCGCGAGCTCACCCTGCTCGCCGAAGCCTTCGACTACGACCTCGCCGACTTCCGCTGGTTCGCCATCAACGCGATGAAGTCCGCCTTCATCCCCTTCGACGAACGCCTCACCATCATCGACAACACCATCAAACCCTGGTACGCCGAAGCCCTAGCGCGCTGACTCCAGGTTGCCGATCAGCCGGGCGGTGACCTCCAGGTAGCCGGCGGCCTCGGCCTCGGTCAGCCCCTCGACGGCCAAGGCGTTCACCGACTGTGCCGCGGCGACGAGGTCAGGCTGGAGTTCCCGCGCGTGATCGGTCAGGTAGACCCGGATCCGGCGCTTGTCGGCCGGGTCGGGATCGCACCGAACCAGACCGTCGCGCTGCATGCGCTGCAAGGTCTTCGCCATCGTGGCCTGCTCGATCCGCACCCGGTCACACAGCTCGCGTTGCGTCAGCCCGTCCTCCTCGAACAGTACGAGCAACTGCGCGAACTGCCCCGGCACAACGCCGTACTGCGCGATCCGAGCCGCCAGCGTCTGCGCAAGCAACCGAGCAAGGTGGTTGACCTGGTAACCAAGCGACTCCCCGCGAAACAGCCCGTCCGTCACGCCCGAGTCCTCAGCTTGCGAGCCAGCCGCCGCACCTTCGGCCACTGCCACATCAGCACGCCGGACGCAGCCAGGAGTGGCAGGATCACCCAGCGAACCGCGGCTTCGAGCGCGGGCGCGCCCGGTGCGTAGACGTAGGCGACCACCGCGATCCCGGCGACCAGATGAGCCAGCCGCTGCCGATCGCGAACCTTCTTACCCCCGCCGGTCCGGCGGGCGGTGATGACAGTCATGACGACCTCACCTCAATTCCATAGCTTGCTATGAGTTTTACATAGCAAGCTATGGAATGCAAGGTCTCAGACCGACCGTTGGTACGTGCGGAAGGCTCGGGTGGAGAGCCAGGCGACCAGGAGGGTGAAGGCGAGTAGGTAGGTCAGGTGGCGGGCGACCGAGGGCCAGTCCGGGGTGGCGGAGAGGGCTTCGCGGGCTGCGGTGGCCGCCCAGTCGACGGGGTTGTAGCGGGCGGCGACGTTGAGCCAGTGCGGAGCGACGTCGGGGTCGATCATGATCGAGGATATGAAGGTCAGGGGGAGCGAGACGAACTGGAAGATGGCGATCAGCGCCTCCTGCTGACGGGTCAGCAAGGCGACGGCATTGGACAGCGAGCCGAAGGCGGTGCCGACGAGGATCGCGGCGCCGGCCGTGACCGCGTAGCCGGCGGCACTGCCGTCGTACCGGGCGCCGGCTGCCAGGCCGATCGCGAACACCAGCACGGTCTGGAGGAATGTCGTGGTCGCGTTGCTGACGAGCTGCCCGGCCATCAGGCCGCCGCGGCTGACCGGCGACGCGAGTAGCCGGTCCATCACCCCGCGTTCCATGTCCGCAATGAACGTCGTACCGTTCCAGCCGCTGTTCATCAACGCGGTCATCATCACGATTCCCGGCGTGAGGAAGGCGATGTACGACGAGTCGCCGAAGCCGGGGAGGTTCACGACCCCCTGGAACAACTGCCCGAACAGCAGCAACCAGATCGCCGGCTGGATCAACGTGAACGCGATCAGCGCCGGTTGCCGGTACTGCGCCCGCAGCCAGCGACCAGTGATGAACCGGGTGTGCCC
Source organism: Kribbella sp. NPDC050470 (assembly GCF_044458365.1). Taxonomy (NCBI): domain Bacteria; kingdom Bacillati; phylum Actinomycetota; class Actinomycetes; order Propionibacteriales; family Kribbellaceae; genus Kribbella; species Kribbella sp. NPDC050470. Next base: position 127,711 of record NZ_JBITHV010000014.1, on the reverse strand, counting down.
GAGAAACTCGACGGTGCTCATCACGCCGCCTCGCCCTCGCCGGAGCGGAACGACCGCCCGGTGTAGCGCAGATAGACGTCGTCCAGCGACGGCCGCGACACCGTCACCGCGGTCACCGGAATCGCCTTGTCCTCAAGGGTTCCCAGGACGGCGGGAACGGCGGTCGCGCCGTGGTCGACCCGGAGCCGCAACGTGTTGCCCTCGACAACAATCTCTCCGACCCCCGGCAACTCCCCGAGCAGCGCCCGCACGCTCAGCGAGCTGTCCGGAGCCAGCAGCTCGACGTTGACGGAGTCGCCCCGGAGCTCGGCCTTCAACGCCTCCGGGGTGCCGGAGGCAACGATCTTGCCGTGGTCGACGATGGCGAGCTGGTCGGCCAGCCGGTCCGCCTCCTCGAGGTAGTGCGTGGTGAGCAGCACGGTCAGCCCTTCCTGGTCCGACAGGCGACCGACCTCGTCCCACAGGTCGGCCCGCGCTTCAGGATCGAGACCTGTCGTCGGTTCGTCCAGGAACAGCACCTGCGGCCGGTGGACCAACCCGAGGGCGACGTCGAGCTTGCGCTGCATGCCGCCGGAGTACGTCCTGACCTGGCGGCCACCCGCCTCGGTCAGGCCGAACCGCGCCAGCAGTTCCGTTGCTCGGCGCACCGCCTCCGCACGGGTCAGGCCGTAGATCCGGCCGCCCAGGACGAGGTTCTCGACCCCGGTGGCCTGTGGGTCGGAGCTGGACTTCTGCGGTACGTAGCCGATCGCCCGCCGTACTTGGTCCTGCTCGGCGTCGACGTCGTACCCGGTCACGCGGGCCGCGCCGGAGTCGGCGCGGGACAGGGTGGTGAGGATCTTGACCGTGGTGGACTTGCCGGCGCCGTTCGGGCCGAGCAGGCCCAGTACGACGCCTTCCGGAACGCTGAAGGTGAGACCGTCGAGCGCGCGCAACGGTGGGTTCTTGCGCCCGGCCGGGTACGTCTTGACCAGGTCGATCGCTTCCAGGGCATGCGTAGCCATGAGGTGGTGACTCCCTTGTGGTGAGGGGAGCCGGTCCGCTGCTGGCTATCCTGATGAGTGCGCCTTGGGACCAGGTCTTCGGACCGGCTCGAGGAACTGCGGCCCTCGACCTGTGGTGTTGCCGCACCTCGGTCGGGGGCCGTCCTGCTTGCTACTTGGCCTCCGGCGGCATCGCCTGCAGCCAGGCGAAGTCGGCGCCGAAGTACTTGACGGGGTCCTTCAGTTGGTCGACCGGGCTGATGCCCTCCTCTTCGAACAGTTTCCAGGCCTTGTGCCAGAACGCCGACCCGTCGAGGGTGTCGCTCCGGATCGCCTCTGTGAGCTCGTGAACGTACGCCGACTCGGCCCTGAGCAGCGCCAGCCGGAACTCCGACTCGACCCAGAACAAGCGCGGGAACTCCATCGACGCCATCTGTTCGTGGGCGGCGACGACCTGCTCGATCTCCGCGTCGATCGCCTTCGCCCGCTGCTCCAGGAGCTCGGCGACCCGGCCGGGTGGCAGGCCGGGCAGGTACGCGAGGCCGGCCTCGAGCGGGTGGAACTCGCGACTCGGCGTGCCGAGCAACTCGGTCAGCCAGTCGCGGAACTCCTCCTGGCCGGCCTCGGTGATCTGGTAGACGGTGCGCTCCGGCCGGTTGCCCTCGCGGATCGTCTCCCGGGCTTCGACGAAGCCGTTCTTCTCCAGGGCCGTGACGACGGAGTACAGCGAGCCGTAGTTGAGCTTGATGCTCTGGTCCTTGCCTCGGGCCCGCAGGATCGTCGAGATCTCGTACGGGTGCATCGGGCGCTCGGCCAGGCTGCCGAGGATGGCGAACGCGAGCGGGTTGCCGACCTTCCGTCGCGCCATCACGCCCCCTCGAGCTCGATTACTCGAAATCGAGTATCACGCTCCGGGTATCCGGCGTCAAGTAGTCAGCCAGACCAGCGCGCGGAACCCCAGGCGGCGCAGTGGCGGCCGGATCGGGGTGTTGGCCAGTGCGCGGTACACGGGTCGTTCGACGTACGTCGTCAACAGCCAAGCCAGCGCGATCACCCCGGCAACCGCGCCGGCGATCTGCGCCAGGCGTCCCGCGCCGATCGACATCAGGTGGTAGGCGATCAGGTACCCGAGCTCCTGGTTGAGGAGGTAGATCGCGAACGAGATCCGCGCCAGGAATTGGATCGGCCGCCGGATCGGAGCGAAGACCCGCCAGTCCGGGCCCCGCGCGGCCATCGCCACGACCACCAGCAGGACGCCGATGCCGAGCGACGACGGCAGGTCGGCCGTGTGCGCGTGCTGAGCGAAGACGGTCGCGACGAGCAGCGCGCCCAGGTGCATCACGTTGATCCGGCGCTGGGCCCAGAGCCAGATCGCGATACCGATCGCGAACAGCTGCAGCCGATGCAGCCCGAGTCCGTTCCAGGCCTGCTGGACCCAGAACGGGCTGTGCACGATCCGGTCGTTCCAGTCCAGGATCACCGGCGCCAGGATCATCACCCAGAGCAGTCCGGTGATGCGCCCGGCCGACCCCATGCCGCGCGGCCAGAGCAGTGCAGCGGCGGCGAACGCCATCAGCTGCAGCGGCAGCGTCCAGTAGGAGCCGTCGATGAGGTGCACCGACGGGTCGAACGAGGCGACGAGCGTCAGGTTGCCCCACAGGTCGTGCGGCGTGGGCAGCTTCCAGTTGTCAGGCCCGAGCAGGATCAATGCCGTGTAGGTGACCATCACGGCGGCCAGGTACGGCGGCAGCACCCGGCAGACCCGGCGCCACAACCACCGCGCCGTCGGACCCTTCCGGATCGTCACACAGACGAAGTACGCGCTGATCACCAGCAGGACGCTGGCACCGACCTGGAACGGGTACTTGCCCAGCGGCGCACCGAGCTCGGGGTGCAGCACCGGGCCTTGGTACGTCGTGTGGGTGAAGACCACTGCGAGGACGGCGAGGACACGGACGACGTCCCAGCTCAGACGTCGGGAGGTGCTGGCCCGGGACGGGTCCGGCGTTGCCACAGTCGCTCCAACTTCTCTCGGCTCGCCGATCTGTTCGGCCGTTACCCCCCTGTGACACTCGAAGGATCCTAGAAGGCCCAGGTGGGGGCACCGCAAATTCTGTGGGCGGTCTCACGCTGCCCGCGCAGGGCAGAGCGGCCTCACTCAATGCGATCAGCCGGTATGCGCAGCGTAGCCGAAGACCGTCAGCTGGCGGTGCGGAAGGTTCGGCGGTAGTCCTGGGGTGGCACGCCTACGACCCTGCGGAAGTGGTGCCGCAGGAGGGCGGCCGTGCCGAAGCCTGACTCGGCGGCGATCTGCTCGATGCCCATCCGGGTCTGCTCGAGCAGCGTGCGTGCCCGCAGCACGCGCTGGGTGGTGACCCACTTCAGCGGTGTCGTCCCGGTCTCCGCGACGAACCGCCGCGCGAACGTGCGCTCCGACATCTGCGCCCGCCGGGCCAGCGCCGGCACGGTGTGCTCGATCGTGAGGTTGTCGACCATCCAGTCGAGCACCGGCTGCAGGCTCTCGCCCGACGACTCCGGCACGGGTACTTCGACGTACTGCCGCTGACCGCCGTCGCGCTGCGGCGGGACGACCATCCGGCGCGCGATCCGGGTGGCGACCGCGCTGCCGAGCTCACGCCGGACCAGGTGCAGGCAGGCGTCGATCCCGGCCGCGGTGCCGGCGCTGGTGATGATGTTGCCGTCGTCAACGAACAGCACGTCGGCGTCCAGCTTGGCCAGCGGGAACGTCTCCTGGAAGAGCTTCTCGTAGCGCCAGTGCGTGGTGCACGGCCGGCCGTCCAGCAGCCCGGCCTTGCCGAGCACGAAGGCGCCCGAGCAGACCGTCAGCAGGATCGCCCCGCGGGCCTCGGCCCGGCGCAGCGCGTCCAGGATCCGCTCGTCGTACGCCTCCCGCCAGGTCGTCGCCGGGAGCGCGACCAGGTCGGCGTCCTCGAGCTCCTCCAGCCCGTACGGCGCGATCACCGCGGAGTGGCTGCTGCTGCGCAGGGGCTCGCCCGGCCGGGTCGAGCACACCTTGAAGTCGAATGCGGGCACACCGTCGTCGGTCCGGTCGATCCCGAACACCTCGGACACCACGCCGAACTCGAACATGGCGACGTCCTCCATGAGGACGACAGCGATCTTCTGGAGCATGCCGCCAGTATGGCAGGAATTTGTGGAACTATGTCAATAGTGCCAGTGGTGGCAGAATCTAGTAGGTAGCAAAATCTATGCCATGACCGGAATCATTCTTCTCGCAGTACTCGCGCTGGCCGTGATCGCGGCTCTGGAGCTCAGCAACAGGCGTCACTCGACCGGTCTCACCACCGGTCCGAACGGCTCCTGGGTGACTGACGACCGTGACCAGGCCCGGACAAAGCTCGACCTGCTCGCCCTCGGTGGCGCGGCCGAGCCCTTCAATCACAAGCCCGCAACGGCCGCAGGCACCGTGCACAGCATCCGCCGGGCCCGCATCCTCACCCACCACGGCCACCACGCGGCCTGACACCACCGCAGACCGCCGGGATCTCACCCGGCGGTTTTGCGCTGCCAGGTGGGAGCGGTCGCGTTGGTGACGGCCCGCAGCACACCTTCCACCGGCCCGTAGCCGTAGCGGCTCATCCAGACGTGGCTCAGCACGACCTGTACGGCGAAGATCGCGACGGCGATCCCCAGCGTCTCCAGCGGAGACACCTGGCCGACCAGGCCGAACCCGATCCCGGTGAAGATCAGCATCGTCGCGACCGACTGGCCCAGGTAGTTCGACAACGCCATCTGCCCGGCCGGTGCGAGTACCCGCCGCACGTCCCGTCCCTTGTCGGAGTGCATGATCCGCAGCAGCGTCGCGACGTACGCCGCAGCGAGGAACGGTGCGGTGAGCACGCTGGCCAGGACGGAACCGGTGTCGCCGTTCCCGCCGGCCGCGTACATCATGCCGCCGGTGATGCCGATGACGAACCCGACCAGCTGGATCAGCCGCAGTACAGCCTCTTGACCGTTGAGGTTCGCGAGCAGTCGACGTCGGCCCGCGACCAGACCGAGCAGGAAGGCGGCCAGCGTTGTCGGTCCTTGGACAGTGAGCAGAGACAGGCCGTACGTCGGTAGCGCCGCGACGTGCTCGCCGATGATGTCGCCGAACGAGCCGCCGAGGTTCGCGGTCGTCTGTTGAGCCGCGGCGACCGCGCCGGCCGGGTCGAGGAACGCCAAGGTGTCCTGGAAGAGTGCGGTCGAGCCCAGCGAGACGAAGAGGTAGGCGTAGATCGCGACCACCACGATCAGCGCGGTCCGTTCCTTCACCCGCCGCATCGCCAGCAGGATCAGGCCGATCAGCGCGTAGACGCTGAGGATGTCGCCGGTGATCAGGAAGATCGCGTGCAGCGCGCCGATCGCGAAGAGACCAGCCAGTCGGCGCAGCATCCGCGGCTTGAACGCCGCGCCCGCGCGCTGCGCCGCCTCGATCTGCAACTGGAAGCTGTACCCGAACAGGAACGAGAACAGCAGGTAGAACTTCATGTCCACGAACGTCGAGGACACCCAGTGCACGGCCTGGTCGAGCCACGACTGGTACGCCGGATCCTTCGCCAGATGAATCGGGAACCCCGAGGCGGCGAAGGTGATGTTCACGAGCACGATGCCCAGCAGGGCGAATCCACGCAACGCATCGACGTCCTGGATGCGGGTCCGGCTCAGTACCTGGCTCATGACCTCCAGCACACCAGTGCGCCGTACGTCACACAGTCGGCCTGAACCTCCCATGAAGGTGGACTTATCTCCACTAATTGTTGTGACGCGTCCGTCGGCCGTGTGGCATGGTCGCGGCGTGAGCGACTACCGGGATGTGAATCGGGCCAACTGGGACGAGCGGGTGCCGGCGCACGCCGCGTCGCCGGGGTACAACGTGGCGCAGTTCGAGGCGGATCCGCAGTACCTCAGTGAAGTGGTCCGGTTCGACTTGCCGCGGCTCGGTGACATCTCCGGGCTGCGCGGGGTGCATCTGCAGTGCCATATCGGCACCGACACGGTGTCCCTTGCACGGCTCGGCGCCCGGATGAGCGGACTGGACTTCTCTGCGCCCGCGGTCGAGCACGCGCAGGCGCTGGCCGACCGGCTCGGCCTGGAGGCGGACTTCCATGTCTCGGATGTGTACGACGCGGTCGACGTGCTCGGCGCGTCGTCGTACGACCTGGTCTTCACCGGGATCGGCGCGCTGGGCTGGCTGCCGAGCATCACGCGGTGGGCCGACACGGTCGCGGGCCTGCTGAAGCCAGGCGGGCGGCTGTTCATTCGCGAGGGTCACCCGATGCTGTGGGCGCTCGACGCCGAGCCCGGGGACACGAGCCCGGTGCTGCGGTACCCGTACTTCGAGACCGCCGAGCCGATCGTGTGGGACGAGGGCGGGACGTACGTCGAGACGGACGTGGAGTTCTCACACAACGTCACGCACGAGTGGAACCACGGCCTGTCCGAGATCATCACCGCGCTTCAGCAGGCCGGCCTGGTCTTCGACTCGCTCGCCGAGCACGACAGCGCGCCCTGGAACGCCCTGCCCGGGCTGATGACCGAGGACGCGTCCGGCGAGTGGCGGCTGACCGACAACCCGCACCGGCTGCCCGCCACGTACACGCTGCAGGCGCACAAACCCGCCTGAGCGCATACTTCAGGCCCGGCTGTGCACAAAGTCGTGCACAAGCAGCCGGGCCGAAGTCAGAATGGCTTAGTGGGCGCCGCCGCGGCGCTGCTGCACCTTGGTGAACGCATCCTTCAGCTTGCGCTGGTTCTCAGGCTTGCTGAGCTCGCGCTGCGCGATCTGCGCCAGCTTGGCGACGACCGCACCCTTGACCAACGTCTTCACAAACCCCATCAGGGCCTCCCTACTCTCTTGCCCTAAGACGCTACCGTCCTTGGCCAACAAACTCTTGCGGGTTCACCCCACCGATCCCCTGTTCCCACCCTGAACCCGGCAAACTGTCCCCGCCGTAAGGCACACTGGGACGGTGCCTGAGTTGCCGGAGGTCGAGTCGCTGGCGGCGTTCCTGCGCGAGCGCGCCGTCGGCCACGCGTTCGTGCGCGCCGACATCACCGCGATCAGCGCGCTGAAGACCTACGACCCGCCGATCACGAGCCTGGTCGGGCTGCTGATCGACGACGTCCGGAGGCACGGGAAGTTCCTCGACATCGAGGCCCAGGGCGTGCACCTAGTCATCCACCTGGCCCGCGCGGGCTGGCTGCGGTGGAAGGATGAGCAGTCCACCGCGCTGGTGCGGCCCGGCAAGGGCCCGATCGCGTTGCGGACGGTGTTCGACGACGGCTCCGGCTTCGACCTGACCGAGGCCGGCACCCAGAAGAAGCTCGCGGTGTACGTCGTCCGAGACCCGGCCGAGGTGCCCGGGATCGCCCGGCTCGGGCCGGATCCGTTCACGCTGTCCCTCGACGACTTCGGCGCGATCCTGAAACGCGAGGGCCGGGTGCAGCTGAAGGGTGTGCTGCGCAACCAGTCGGTGATCGCCGGAATCGGCAACGCCTACTCCGACGAGATCCTGCACGTCGCGAAGATGAGCCCCTTCAAACCCGCGTCGAACCTGACCGAGGACGAGCTCAAGCTGCTGTACGACGCCATGCTCGAGACCCTCCAGGACGCGGTCGACCGCTCCGCCGGCCTCGCCGTACAGGATCTGAAGTCGGAGAAGAAGTCGGGCCTGCGCGTGCACGGCCGCAAGGGCCAGAAGTGCCCGGTCTGCGGCGACATCGTCCGCGAGGTCAGCTTCCACGACTCCTCCCTGCAGTACTGCGCCACCTGCCAGACCGGCGGCAAACCGCTGGCCGACCGCCGCCTCTCCAAACTGCTCAAGTAGTTTTCCCGCGGGTACTGCGGAACCATGGCAGACCCCACCGAGCGGTACGCGGGCGCGGAGGCCCAAGGTCCGGAGCAACTCGAGCACCCCGGCCGCAGCGCGGACATGGAGCGGCACCCCGACTACGGCGAGGACACGTACAAGGGCAGCGGCAAGCTCAACGGGAAGCGGGCGCTGATCACCGGCGGTGACTCCGGGATCGGGCGCGCCGTCGCGTTGGCGTTCGCCCGCGAGGGAGCCGACGTACTCGTGTCCTACCTCGAGAGCGAGGAGAAGGACGCCCGCGAGACCTGCCGGCTGGTCGAGGAGGCGGGCTGCAGGGCCGTCGCGGTGCCTGGTGACATCCAGGAGGAGAACCACTGCCGCAAGCTGGTCAACCAGTGCGTGTCCGACCTCGGCGGCCTCGACGTCCTGGTGAACAACGCGGCGTACCAGATGTCGCAGGAGGGGATCGCCGGGATCAGCACCGAGCAGTTCGACCAGGTGATGAAGACCAACGTGTACGCGATGTTCTGGCTGTGCAAGGCCGCCGTACCGGTGATGAAACCCGGGTCGGCGATCATCAACACGACCTCGATCCAGGCGTACCAGCCGTCGCCGCAGCTGCTCGACTACGCGACCAGCAAGGCGGCGATCCTGAACTTCACCAAGGCGCTCGCGCAGGAGCTGGCTCCGAAGGGCATCCGGGTGAACGCGGTCGCACCGGGTCCGGTGTGGACGCCGTTGATCCCGGCGACACTGCCGCCCGAGAAGGTGGACGAGTTCGGCGCGGACACTCCGCTCGGCCGACCGGGGCAACCGGCCGAGATGGCACCGGCGTACGTCTTCCTCGCCTCGGACGACTCGACCTACATCACCGGCGAACGCATCGGCGCCACCGGAGGCCGCCCGCTGCCCTAGAGGCGGAAGACGCGTGTCGACCAGTGGCCTGAGATGATCGAGAGCATGTTCCAGAACCAGGAGATTCCCTCGGTCGTGGTGGCCGAGTTGGACGACGCTTTGCTGGCCGAGGCGTTCGTTTTGGATGTGCGTGAGCCGGACGAGTGGGACCGCGGGCACATCGAGGGGGCGAACCACATCCCGCTCGGTGAGTTGCAGGAGCGCGTGGGCGAGGTGCCGATGGACCAGAAGGTGCTGTGCGTGTGCGCGGTCGGCGGCCGGTCCGGGATGGCCACCCAGTTCCTGAACCAGCTCGGCCGCGAGGCGATCAACCTGGACGGCGGCATGCACGCCTGGCAGACCTCCGGCCGCCCGGTCGCCGTCGGCTGACCGAAGCCTCGATCCGTGGGCCCGGCCGCGCTGCGCGGCACTCGGCGGGCACATCGCGGCGTTGGAGGACGAGGCACGGAGAACCCCACTCCGAGCCTCGCCCTCCGCCTTGCGCTGCACTCCGCCGAGCACCTGCTCGCGGCTGCCCGGGCCCACGGATCGAGGCTCTGCGAGGAGAAAACCTTCCGGTCGGGCTCTGGAGACGTTACTTTGTCACCGGTCGGTTGACCGGCGTACACCTGTGCCTCATGTGGCGGTAGAGCGCACCACGTCGGATGGCCGCGTCCGTCCACGTTGGGGAGGCTCCTGTGTCGCTCTTCCGTCCCTTGACCGCAGCGCTCGGCATGGGCGGCCTGCTGGCCGGCGCCGTCGTCGTGCCGGCTGTCGCGCAGCCCGCCCCCGGTGGCATCCCGGACTCCGCGATCGCCGGCGACGGTGTGCTGACGACGCGCGAGGACAGCCCGGTCGCGCCGGGCGTGAACTACACGTCGTTCGAGCGTCTCGACCCGAAGGGCTGGCTCCGCGGTGACATCCTCGCGGCCGACCTGGACAAGCACGGGGTGACGGTCGACTACGTCAACACCGGCAAGGTCTCCGGCGGCACGCCGCTCAGCCAGCAGCTGGCCCGGAAGGGCGCGATCGCCGGCGTCAACGGCGACTTCTTCGACATCAACGACACCACCGCGCCGCTGGGCGTCGGCGTCGAGAGCGGCCGGCTGGTCAACGCGCCCGCGGCCGGGCACAACGACACCGCCGTGATCGGCAAGGACGGCCTCGGCCTGATCGCGGAGCTGTTCCTGCAGGGCAGCGCGACCGACGACGACGCCACCAAGCTCGAGCTGACCAACCTCAACTCGCCGACCGTCAACTCCGGCGGAATCGGCCTTTACACACCGGAGTGGGGCGACGCGGCCCGCACCAGGACCGTCGACGGCCTGCCGACCGTGCGCGAAGCGATCCTTCGCGACGGCGTGGTCGTCTCGTCCGCCGCCACTCCGGGCACCACTCCGCTGGCCGCGAACGAGCAGGCGCTGATCGGCCGCGAAGCCGGTGCGGCCGCGCTCGCCGCCTTCGAGGCCGGCGACAAGGTCGACGTGCAGTACGGCCTGCGCCCCGACGCGGCCGACGTCGCCGTCGGCATCAGCGGCAACCACCAGCTCGCCAAGGACGGTCAGGTCCCGGCCGACGTCCCGGACGCGGACCTGGCGCCCCGGACCGCGATCGGGTTCGACGCGGACGGCAGCCGGATGCTGCTGCTCACCGTCGACGGTCGCGCGACCGGCTCCCGCGGGCTGTCGCTGAAGGAGATGGGCGAGCTGATGATCGGCCTGGGCGCCGACGACGCGCTGAACCTGGACGGCGGCGGCTCGTCGACGATGCTCGCGCGATCGCCCGGTGAGGCAGCGCCGCAGGTGGTGAACGACCCGTCCGACGGCGGCGAGCGCGTGATCCCCAATGGCCTCGGCCTGCTACCGGTCAAGGGTTCCGGCCAGCTGACCGGCTACCGCGTCGAGGCCCAGGGCACCGCGGCCGAGGACGCGGACACCGATGTCTCCCGCAGCTCCCGGGTCCTGACCGGCCTCAGCCGGGTCCTGACCGCGACCGGACACGACGAGACCTACGCTCCGGCCACAGGTACGCCGTACTGGTTCGCCGGGGGCAATGTTCGCGTCGACCAAAAGGGTGTGGTGACCGGTCGGAAGGCCGGTGACGCGATCGTCACCGCGGCCCGCGGCAAGGCGCACGGCCGCATCCAGCTGACCGTCCTCGGCGCGCCGACCCGGCTCGCGCCGTCGACCCGGCAGGTGTCGCTGACCGACTCGACCTCCAAGGGCTTCTTCGAGATCGACGGGTACGACGCAGACGGCTTCGGCACCTGGATCGAGCCGCGTAACCTCGAGCTGTCGTACGATGCCACTCTCGTCAAGGTGGTTGCCAAAGGCAATGGGTTCGAGGTGAACGCGCTCAGCGACGACGCGGTGTCGACCGTGATCACCGCGAAGGCCGGCACCCTGACCACGCAGCTCAGTGTCACGTCCGGCCTGAGCAGCACCGTGATCGACGAGGTCGACGACCTGTCCCGCTGGGCGGCGAACGCCGTACCAGCCGGTGCAGCGACGGCGGCGCGGTCGGAGGCCGAGGGCCATGACGGCGGGCAGGCGATCGCGCTCGACTACTCCCTCACTGGCACGACGGCGACGCGAGCGGCGTACCTCTCGGTGACGCCGCAGCTGACGTTGCCCGGGCAGCCGCAGAAGCTCGGCGCGTGGGTGTACGGCGACGGCAAGGGCGCGTGGTTGCGGGCGAACGCCTACACCGCGGCCGGTGGATCGCCGCAGACGCTGAACGTCGCGGCCGCGGTGGACTGGGTCGGCTGGAAGTACGTCGAGGCGGACATCCCGCCGGGGCTGGCGATGCCGCTGCGGTTCTGGCGGATCTACGTCGTCGAGACCGTGCCGACCCGGCAGTACTCGGGCCGGATCATCGTCGACGACCTGACCCTGCGCGGTGCGCCGCCGGTGGACATGGCGCCGCCGGCGAAGGTGGTCGACCCGCTGGTGGTCACCGACGGGACCGTGGCGACCGACGGCCGGTGGCGGTTCGCGGTGATGTCGGACGCGCAGTTCACCGCCGACGACCCGAACTCCGACTTCGTCAAGCAGGCCCGGCGGACGATCCGCGAGGCGCTCGCGCAGCACCCGGACTTCCTGGTGATCAACGGCGACTTCGTCGACCGGGGCTTCGCTCAGGACATCGCGTTGGCGAAGCAGATCATCGACGAGGAGGTCGCCGGCCAGGTGCCGGTGCACTACGTGCCGGGCAACCACGAGAGCTACGGCCCGGGTGACCTGTCCGAGTGGTCCAAGGTGTTCGGGCCGCCGAGCAGCACGTTCGACCACAAGGGGACGCGCTTCATCCTTCGGGACTCGTCGCTCGGCTCGCTGCGGGCGGGCGGGTTCGCGCAGATCCTCGACCTTCGCGCGCAGCTGGACGACGCGGCCACGAACAAGTCGATCCGCAACGTGGTGGTGATGGCGCACCACCCGATCGACGACCCGTCGCCGACCGCCAACTCGCAGCTGGGTGACCGGAAGGAGGCCCGGATGATCGTCGACTGGCTGGCCGGGTTCCGGGCGTCGACCGGGAAGGGCGCCGCGTACATGGCTGCCCACGCCGGGACCTTCGCGGCCTCCCGCACCGACGGCGTCCTGCTGCCGCTGACCGGCAACTCCGGCAAGGGTCCGTCGTCCGCGCCGAACGACGGTGGATTCACCGGCTGGGCGATGGTCGGTGTCGACCCCAACGCGCAGGCGGCGGCCGCCGGTGAGCGCAAGTGGTCGGCGCCGGAGCGGTCCTGGCTCAAGGTCGAGTTCCGGCCGCACGTCGACTCGCTCGAGCTGACCGCGCCGGCAGCGTTGCGTCGTGGTGAGACGGGTAGTGCGGGGGCGACCGTCGTACAGGAGAGCCGGCGGGTGCCGGTGGCGTTCCCGGTGTCGGCCGACTGGTGGGGTTCGCGCGCCCTGCACATCGGTCCGGCGCAGACCGCGCCGTTCTGGGCGGTGGCGTCGTACGACCCGGCGACCGGTCAACTCACCGGGCTGCGTCCGGGCACGGCTCAGCTGGGCGTGACCGTCAACGGCACCTCCAAGAGCGCGACGATCACGGTGGATTGGTAGCGTCACGGAGTGACTGACGTGAAGGTGCCGGAGCGGTTGTCGGTTGGGGATCGGGTGGCGGTGGTTGCGCCGTCGGGACCGGTGCGGGCGGAGCGGCTGGCGACTGGGATCGAGCACCTGAAGGCGTGGGGGCTCGAGGTCGAGGTGCTGCCGTCGGTGCTTGCTGGGCACGAACGGCTTAACTACCTGGCTGCGGACGACAAGGCTCGGGCCGAGGACCTGCGGAACGCGTGGCTGGACTCCACCTTCGCGGCCGTGTTCTGTGCACGTGGTGGGTACGGCGTGCAGCGCATGCTCGAGTACGTCGACTTCGACGAGCTGGCCGCCGTACCGAAGTGGTTCATCGGGTTCAGTGACATCACTGCGCTGCACGAGCCGCTCAACGCACGCGGTCTGGTCACCATGCACGGGCCGATGGCTGCTGCGGTCGAGCAGCTCGGGTCGGAGGTAGGGCGGCAGCGGCTGCGCGACCTGCTGTTCGAGCCGGACAGCGTCACGGATCTACTCGCACCAGCAGGCGCGCGGACTGTGGTCGGTGGCGTTGCTGAGGGCCCGCTGCGTGGCGGCAACCTGGCAATGCTTGCAGCAAGCGTCGGTACGCCGACCTACGCGCCGCCGACCGGGATCGTCGTGATGGAGGACGTCAGCGAGGACGCGTACCGGGTGGACCGGCTGCTGACTCAGTTGCTGCGGGCCAACTGGTTCGCAGAGGTCACTGGAGTAGTCGTCGGCGACTTCAGCGGCGCCGACGACTCCGGACTGGTCAGCGCCGTGGTCCACGATCGGCTCGACCCGCTGGGTCTGCCGATGGTGGAGGGCGCTGCGATCGGGCATGAGGACCTGAACCTCGCCGTACCACTGGGACTGCCGGTGCGGCTGGACGCGACCGCGGGGACGCTCGAGCGACTCAGCTGAGGTGTTCGGCGAGGAACGCCAGGGCTTGTGGATAGGCGTCGAGCTTGTTGGTCAGCTTGGCCAGGCCATGGCCCTCGTCGGGGTAGACGAGGAGCTGGCAGGGTACGCCGCGAGCCGTCAGCGCGTCGGTGATCTGCTCGGCCTCCGACAGCGGTACGCGCGGGTCGTTGGCGCCGTGGATGACCAGCAGCGGCGCTCGCAGGTCGTCGACGCGGCTCAACGGACTCGCCGACTGCAGGAACTCCCGGTCGGTCGCCAGGTAGCCGTACTCCCGCTCCCGCGTCGCCCGCCGGTAGTCGGACGTGTTCTCCAGGAACGTCACCAGCGAAGCGATCCCTACGATGTCCACACCGGCCGCCCACAACGACGGCTGGAAGGCCAACCCGGCCAGCACCATGTAGCCGCCGTACGACCCACCCCACAGGGCTGCCCGGGTCGGATCGCAGCCGATCGACGGCAGCCAGGCGTGGATCGCGGCCAGATCCTTCACCGAGTCCAGCCGCAGCTCGCGATCGTCCAGCGAGTACCAGCGCTTCCCGTACGCCGCCGAGCCCCGCACGTTCGGTACGACGACCGTGTGGCCGGCCGCTGCGAGTCCGGAGACCACCGGGACCCAGCCCCGCATGGCTGCGCCCTCGGGACCACCGTGGACGTGGATGACCGTCGAGCCGAGGTCGGGTCCGGTCGGACGGTAGACGAAGACCGGGACCTGCTCACCGTCGAACGACGGCACGCGATGGCTCTCGGGATGTGCCACCTCGGCAGGGACCTCGGGCGTCGCCGGCGGACGCATCGGGACGATCTCCCTGGTCGCCAGGGTGTAGCGGTAGACCGTGGGCGGTTCGATCGGTGAGTGGTAGGTGATCAGGGCGTACGTGCCGTCGGGAGACCAGACCGGGTCCGGCAGCATGACCGCCTGCGCTCCACAGCCGAGCGGGGGCAGGTCGAGCGGTGCGACCAGCGCACCGTCCTCCAGCTTGTGCAGCGCCAGCGGCACCAGGCCGTCGTCGATCGTCGCGACGAGCAGATGCTCTCCGTCGGGACAGACCCAGCCGGCCAGGTCGTGCTCGTCGTCGACCATCAGGTCCGACCAGGTCCCGTCGCTCACGTCGTACTGCCGGATCGCCATCCGGTCTCGGTCGGCATCGCTCGCTACGACGAACCCGGACGAGCTCGGCAGCCAGGACACGACCTTCTGATCGTTGTGCGCGTCTGGCGCCGTCAGCGCGGTGACTGCTCGGGTCGTCGTGTCGACGAGCAGCAGCTGCATCGAGTTGGCCGGGGCGCTGGCCAGGGACAGCACGACCCACTTGCCGTCCGGGGAGGCGTCGACCGCCATCGCCCAGCCGCCGCCGTCGTACAGCACGGACTCCTCGCCGGTCGCGAGGTCGTGGGAGACCAGGTCGAAGTCGACGCCGTTGCGTCGGTTGGTAGTGAACAGCACGCGACCGCCGGTCGCCTGGACCAGGTTGTGCTTGAACGCCGGGTCGTGGACGAGTGGCGTCAGGGTCCGGTCGTCCAGGTCGACGAGGGACAGCTGTCCGCGTTCGTCGCCGCCGCTGTCGTGCTGGACGACCACTTGGCGGCTGCCGAGGACGAAGCGCGCGTTCCGGCAGGTCTCGCCCAGGTCGGTGAGAGCCCGCCAGGTGCCGTCGGGGGTCACCTCGTTGACCTCACGGGTGCCGGTCTCGTCGTAGAGAACCAGCAGACCGCCCTCGTCGTTCACGTCGAGGGCGAGAGCGGTGGGCAGCGCGAGCAGCGTCGTCAGCAGCACACCCTGCATCCTCACATGACTTGGTGGGGCAGACCTCTCGAGTCTGCCCCACCGTGTGTCAGCGGTCGCCGTGCCAGGAGTGCCAGAGCGCGGCGTAGGGTCCCTGGGCGCCGACCAGCTCGTCGTGGCCGCCCAGCTCGACGATCTTGCCGTCCTCGACCACTGCGATCACGTCCGCGTCGTGCGCGGTGTGCAGGCGGTGGGCGATCGCCACCACGGTCCGGCCCTCCAGCACGCCGGCCAGCGACCGCTCCAGGTGACGAGCTGCCCGCGGGTCCATCAACGAGGTCGCCTCGTCCAGGACCAGCGTGTGCGGGTCCGCCAGCACCAGCCGGGCCAGCGCGACCTGCTGGGCCTGTGCAGGCGTCAGCGAGACCCCGCCGGAGCCCACCTCGGTGTCGAGCCCGTTGTCGAATCCGGCGACCCAGCCGTCAGCGTCGACCGAGCGCAACGCCGCCCACAGGTCGGCGTCCGCCGCGTCCGGCCGCGCCAGCCGCAGGTTGTCCCGGACGCTGCCCACGAACACGTGGTGCTCCTGGTTGACCAGGGCAACGTGGCTCCGGACCTGCTCTGCCGACATCTTGTCGAGGGCCGCGCCACCCAAGGTGATGTCACCGACCCGCGGCGAGTAGATGCCGGCCAGCAACCGGCCCAGCGTCGATTTCCCTGCGCCAGAAGGGCCTACGAGCGCAACCCGGGCACCTGGCTGCACAGTCAGCGTGACACCGTGCAGCACGTCCCGGCCTTCCAGGTAGCCGAACCGCACGTCGTCCGCGAGGACGGTTCGGCCTTCCGGCTCGCTCTGCTCAGCGGACTCGGCCTCCTCGACCTCACGCACCCCGACCAGTCGCGCCAGTGACACCTGCGCGACCTGGAGCTCGTCGTACCAACGGATCATCATGTTGACCGGCTCGACCAGCATTTGGATGTACAGCGCGCCCGTGGTGAGCGCGCCGACGGTCAGCCAGCCCTGGATGGCGAAGCCGCCACCGATCACCAGCACCGCCGCCAGCGCGATCGTGTGGGTCATGTTGATCACCGGGAACAGCACCATCCGCAGGTAGAGCGTGTACCGCTCCCACGCCACCCACTGGCCGATCCGGGTGTCGCCCAGCTTGATCCGGCGACCGCCCAGCCGGTGCGACTCGACGGTCCGGCCGGCGTCGACGGTCTCGGCCAGCGCCGAGGCCACCGCGGCGTACCCGGCGGCCTCCGACCGGTACGCCGCCGGCGCCCGGCGGAAGTACCAGCGGCCGCCGATGATCAGGATCGGCGCCGCGATCACCACGGCCACCGCCAGCTCCGGCGCGGTCACGATCAACGCGCCGATCAGCAGCGACGCCCAGATGATCGCGATGGTCAGCTGCGGCACGGCGTCCCGCATCGCGTGCGAGAGCCGGTCGACGTCGGTGGTGATCCGGGACAGCAGGTCACCCGTCCCGGCCCGCTCCAGCACACCCGGCGGCAGGCCGACCGCCCGGATCAGGAAGTCCTCACGCAGGTCCGCGAGCATCTCCTCACCCAGTACGGCGCCGCGCAGCCGGGTCAGCCGGACGAACACCGTCTGCACCGCGAGCGCGATGACGAAGCCGATCACGACATACGGCAGGTCGACGTCGCGCTCGCCGCGGGACAGCTTCTCCACCACGTTGCCGAGCAGCCAGGGCCCGACCATGCCGCTCAGCGCCGCCGCCGCGTTCACCAGGGTCAGCCAGGCGAACGCACGGCGGTGCCGGCGGAACAGCGTCTTCAGGTAGGCGCGCACGGTGGCACTACCTGCTACCGGCAGTCGCGCCGCCTCCTGCGGCGCTGCCGGGTCGTAGTGAGGGCGCTTCACGCCATCTCCTCGAGGGTTGTCTCGTCTTCACGGGTGACGACCGCGCGGTAGCGCGGGTTGGTGTGCACCAGCTCGTGGTGGGTGCCGACGGCATCGACCCGGCCGTCCGGCACGAACACGACCCGCTCCGCGCGGTCCAGCATCAGCGGGCTGGAGGTGAACACCACAGTGGTCCGGCCGGCTCGCAGCAGCCGCAGGCCGTCTGCGATCCGCGCCTCGGTGTGCGCGTCGACCGCACTGGTCGGCTCGTCCAGCACCAGCACCTGCGGGTCGACGTACAGCGAACGGGCCAAGGCCACTCGCTGCCGCTGCCCACCGGACAGGGACCGTCCGCGCTCGGTCAGCACGGC
Source organism: Kribbella sp. NPDC050470 (assembly GCF_044458365.1). Lineage (NCBI taxonomy): Bacteria > Bacillati > Actinomycetota > Actinomycetes > Propionibacteriales > Kribbellaceae > Kribbella > Kribbella sp. NPDC050470. The sequence continues at coordinate 110,055 of NZ_JBITHV010000014.1, read as the reverse complement.
CTGCATCGCGTCCGACTCACCGGCCGGCAGCGTCTGCCGCAGTACGTCGAGAATGTCCGCGCACTGCGCCGCGTCGAGCGCTGTCTCCGGTGACACCGCACCGCTCGCCGGCACGTCGAACAGCTCGCGCACGGTCCCGGACAGCAGCACCGGATCCTTGTCCTGCACCAGTACGACGCTCCGCGCAGACTCCAGCGGGATGTCGTCCAGTGCGACACCGTCGAGGAGCACCGACGCCTCGTCGTCCTCGGCGGCCGGGCTGTGTCCACCCAGCCGGTCGGCCAGGCGACCACCCGCATCCGGGTCACCGCAGACGACCGCGGTGAAGCTCCCGGCCGGCACGTGCAGCCCGGAGACCGGGTCGAGCACGTCACCCTCCGGCAGCTGCGCCTCAGCGGTGCCCTTGGTCTCGTCGGTCCGCTGGAGTGCCAGCACTCGAGCGGCCCGGCGCGCCGACACCTTCGAGAAGATGAACGCGCTCGCCGTCTCCTCGAACGTGTGCAGCGGCACCAGCATGAAGGTGATGAACCCGTACGTCGTGACGAGCTCACCGACCGAGATCTGGTTCGACAGCACCAGCCGGACACCCAGCCACACGACGATGACCAGGAACAGCCCGAACATCAGCACCTGCAGAGCCGCGATCAGCGACCACATCCGCGCACTGCGGACCGCACTGGCCCGGTACTCCTGCGAGGCCGAGCGGTAGCGGTCCAGGAACAGCTGCTCGCCACCGATGCCACGCAGTACGCGCAGACCGGCGACTGTGTCGGCGGCCAGCTCGGTGGCCCGGCCGCCCTTGGCGCGCTGCGCGTCCGCGCGACGCTCCGCGGGACCCATCAGCGGCACGATCGAGAACGCCAGCACCGGTACGGCGATGGCCACCACCAGACCGAGCTGCGGCTCGTAGAGCAGCAGCCCGATGACCACGGCGAAACAGGTCAGCAGCGCGGCCACGAACCGGCCGAGCACCTCGACGAACCAGCCGATCTTCTCCACGTCGCCGCTGCTCACGGCGACCACCTCACCCGCGGCGATCCGGCGGGTCAGCAGCGACCCGAGCTCCGCGGCCTTGCGGAACAGCAGCTGCTGCAGGCGTGACGCCGTACTGATCCAGTTGGTGACCACGGCGCGGTGGAAGAACGAGTCGGCGCCGGCTTTCGCGGCGCCGAAGGCGAGCAACAGGCCGCCCGCCAGGAACAGCTTGGGCCAGGACAGGTCGATCACGGCCTGGACGGCCAGGCCGACGGCGATCGGCGCGGCGGCGATGCCGCCGAAGTAGAGGAGCCCCCAGAACAGCGCGATCGCCTGACCGCGCAGCTGCTGGTGCTCCAGCCAGAGAATGAGTCGGAGGCCGGACCGGGTGTCCGGCACACCCGGGTCGGCGAACGGAATGAGGCGCAGCGACATGACGTCTCACAAGAAGGCGTAGGAGGGTTGAAGAAGGCACCTGACCAGGCGAATGGATCAAGCCTAGGCGGGCCCGCCGACAGTCCGTCAAAGGGTTTTCGAGCCGGTAGTACAGTCTTCAAGTACGACGATGGAGAGGGAGCCGGGTGGAGGAACTGACGCGCAGGCGACGGCTGCTGATCCTCGGCATCTGCTGCTTCAGCCTCTTCATCGTCGGGCTGGACTCCACCATCGTGAACCTCGCGCTACCGGCCATCCGGGCCGATCTGGACGCGGACGTCTCCAAGCTCCAGTGGACCGTCGACGCGTACACGCTGGTGCTGGCGAGCCTGCTGATGGTGTCCGGCTCGACCGCGGACCGGGTCGGCCGGCGGCGGACGTTCCAGGCCGGGCTGGTGCTGTTCGGGATCGGGTCGCTGTTGTGCGCGTTCGCGCCGACCGTCGACCTGCTGATCGCGTTCCGGATGCTGCAGGCGGTCGGCGGTTCCATGCTCAACCCGGTCGCGATGTCGATCATCACCAACACGTTCACCGATCCGCGTGAGCGCGCGCAGGCGATCGGGATCTGGGGTGGGGTGGTCGGGCTTTCGATGGCCGTCGGGCCGGTCGTCGGTGGGGCGCTGGTCGACGCGGCGGGGTGGCCGTCGATCTTCTGGATCAACGTTCCGGTGGCGTTGGTCGCCGTACTGCTGACTGTGCTGTTCGTACCGGAGTCGCGGGCTGCGGTGCCGCGGCGGATCGATCCGGTCGGGCAGGTGCTGGTCGTGCTGCTGCTCGGCGGGGTGACGTACGGGATCATCGAAGGGCAGCGGGCGGGGTGGACGTCGCCGCTGATCATCGGGTGCTTCGTGCTCGCGATCGGGTCGCTCGTGTCGCTGGTGTCCTACGAGCGGCGGCGGGAGGAGCCGTTGCTGGAGCCGCGGTTCTTCCGGAGCGCGCCGTTCTCGGGGGCGACGCTGATCGCGGTCGCGGGGTTCTCGGCGCTGTCCGGGTTCCTGTTCCTGAACTCGTTGTACCTGCAGTCGGTGCGTGGGTTCTCGGCGTTGCACGCCGGGTTGCTCACGTTGCCGATGGCGGCGATGACGGTGGTGTTCGCTCCGCTGTCCGGCTGGCTGGTCGGGCATCGCGGGCCGCGGCTGCCGCTGGTGGTTGCCGGGAGCATGCTCGGCGCTTCCGGGCTGCTGTTGTCGCGGCTGACCGTCGACACTCCGACGCTGATGCTGCTGGGCGCCTATCTCGTCTTCGGGCTCGGGTTCGGGATGCTGAACGCGCCGATCACGAACGCGGCGGTGTCCGGGATGCCGCGATCCCAGGCCGGTGTCGCGGCCGCGATCGCGTCGACCAGTCGCCAGGTCGGCGTCTCGCTGGGCGTCGCGATCGCCGGGACAGTACTGACTGCGCGGCTGGTGGGTCCGCTCGAGAGCGGGTTCGTCGAGGCGGCTCAGTTGTGCTGGTACATCATCGCCGGCTGCGGGTTGCTCGTGCTGGTGCTCGGCCTGATCACGACCGGCCGGTGGGCACGCCGTACCGCTGCTTCTGTCGCGGAGGACCTCGTCAGGGCTCGATGAGTCCGGCGCGAGCGAGGGCTTTCAGGCGTCCTTTGAGGATCTTCTGGCGGCGCTCCTCGTCGGGGAACAGGTCGACGTACGCCGTGCCTTTCGCGGCCAGGAGGTCGTCGTCGAGGCGCCGTACCGTTCCGGCCGGGAAGCGATGGGTCATCGCGGCCTGGACGGCGGAGCTGTCGATGCCGGCGAGCAGGTCGGTCAGTTGCTCCTCGGTGGTCACGCCGAGGCGCGCGAGCACGCTGAGGATCCAGGCGTAGTGGTTGGTCTTCGCGTGCGGCGCGTCCGGGTAGCGCCGGGTCAGGTACGTCGTCAGCGTCGCGGTGGTCAGATCACGCGGCGTCTTGTCCGGCTGGGTCGCCGCCAGCTCGCGGTACAGCCGGTCGATCTCGGTGAACTCGTTGTCCGCCAGCTCCATCAACGCCGCCGCCAGCAGGAACCGCCGGTCGAACTCCGGCTTGCGGTCCGGCGGGATGTCCAGCTTGTACCGGATGTCGTGCTCGAACTCGGCCCACGCGTGCTGGACCGCCGTACGCACCTGGATCTCCATCGTCAGGTTCTTCAGTACGGCGTACTCCGGCAGCTCCCGGCGATGCGGGTTCAGCCGGACCAGGTAGTGCTTGCTCGCGTATCCGAACACGCCCTGCGCCCGGGTGTGCGCGCCCATGTCGGTGTGCTCGACGATCTCGAACTCCGCCTCGATCACCTCGCAGACCCGGTCCACCGCCTCGACCAGGAAGGTGATCACCCGGGCCGCGACCAGGTCGGTGATCTGGTTCAGCGGGTCGTCGTACTTCGGCCGGGCCGGGTCGTCCGGGTGCGGTTTCGACGCCTTCGCCAGGAACGACTCCGGGTCCTTCGCCCGGGCCGTGGCGCTCAGGTAGTTGATGCCCTCCTCCTCGCCGATCAACTCGTTGATCAGCGACTCCAGCTTCCGGGCACCCCCGACGTACTGCTGATGCACCCGCTCGTACAGGCCCGCCGCCTGCCGGGCCCACTCCCCAACCATGGCCGCACCCTAGTGGTCCTGGCGGGCCTAGGCGCGTCTATCGGAATCTAGTCCTGACACTAGAAAGCTGTAGAGAACGCCGACGACACGCTCTCCCGATCGCTACCGATATCTAAGGAAAACGCTAGACGCGGCCATACAGTGAAATGCATGGATCCGATCCGGAATCCCTATGCGCCCGGCGCCGGTCAGCGGCCGCCTGAGCTGGCCGGACGCGACACCGAGGTGCGGCAGTTCGAGGTGGTCCTCGAGCGGGTCGCGGCAGGCAGGCCGGAGCGGAGCCTGGTGCTCAGCGGACTCCGGGGTGTGGGTAAGACGGTGCTGCTCAACACCTTGCGGAGCCAGGCGATCAAGCGCGCCTGGGGCACCGGGAAGATCGAGGCCCGGCCGGACCAGAGCATCCGGCTGCCGATCGCGCAGGCGATCCACACCGCGATGCGCGAGCTCGGCCACCGGCACCGCGACGACGAGCGGGTCGACGAGTTCAGCGCCGTACTGAAGGCCTTCGCGCTGCGGACCGGAGCTCAGGACCGGAAGGGGATCCGCTGGCATCCGCCGGTCGAGGTGGCCGCGGCGAAGGGCCGGGCGGACTCGGGCGACCTGGAGATGGACCTGATCGAACTGTTCTCCGACGCGGCCGACCTGGCCGGCGACCTGTCCGTCGGGGTCGGGCTGTTCATCGACGAGATGCAGGACATCTCCGCCGACGACCTGTCCGCGTTGTGCGCGGCTTGTCACGAGATCTCCCAGCAGAGCGCGCCGCTGGTCGTCGTCGGAGCCGGTCTGCCGCATCTGCCCGCCGTACTGTCGGCCAGCAAGTCGTACTCCGAGCGGCTCTTCCGCTACATCCGCGTCGACCGCCTGGCCCGCGAGGCGTGCGACCGCGCGCTGATGATCCCCGCCGAGAGCGAGGGCGTCCAGTACGACGAGGAGGCGCTCGACGAGCTGTACGCCCAGACCGACGGCTACCCGTACTTCGTCCAGGCCTTCGCGCACGCCACCTGGGACCACGCCCCCACCTCCCCGATCACCATCAAGGACGTCGCCGTCGCCGCCCCCGAAGCCTCCGCCGAGCTCACCGTCGGCTTCTTCGGCTCCCGCTACGAACGCGCGACCCCCGCCGAACGCGAGTACATGCGCGCCATGGCCGAACTGGGCATCGGCGTCGGCGACGGCTCCGTCCCCACCGCCGAAGTCGCCAGCACCCTCAACCGCAAACCCCAGTCCCTCTCCCCCGCCCGCGACGGCCTCATCAAGAAAGGCCTCGTCTTCTCCGCCGAACGCGGCACCGTAGCCTTCACCGTCCCCCACTTCGGCAAATTCCTCCGAACCCGCACAGCCTGAAGAACCTTCCCACGCGTGCTACGCAGCCGCTCCTACGTCGCGACCGCTACGCCCGCTCCCACCCACCCCCCGGCTACCGCCGGTGCACCCCTTGCCAGGCTCCCGCCGGCCCCTTGCGTGCTATCGCCCGCCGTCTGCGCGCTTCCGCGCGCCATCTGCGTGCTGCCGCCCGCACTTGCGCGCTCCTCCGTCGCGCGCGCTCGACTACGGGGGCCGGCGCTGACCCGGGAACCAACTGTCCGAGCGCGCCGGCGCGTTGTCGGTGGTCGCTGATAGATCTGGTGCGCGCCGTCCAGCGAGCCGAAGGGGGCTGTGATGGAGAAGCGACCGCGCGTGGTGGTCAAGGTGGACGCCAGTGCCGACGGGAAGGTTGCTCTCACCCGGGACGCGCTGTTGATGCACCAGCCGAGCACGGATCTGTGGGCCGCGATGACGCCGCGTGCTGCCGATCCGGTTCCGCTCGACATCCTCGAGGTGCTCCGACAGCAGTACGGCTGCAACGCGATCCTGGAGGGCAGCGGCAGCCTGGTCACCGAGGACGAGGTTCCGGAAGAGCTGCCCACCTTCGACGGTGACACCGCCGGCCTCTACCAGCACTTCCTCCCACCGGACATCACCGGACAACCATCCCCGCCGCACATGTGGTTCACCGTCGTCGACAGCCGCGGGCGCGTGCGCTGGACCGAGAAGCATGAGAACTGGGACGTGCTGGTCCTGGTGGCGCGGTCGACTCCGGCCGACTACCTCGGCTACCTCCGACGCGAACGCATCTGCTACCTCGTCGTCGGCGAAGACCGCGTCGACCTGACAGAAGCAATCGCCGCAATGGGCACCGAGCTCGGCATCAGTTGCGTGCTGTCGAACGCCGGCGGCGGACTGAACGGCGCACTCTTGCGAGCATGTCTGTTCGACGAACTGCACCTGACGTTGGCGCCTGCTCTGATCGGCGGACTCGGCACCCCATCGGTGATGGACGGGCCGCCGCTCGCCGTCGGCGAGTCCCCGACCCCATTGCAGTTGCTCGCGGTGCACACCGACACCGGCGGCTCCGTTCGCCTGCATTACGCCGTGGCCGAAAACTCCGGGGGCGGCTCCTTGGCGCTGTGATGTGGGCCGCATCCATGGTGCCGGCGACCTCCTTCCGGTCACTGCCTTTGGTTCGTTTGTGGGGGATGGGGTGGAACTGGGGTTTCGGGAGGTGGTGGGGGGTGGGTAGGGTGGATCGTCGTGACGAGGGCGCGGACCGGGCGGCGTGGGGATGCGCCTGTGCGGACGCGGCGGGGTGGGCGGCACAGTCGGAAGAAGTCGTACAAGGCGCAGTGGTTTTCGGTGACTGCTTTGGCGGTGCTGGGGACTGTGGTGGTGGCACATCCGGGCGCTACTAATCAGCGGAGTCTGGCGGCTGAGGTGGTGGCGGGGGTGGCTGCTTCGGCTACTGAGATGCCGGTGAGTGTGGTGACGCCTACGCCGGTGGCGACGCCGACGCAGAGGTTCACGACGCCGCAGCGGCCGGCGCCGACGTTGACGCGGCCGCCGAAGCAGGCGAAGCCGAACTACTCGGTGTCCAGCGGGAAGCTGGCCGTCGTGCCGGGGTTCGACAAGGCGAGCGGGATCCGCGACAAGCTGACGTACCGGGTGGAGATCGAGCAGGGGTTGTCGGTCAACGGCGCGGCGGTCGCGCAGATCATCCACAAGACGCTGACGGACGCGCGCGGGTGGCAGGCGATCCACCCGGTGAACTTCGAGCGGACCGACAAGGTGGACGCCGACCTGCGGATCATCCTGGCGACGCCGACGCTGACCGACAAGCTGTGCCTGCCGCTCGACACCGGCGGTGAGGTGTCCTGCCGGGTCGAGGACCGGGTCGTGCTGAACGCGAAGCGCTGGATGTACGCGATCCCGGCGTACTCCGGGAACGTCGCGCTCTACCGCAACTACCTGGTCAACCACGAGGTGGGGCACGCGCTCGGTCACGGTCACTCCACCTGCAGCAAGGCGAAGACGCCGGCGCCGGTGATGATGCAGCAGACCAAGGGCCTGGCCGGCTGCCTGCCCAACGCCTGGCCGACGATCAAGGCCACCTGAGGCCGTACGACCTGAGCGAAACCCTCGTTCGTGAGAGGCTGGGCCCGAGGGGAGGCAGCAGCGATGTCGTCACAGGATTTCCCGACGTACGGCCGCGGTGAGCAACCGGAGCAGCCGGCCGAGGAGCACCACTACGCCCCGCCGACGCCGTACGGCGGCAGCAGCTACGGCGCCCCGCCTCCCGGCCAGCAGCAGCCGGGCCACTACGCCCAGCCGCAGCCTTATGGCACCCCACCCGGCCAGTACGGCGCCCCACCTCAGGCACCGCCGCCGCAAGCCCCGCCCGGCGGGTACACGCAGCCGCCGAACTACCGCCCCGGCAGCCCCTACGGCCCCGCCGCGCATCCACAGCAGCGCGAGCTGCCGCAGTACGGCCGCGAGCTTCCGGTCGCACCCCGTGATCCGCGCGCGGCCCGCGTCCTGCTGCTCGCCACGATCATCGCCGCCGTCTACGGCCTGCTCGTCCTGTCGGTCCAGAGGGTCGCCCTGCGCGAGATCTCCCAGGCGCCAGGCTCACCGCTGAATCACCCGCTCCGGACCGACGTCATCGACACGATCGGCCAGTTGCTGCTGCTCCTGGTCGGCGCGGCCGCGATCGTGATGTGGACGCGCGACGTGCTCGCCCGCCGCAAGGTCGGCCGCGACATCGAGCCCCCCGAGCTGGGCGGCCTGCTCCTGGTCGGGGTCTCGCTGGTGCCGATCCTGATCTGGGCGGGGATGGTGCTGTCGACCGGCATGGGCGCGATCGACGACTCGCTCGACCGGCTGCCCACGGCCTACGGCTGGGGCGGGATCGGCCTGCTGATCCTTGCCGCCGGCTTCCTTCTCGGTTACCGCGAGCTGAAGCCGGACGTGTCCAACCCGGTCGTCCAGGCCGCGTCGGCCCGCCCGCCCTGGGAGTGAGCATCCCGGTCGTCCTGGTCCCGGGTCTCGGCCTCGGGCCCAAGTCGTACGCACCCACCGTCGAGCACCTCACCACGCCGTACCGGATCGTCACCCTGCCCGGGTACGGCGAACCCGCCGGGCGCGGCGACGACCTCCGGCCACAAGCCCTGGGGACGGCGGTCGCCGACAAGATCCGGGAGCGGTCGGTGCTCGTCGGGCACTCGGCCAGCTGCCAGGTCGTGGTCGAGACCGCGGTCGCCTTCCCCGAGCTCGTGCACGCCCTGGTCCTGATCGCGCCGACCGGGGACGTGCGCGCAGCGAGCTGGCCGGACCTGGTCGCCCGCTGGCTGGGCTCGGCCGTCCCGGAATCACCGCGCCTGATCCCGGCGCTGTTTCCGCAGTACGCGCGTACGACGTTCGCCACGATCGCCCGCGCGGTCGAGGCGGCCCGTCGCCACGACCTGGCCGGGATCATCACCCGGGTGCGGGCCCCGATCGTGATCGTGCGCTGCCGCCACGACCACCTGTCCCCGGCCGAGTGGACGGACCGGCTGGCCGAGCTCACGCACTGTGAGTGCCGCACCCTGTCGACCGGCTCGCACATGCCGGTGCTGACCAACGGCCCGGAGCTGGCCGCTCTCATCCAGCGGGCAGCGGCTGCACCCAACCCAGCCTGAAGCGCTATCGTTGACGCGGTAGCAAAACCGATGCGGGAGCTCGCACGACGCGCGGGCTGAGAGGGCGACGCCGGTCGCCGACCGCCTGAACCTGACCGGGTAATGCCGGCGTAGGGAGCGGGTCACCATGACCAGTACTGCTGTTCGTCCTGCCAAGCGGACCGAGGCGCCGCTCGTCCTCACCACGGACGCGCCGCGCACGCTCGGCTTCTTCGACCAGTTCACCCTGTGGGGGAACCTGGGCATCTCTCTGTTCGGTCCGGTGACCGGTGCGCTGGTCGCGGCGTACACGGGCTCGCTGGCCCAGGGCCTGCTCGCGGTCGTGGTCGGCTGCGGCATCGGTGCGCTGGTGCTCGGCGGCGCGGCCGTGTTCGGTTCGCAGACCGGTGCGCCGGCGATGGCCTGCCTGCGCGGCCTGTTCGGCCGACGCGGTTCGATCGCGCCGACCGTGCTGAACATCGCGCAGAACGTCGGCTGGGCGACGATGGAGATCATCGTCATCTCGCAGGCCGCGGTGGCGGTGACGAGTGAACGCTGGCGCTGGTTGTTCGTCGTACTGGCCGGAGTGATCGCGACGGTGATGGCGGTCCGGCCGCTCGGCAGCGTGAAGGTGCTGCGAAAGTTCATGGTCTGGCTGGTGCTGATCTCGTCGGTCTACCTGTTCGTGCAGGTGCTCAGCAAGCCGGTGCAGGACCTCCCGCAGGACGGCGTCTTCGGCTTCTGGCCGGCTGTCGACCTGGCTGCCGCCGGCGTGGTGTCGTTTGCGCCGCTGGCCGCCGACTACACGCGGCACTCGCGCACGAACAAGGCTGCCTTTGCCGGATCGTCGCTCGGCTACGGCATCGCGGCGATCGTGTACTACTCCCTCGGTGTGTTCGCCGTCGCGACGCTCGGGACCAACAGCACCGACGTGATCACCGCGCTCGTCACGCTGCCGGCCGGTGCGATCGCGCTGTTCGTGCTGCTGGTGGACGAGGTCGACGAGGCGTACGCGAACGTCTACTCGACCACGATGGCCACGCACAACCTGATCGGCCACGTCGACCGGCGCTGGATCTCGATCGCGATCGGCGTGCTCGCGACCGGCCTCGCCCTGATGGTTGACCTGGGCAACTACACGCAGTTCCTCTACCTGATCGGCTCGGTCTTCGTCCCGCTGTTCGCGGTCGCGATCGCGGACTTCTTCGTGGTCAGCAAGATGAACTGGGACGTCTCCGGTACGGCGCGCTTCCGCTGGCAGCCCGCGCTCGCCTGGCTGATCGGCTTCGTCGCCTACCAGCTGGTGAATCCGGGCACGGTGAAGGGCTGGTCGCCGTTCTGGACCGACGTCCAGCAGTGGGTGTTCAACGACCAGCCGGTGCCGACCTGGCTCGGCGCGACGTACACCTCGATCATCGTGTCGATGCTGGCCGCGGTGCTGCTCGGCCGGATCGGTCGCCGACCGCTGGACAACTGACCCGGAGTAACCGGGATACTTGCGCAATGCTGAACTCCGCACTGCGCAGCCGGGCCGAGTACGCGGAACTGGGGGCCGACGGACTGGCCGCGCGTACCACGCCCGAGCGGGACGCGGCGACCGTGAAGGCCGTCGAGGAAGTGCTCCAGGGCCGTGTGTCGGTGCTCGACCTGTGCTGCGGGTACGGCCGGATCGCGCTACCGCTGCGCCGGGCCGGGAAGGTGGTGCGAGCGCTGGACATCTCGCCGAACCTGGTCGAGGCCGGCCGGGCGAAGGCGGCCGAGGAGGAGCTCCAGATCGACTGGGCGATCGGTTCGATGACCGACCTGCCGTACAAGTGGGACGCGTTCGACGCGGTGATCTGCCTGTGGACCGCGTTCCACGAGCTGTTCGCCGAGGACGAGCAGGTGTCCACGATCTGCGAGATCTCCCGGGTGCTGAAACCGGGCGGGATGGCCATCATCGAGGGCCCGGTCTGGGGTCCGGCGACGGCGGCCGAGATCGCCAACGGGATGCGCCAGGGACCGGAGCACCGGATCGTCACCACCGAGCACTTCGGCGCCAGCAGCGTGCACTTCATCCACGACGAGGCCAGCTACGGGCGCTTGTGCGCGGCTGCCGGAATCGAGGACTACAAGGTGTACAAGCGGGACTGGGGCGGCCGTCGCCGGCTGATCCTGGAGATCCACCAGCCCGGTAACGACTGACACGTCAGGAATTTGATTCACCGCGCCCGGATTCCTTCCAGGCAAGGGAAAACAAGAAGCAGATCCCCACTCCACACTGGGGATCTGCTCCTTTGTTCTTCGAGTGTAAATGCTTTCTGGCCGGCGCGTGAAAAGTCAGTTTTTTGCTTCGAGATTCAGCAAGAATCGTTTCGCGTCCAGCCCGCCGGCGTACCCGGTGAGGGCTCCGTTCGCGCCGATCACCCGGTGGCACGGCAGTACGACGCAGACCGGGTTCGCACCCAGCGCCGTACCGACCGCGCGGGCCGCCTTCGGCCGGTCGATGTCGCCGGCAACCGCGCCGTACGTCGTCGTCCGCCCGTAGCTCGTGTGCGACGGGAGGTCGGTCAGCACGAGCCGCTGGAACGGCGTCGCCAGCGCGAGGTCCACGTCCAGGTCGAACGCGTGCCGCCGACCGGACAGGTACTCGTCCAGTTGCCGCCGTACGTCGTCCAGCGCCCGGGGCTGCCGTAGTACGCGCGGGGACACGGCCTTCGCGAGGCGGTTGGTCATGGTTTCCTCGTCGCCGAACGAACTGGCCACGACGCGACCTTCGGCGACTGCGAGCAGCATGGTGCCGATCGGGGTGTCGTGCAGGGTGTAGGCGACGTCCGCGGTCGGGAAGACCGGTGGTTTGAGGTCCGGTGCGGTGAGCCGGGCCAGCCGGCTCTCGAGATCAGTCATCGTTCACTCCGAGTTTGGTGCGCAAGGTCGCGAGCGCGTCACTGACGAGTCGCCGCGACGCGGCAGGCGTGGTGTCCAGGGCGGCGGCCACGCCGTGGTGGTCCAGGTCGCCGACGTACTTGAGCGTGACGGCGAAGCGTTGGCGTTCGGGTAGCTGGTTGACGGCGTGCCAGAGGTCGGGGTCCGGCCAGTCCGCGGCGTCCGGGCCGGCGACCGCGATCGGCGGGGCCTCGTCGAGCGGGCTCTGTGGTCTTCGGGCCCGGTGTACGTCGGTCGCGCAGCGGGCCGTGATGGTCAGCAGCCAGCTGCGCAGGTTCTTCGCCGAGGTGAGCCCGGGGTAGGCGGCGAAAGCCTTTTCCCAGGCGCGCTGGGCCACGTCGTCGCCGTCGACCGGCCCGGCCAGCGCACGCGCCAGCCGTGCCACGTCCTGCCAGTGCGCGTCGACGAGCGCCTGGAACGGCGGCAGCGAGACCTTCTCCGGAGCCATCACGCCAGTAGAACGCATCTGCCCCAGGGGGTGTGAGTCCGGATCCCGAGATTGTGCAGTTACTCAGTAGACTTTAGTGCCAAGATTGCTGACATGACGACGACCTTGCTCACCCGCCGTCGCGTCATCGATCTTCTGCGGACGGCGAGCGCCACCTGTCGGTGACCGACTACACGCTCTAGTCACCCCGTTGTCCCCGGCGGTCATCCGCCGTACGAGGCCTGTCTGAAGCCGCCTCCACACCCCGTCCGGCTGTTGCCGGTCGTCCCTGCCCCGTTCCGAGGGAGAGACATGTCTGTACCTGCCTTGAACCGTCCTGCCCTGGCCGTAGTACCCGACCGCCTGGAGGAGCGGACCGTCGACGCCGACGTCTACCGGTCCGTCTTCCGTCGCCACGCCGCCGGTGTCGTGGTGATCACCGCGGACGCCGGCCACGGGCCGGCCGGGTTCACCGCCACCTCACTGGTCTCGGTCAGCCTGCTGCCGCCGCTCGTCTCGTTCGCCATCGCCACCAGCGCGTCCAGCTGGCCGACCGTCAGCAAGGTCGACGGCCTGGTGATCAACTTCCTGTCCGCCGACCAGCAGTCCATCGCCGGCCGGTTCGCCACCAGCGGCATCGACCGGTTCGCCGAGCCGACCCGCTGGTCCCGGCTGCGCACCGGTGAGCCGGTGCTGGACGAGGCGCCGAGCTTCCTGCGCGCCCAGGTCGAGCATCGATTCGCCGTCGGCGACCACTACCTGGTCGTCGCCCGCCTGACCACTCACTCCGAACGGCGTGAGCACGAGCCGTTGCTGTACCACGACGGCCGCTACGCCACCGCCACTCCGCACACGAAGGCCCACCATGTCTAGGTCCCGCAAGTTCGCCGTACTCGCCGCAGCAGCCGCCACCGTCGCCCTGGTCGCCGGCTGCGGTGGAGACGCTCAGGCCGGAGGTGGCGGCGCCGAGCTCGCTCTCGACGCCGCGCTGCCGACCACCGTCCCGGACGGCGTCAAGATCGTCGTCGGCGATCCCACCACCCAGAAGGCGCTGGAGCTGTCCGGCCAGACCGGCAAGGTGTCGAAGTTCGTCCAGTTCGCCAACCTCAGCGGCGGTCCGCAGACCACCGAGGCGTTCCGGGCCAAGGCGCTCGACGTCGGCTCGGTCGCGGAGATCCCGCCGATCCACGCCACCTGGACCGGTCTGCACGTCAAGATCGTCGCCTCCAAGTTCCGCCAGGACGCGCTCGACCACCCGATCTACCAGCTCGGCATCGCCCCGGGCACCACGGTCAAGACGCTGGCGGACCTGCGCGGCAAGAAGATCGCCTACAGCCCGGGTCAAGCGCAGGGCGCGCTCATCCTCAAGGTGCTGAAGAAGGCCGGGCTGACCAAGGAGGACGTCAAGCTGGTCGAGCTGCCCAGCACCGGCGACGTGTACTCGCAGGCGCTGGCCGGCAAGCAGGTCGAGGTCGCCCCGATCGGCGGTGTGCAGATCAAGCGGTACCTGACCAAGTACGGCAAGGACGGCGCGACCACGATCCAGCACGGGCTGCGCGACGACGCCGGTCACCTGTACGTGGCTACCGAGTCGCTCGAGGACTCGGGCAAGGCTGCCGCGATCCGCGCGTACGTCGCTGCCTGGGGTGCCGCCCAGGAGTGGATCGACAAGCACCCCAAGGAATGGGTCGCGGGGTACTACGTGAAGGACCAGGGCCTGACCGAGGCCGACGGCCAGTGGCTGGTCGAGAACGCCGGTCACCCGGACATCAGCGCCGACTGGAGTGACGCGATCCAGCGTCAGCAGGAGACGATCGAGTTGCTCGCCAAGGAGACCGGCAACCCGGTGATCCAGGCGAAGGACCTGTACGACCTGCGCTTCCAGACCGTCGCCGCCGACGCGATCAAGGGAGCCGCCAAATGAGTGCCACCACCCTGCCCGGCCTGCGCCCGAAGGAGGTGACCGGGGCTCCCGTCGTAGGCCGTCGCCGGCTCGGACCGGGGAAGCCGATCAAGGGCGGCGCTGTTCTCGGGCCGGTCCTGCTGCTGGTGATCTGGAGCATCGGGTCGGCGACCGGCTGGCTCGACGAACGGGTGCTCTCGGCGCCCTGGACCGTGGTCACCACCGCCGGCGACCTGATCGCCGACGGCCGGCTGCAGTCGAACCTGTGGACCTCCACCCAGCGGGCCTTCGTCGGACTCGGTCTCGGCATCGTGCTGGGCGTCGTACTCGCGCTGATCTCCGGCCTGTCCCGGCTCGGCGAGGCGGTCCTGGACGGGCCGATCCAGATCAAGCGGGCGATCCCGTCACTGGCCCTGCTGCCGCTGCTGATCCTGTGGCTCGGCATCGGCGAGTCGATGAAGATCGTCACCATCCTGCTCGGCGTCTTCGTGCCGATCTACATCCACACCCACAACGGCCTGCGCACGATCGACGCCCGGTACGTCGAGCTCGCCCAGACCGTCGGGTTGTCGCAGTGGGACTTCGTCCGCCGGGTGGTCCTGCCGGGCGCGCTGCCCGGGTTCCTGCTCGGCCTGCGGTTCGCGGTCACCGGCGCCTGGCTGTCGCTGGTCGTCGTCGAGCAGATCAACTCCACCAGCGGTATCGGCTACATGATGGAGCTGGCCCGCACGTACGGGCAGACCGACATCATCATCGTCGGCCTGGTCCTGTACGGCATCCTCGGCCTGCTGTCCGACGGCGCCGTCCGCCTGATCCAAAGGAAGGCCCTCTCATGGCGCCGCACACTGGACTCCTGACCGCTGCCGTCCAAGTTCGGGACCTGGTACGGCGGTACGACGACCGCGCCGTCCTGGACGGTGTCGACCTGGACATCGCGCCCGGCGAGTTCGTTGCCCTGCTCGGGAAGAGCGGCTCCGGCAAGAGCACGCTGCTGCGGGCACTGGCCGGGCTGGACTCGGGTGTCGACGGGTCCGGTGAGCTCGTCGTACCGACGAACGTGTCCGTCGTCTTCCAGGACTCGCGGTTGTTGCCGTGGGCACGGGTGCTGGACAACGTCGTACTCGGGCTGGGGACCGCCGACGAGCGCGGCCGGGAGAGCCTGGCGGAGGTCGGGCTCGCCGGACGTGAGAAGGCGTGGCCGAACGAGTTGTCCGGTGGTGAGCAGCAGCGGGTCGCGTTGGCGCGGTCGCTGGTCCGCGAGCCGGAGCTGCTGCTCGCGGACGAGCCGTTCGGGGCACTGGACGCGCTGACGCGGTTGAAGATGCACGTCCTGCTGCGGAAGCTGTGCGCCGCGCACCAGCCCGCCGTACTGCTGGTCACGCACGACGTCGACGAAGCGATCGTGCTGGCCGACCGGGTCATCGTGCTCGACGAGGGAAAGATCGTCGCTTCGGAGCTGATTTCGTTGAGTACCCCACGTAGCCCGTCCGACCCCGGGTTCGCCGCTGTCCGGACTCGCCTTCTCGATGCATTGGGGGTTTCGTTGTGAGCAAGCGCTTGCACCTGAACGCGTTTCTCATGAGCACTGGGCACCACGAGGCGTCCTGGCGGCTGCCGGAGAGCAACCCGTTCGCGAACACGTCGGTGGCGCACTACCAGCAGCTGGCGCAGATCGCCGAGCGCGGGAAGCTCGACTCGATCTTCTTCGCCGACTCACCGGTGCTGTTCGGGGACGTCGGCCGTCGTCCGGCGGGCTCGCTGGAGCCGACGGTCCTACTCACCACGATCGCTGCTGTCACCTCACGCATCGGGCTGATCGCCACCGCGTCGACGACGTACAACGAGCCGTTCAACCTGGCCCGGCGGTTCGCGAGCGTAGACCACGTGAGTGGCGGGCGTGCGGGCTGGAACGTGGTCACCACGGCGGGTCCGGAGGCCGCGAAGAACTTCAACCTGGCCGACCAGCCGGCACACGCCGAGCGGTACGACCGAGCCGCGGAGTTCCTCGAGGTCGCCTACAAGCTGTGGGACTCGTGGCAGGACGACGCTCCGATCGCCGACAAGGAGGCCGGCGTCTGGGCGCTGAACGACCGCGTGGTGCCGATCGACCACGTCGGCCGGCACTTCCAGGTCCGCGGGCCGCTCAACCTGCCGCGATCGCCGCAGGGGCACCCGCTGATCGTCCAGGCCGGCTCGTCGGAGGACGGGAAGGGCCTGGCCGCCCGGTACGCCGAGGCGGTCTTCACGGCCCAGCAGACGCTGGCGGACGCGCAGGACTTCTACCGCGACCTGAAGGCGCGGACGGCCGCGGTCGGGCGGGACCCGGACACGATCAAGATCCTGCCGGGGATCGTGCCGGTGATCGGCGGGACGGTCGAGGAGGCGTTGCGGCTCGAACGTGAGCTGGACGAGCTGATCCGGCCCGAGTACGCGCGGCTGCAGCTGGCCCGGACGTTGCGGGTCAAGCCGGAGGACCTCCCGTTCGACCAGCAACTGCCGGCCGACCTGCCGGACGAGGACGAGATCGAGGGCGCGAAGAGCCGCTACACGCTGATCGTCACGCTGGCGCGGCGGGAGCAGCTGACCGTGCGCGAGCTGATCGGCCGGCTGGGTGGCGGCCGCGGGCACCGAACCTTCAGCGGTACGCCGGAACAGGTCGCGGACGCGATCCAGGACTGGTTCGACGCGGACGCGGCCGACGGGTTCAACATCATGCCCGCCGTACTGCCGTCCGGGTTGACCGCCTTCGTGGACGAGGTCGTCCCGATCCTGCAGCGTCGTGGTCTCTTCCGCACCGACTACGAAGGAACCACGCTCCGCGAGCACTACGGTCTCGCGCGGCCCGCCGGGCGGACCGCTCCCGCGGAAGCAGCGGAGGTATCGGCCTGACAGTTGCCTCGGGCCCCGTCAGGTGGCGGGGCCCGAGCGCTGTCCTCGCGGCCCATCCCGCCCATCATCGCGACCACCTGCTGCCCGGGCTCGAACTCGCCGCCCGGCGCCCCGTCGACGGTCCCGGTCGCATCTCCATGCGCCCATGCTCGCGACGGCGTCAAGCGGTCGTGAGCAATCGTTTTCCGCTGTCGGCGTGCCTGCGTGACTTGGTGACTTGGGCCCGTGACAGAGTTGGTCACATGGGGCAGATGATGTCCAGCCAGGGCCCGCGCGTGGTGGCCCATCGCGGTGCCAGTGACACCAGTCCTGAGCACACCCTGGCGGCGTACCGCCGAGCGGTCGAGGCCGGGGCCGACGGGCTCGAGTGCGACGTCCGGCTCACCTCCGACGGGCATCTGGTCTGCGTCCACGACCGCCGGATCGAGCGCACCTCCAACGGCCGTGGCGTGCTGTCCACGATGAGCCTGGAGGAGCTGGAGGCCTTCGACTGGGGTTCCTGGAAGAACCCGTGGGCCGACCTCGACGACGAGGCCGAGCTGCCGAGTCCGGACATGCGGAAGGTGCTCACGCTCGACGAGCTGTTGTCCACGGTCCGCGACGCCGGCCGCCCGGTCGAGCTGGCGATCGAGACCAAGCACCCGACCCGGTACGCCGGACTGGTCGAGCGTCGCCTGATCGAGGCCCTCGACCGCTACGGGTGGGCGCACCCGAGGGTCGGCACCGAGTCGCCGGCCCGGGTGATGAGCTTCTCCTGGCTGTCCCTGCGCCGCCTGCGCACGATGGCGCCCAGCCTCCGCACCGTCCTGCTGATGGACCGCGTCCCGCTCCGCTTCCGCGACGGCTCCCTGCCCACCGGCGTCTCCTACGCCGGCCCCAGCCTGGAGATCGTCACCGCACACCCGGAGTACGTCGATCGCGCCCACAAGCACGGCCACCAGGTCCACGTCTGGACCGTCAACGCTGATGCCGACGTCCGCCACTGCCGCGACATCGGCGTCGACGCCATCATCACCGACCGCCCCGAAGCCGCCCTCAGAACCCTCGCCGAACCCCCAACGCCACCCCTTCCCTCCTACACGTTCCCGCCGAAACGCAGGCGTCCCTGACGACTAAGGTTCCACCTGAGGTGGCTCGTCGGTGGGGTTGGTCGCCCGCGCCCTCGCCAGCAACGTGTACACCTTGGTGTTCTCCGGGATGGTCTGCATCGCGTCGTGCTCGAGCTCGGCGATCTGGCGCTCGGCGTCGCGGATCGCCCCGGTCTCCTCGAGGTAGGTGAAGATCTCCGGCAGGCCCATCGTGGTGAAGTCGGGCAGCGTGTCCCCGACCGCGGGATTGCGCCGGAGAAAGGCGTCGGTGGCGAGCAGGACGCTGAAGATCGTCGGCCGGTTCAGCTGGATCTCGGACATCTCGCCGCGCACCTCACCGCTGAGGAACCGGACCTCCTCCAGCCCCCGGCGCAGGTTCGCCTCGGTGACGTCGTTCGTGATCATGGCCGCGTAGTCGAGGTTCCGGATCGCCGGCCCGAGCCTGCCGAGCTGATCGCCGTACTCGGCCGGTGCGATCAGCCGGAGCAGGTCGGTGGTCAGCTGCCCGGACGACCCCTTGCGCAACGCGATGGACCGGTACGTCGCCTCCGGGATCGTCTGCTTGCCCCACTGCAGCTCTGCCAGCATCGCGGCGTTGATCTGCCGCCCGTACTCGGCGATCACACCGGCCGCGGGAATCTCGGTCGTGTGCGAGTCGATGTTGGTCGCGCACAGGACCGCGGTGTGCTGCAACAGGTTGGCGATCTGTACGGCGGACGCGTCGTCGAACACCCGTCGTACCGACGGAAGGCCCCAGCGCTGGTCGTGCTGATCCGCAACGTCGTCGAGGATCACCCGGCCCAGGTACAGCAGCTCGAGGCTGGCGGACGCCCAGACGACCGACTCCGTGGGGATGTCCCAGTCCTGGCTGAACGCGTAGAGCAGCTGCGAGGGACGGAAGCGGGCGCTGTAGCGCAGCCGCTGCTTGAGCTGGCTGCCGACGGTCTCACTCAGCTCGTGGTCGAGCAGGCGGAACAGCCGCGGCACCACGCTGTCCTCGTAGAAGTCCCATTGCGCGTCCCGAAGCTCGACTACCGGCGGCTTGTCGTCGTCGTCGCCGTGGAACTTCCACCATGCCTCAACCATTGCGCCTCCACCGCGGCTGCCCTTCGTACCGGATCGAACCGGCGACCAGCTGCTCGTTCGGACCTGCCTCACCGGTGAGCTCGTCGGGCGTGCGCAGGCACAGCGTCACCATCACCCGGGCCCGATCGGGCGAACCGAGCCCGGCGGAGTGATAGGTCATCCCGTCCATCACCAGTACGTCGCCCGGATTCATCGGAACCTTGACGGCTTGGCCGGCGAGCTCGGGCTCCGGCGCCTCGTCCAGCCAGTACCCGCCGCCATTGCTCGGCTCGGACGTCGGCCACAAGTGCGATCCCGGAATCAGCGAGGGCCAGGCCTGTGGATCGTCTGGCGCACAGTCGAGCATCAGGAGCAGCGTGATCGGGCTGCGGCTCCAGTGCAGGAGGTCGCGATGCATACGCGTACCTCGCGAACCTCCGCCGTGATCGATCACCGCATGGTTGTGCCGGTTCGTCACCAGGACCCAGCTCGGCCCCAGGAGCTCTGCTGCTAGACCACGCAGACCGGGCTCCTCGAGTACGGCGGCGATCACCTCACCGGCCGGATCCTCCAACCGGACGGACTCGTCGGCCTGGACCGGACCGGCAGCTGTCGCCAAGGCCTGCGTCAGGTCGCGGCACCGCTCAGGGCCAACCGCGGCCTGTCGTCGGTAGTAGCCCTGGGTCCGGAGTAGATGCTGGGCGGAGTGCACCGAGTTCCTTTCGGAGTCAGGCAGGCAGCTGCCAGCAGACTGTGGCGCAGCCAGTCGTTGGACTGGAGTTCCTGCAACCGGTCGATGGTTCCGTAGTCGAAGACCGGCCACGGGCTCTCGGCGATCGTCCCATGCAGGAGTCCGTGCTCGACGGCTTGCGGCAGGATCTCGCGCTCCAGGCTCTCCCCGCTGCTGTGCTGCCAGCTGAGCCAGCTGTTCCGGTGCAGGAGGTACACGCCGGTCGACGACGCGTGCCGCAACGAGCTCGCGGGAGCCCGGCCGATCGTCTCGCCCCAGTGCGTGACATCGCCCGAATGTGCGTCGACACCGATCAGGCCCGAGTTCTGCACGCTGTCCGGCACCAGCAACTGGTGAACGGGCGCGACGAGGTCGACCGACTGGTACCAAGAGCTCAGGTCGACCGGCACGATCGTGTCCGCGTTCGCACACACGACCCAGCGCGTCCGGGCGGCCTCGACTGCCATCCGCAGCGCCTGGCCCGTCCCGACGAACTCGTCCTCGACGACCCGCACCGACTTGTCGAACTGGGGATACATCAGCCGGAACATCGCAGCCGCCGGCGCGTCACAGATCACCAGCACCTTCGCGCCGTCGGCGAGGAACTGGTCGGCCAGCATGACCATCACGGGCGGGACGTCTGTCAGCGGCACCAGGCTCTTGGGCAGCGAACGCTCGTCGCGCCGCAACCGCTTGTTGTAGCCACCCGCGAGCAGGACGAGAGTCACGTCCCCACGGCTCAACCTCATCTGCTCCTCGACCCCGATCGGGCTGATGTCAGCGGCACGCTGACGGGCTGGCTGAGCTCTGCCCACTGGAGAGTGACCGTGAGTCCCGCTGGGATCTCGTCCATCTCCGCGCACGCTTCCTCAGGGACATGAATCAACAGAACCGGCTGGTCCACGCTGCTGATCTTGACATTGCTGAGTTGGACGCACAGGTCCGCATCGCCGTTGCTCACATCTTCCTGCTCATCGGGGGCTCCGATCAACCAGCTCCGGTCCAACGGCCGGCCCCGCCACGCAAGCCGTACGACGGGTTCCAGCAGGTGCTCCTCACTTTCGTTGCGCACGGCTACTGTCAGGAGCCAGCCCGGCCGGGAGGAGTTACGGGCCCACGCGGACAGCCGCCCGACCGGTTGCACGAGGTCGAGGTTCTGCGCCCGCCGGCGCTCGGCCGCCAGGCCGATGATGCGGAGTTGGTAGGCGAGCACCAGCGTGCTCAACGCGGTGAACAGCGCGCCCGCCCACTCCGACGCCGGACCCGATCTGTCCAGGTTGACCGACGTACTGCTGAACAGGCCGTAGCCCATGATCAGGAAGACCACGAACGCTAGCGTGGCGGCCACGCCGAGGACGCCGTAGAACCACGCCTTGCTGGTCAGCACCCCGAACCATGCCGTCCGCCGGGCGTCGCCACCGTTCACCGGCCGGCCCGGAACTCCACGTGGCACTCGTCGCTCCTCGCGAACAGAAAGTCGGCACTTCCTCTGCGGTCTACATCCGGCGCACAGCCTGTCACGTTACGAGACCGCTCCGACAGGCTTTACCGCGCGGTAGTAGGCGGCGCCTCCGGTTGCTGTGTGTGACACCCGCTGCGTCTTTTGCCGCGACCGTGTCATGGATGGGCTGTGGGATGGGTCACTCGGGGTGAGAACGGGGGTGGTATGGCTGGGTAGCGGGATGAATGCAAGGCGTTATTGCAACGTTCAATTCCGTCGATTTCGTCTCGGTTTCTTGGCTAAACGTGTGATCTTCCGCGGCGGTATGTAACGGAATACACGCAGGTGTTTTCCCAGGCTGGAACGTGGGCAGATGTGCTTATGGCTGTTCCGATGATGAGGAGACCCTGCTTGTCCTCTGCGACCTTGCCTGCCGACGTGAGCGTCATGGACGTCGTACTGCCGCATGAAGTGTCCGCGGTAGCGGATGCCCGTCGCCGTCTGGCCGCCTACCTCAAGCGTTTGCGGGTCGCTGAAACTGCCCGTGACGACGCTCAGCTCGTCCTGTCCGAACTGCTCTCGAACGCGATCCGCTACGCACCGCCACTGCCGGCCGGTGAGGTCCGCGCGGCCTGGTGGATCGACAAGGCCGGCATCCACGTCGAGGTGACCGACGGCTGCGGTGACACCGAGCCGCAGCGGATCAGCGACGCCCACCCCGAGTCGATCGGCGGCCGCGGGCTGGCGATCGTCGACGTACTCACCTCCAGCTGGGACGTCCGCACCACCACCAGCCACCGCACCGTCCACGCGATCATCCCCAGCTGACCCGCCTCCGGGCTGACCCGCCTCCGGGCTGACCCGCCTCCGGGCTGGTCCTTCCCGTCGGTGCGGGTCGGCGGGTTGGCTGTCTTGGGTGCGGGGCTGCAAGACTGCGGGGTATGGGAAAGAAGTCGCGGCAGCGCACCAAGAACACGACGACCGTCACGCTGGATCCGGCCGACCTGGTCGATGTCGGGCCGCGCGAGCCCTGCCCGTGCGGGTCGGGGAAGCGGTTCAAGCAGTGCCACGGCAAGGACCGGGCGCAGGCGGCGGACACGTTCGTGGTGCGGCCGTTCGAGGGCCTGCCGTCCGAGTGTGACCTGATCGCGTTCCGCGAGATCGTCCCGTCCGGTACGGCGGAGGTCGTGCTGACCGGCGAGCACGCGGGCAAGGTCGTCAACCTGGTCACGCTGCTACCGATGGCGATGCCGGGCCTGGTGCGCGACGACGAGTCGATCTGGATCGGCCTGCAAACGCACGCGTCGTCCGGCGACCCGAGCCGCGACCTCGGGCACGCGATCACCGCCGCGCTGGAGACCGTGCCTGGCAACCCGATCCAGCTGGGCGACCTGCTGAAGGACGGCCCGCGGCTGCAGGACCTGATCGACACCTCGAAGCCGATCGAGGTGAAGGTGCACGAGGGCTTCGACTTCTGGATCGGCGAGAACGTCGAGGACCCGACCGGTGAGGTCGCCGCCGGCCTCGAGCGGGCGAACGCCGCCGCGGCGCCGACGGTCCGGCTCGAGTCGGTGGATGCGGCGTACTGGACGCAGATCGGCGACCGCCGCTACCTCCGCTGGGTGATGCCGCACACCGAGGACACCCTGCTGGACGCCCTGGCCCGTCTGCACGCCGCCGGCTCCTCCGCCCTGACCGAAGGCAGCCGCCTCATCGGCTCCTTCCGCGCCCTGGGCGTCCTGGCCCCCGTCTGGGAGCTCCCCGCCGACACCGAGGCAGCCGACGTGGAGAAGCCCGCCGCCGACTTCGCCGCAGCCCTCGAGAAGGCCCTGGCCACCGAGGCCCCCCTCACCACTGAACAACGAGCCGCCCGAGCCGGCCTCTCCAGCCGCCAACTAACCATCCGCTGACCACCCCACCCACCAACCGCCAGCAAACGCAGAAGCCACCCGCCGCCCACCCCGCCAGCGAAGGCAGAAGGCAGGCCCCGGTCACCCCGCCGGTGCACGCAGAAGGCACGCGCCGGTCACCCTGCCGCCTTCGGCGAAGAACCGGCGCCGGGTGGCTCCCCAAGGCGCGCGCCGGTGACCCCGCCGCCGGTGTAGTACCGGCACAGGGCGGCTCCCTCATGGAGCCAGGAACTCATGCGGCGCCCGGTCGCGCATCGCGCGGCCGGGCGCTGCTGATTTGTGCCGGTGAGGGCGGGAGGCACGCGGGGGTGACCCCGCCGGTGAGGCGCCCGCCAGTCACCCCGCAGCCGACGGCTAAGCACCAGCGTCGGGCGGCTTAGAAGGCGCGCCGGTCACCCTGCTGCCTATGGCGATGCACTGGCGCTGGGTGGCTCGCCAAGGCGCGTGCAGGTCACCCCGCCGCGGACGGCGAGGAACCGGCGCCGGGGCGGCTCCTTCGTGGAGCCGGGACTTGTGCAACACCCGGTCGGGCATCGGGCGGCTGGGTGCTGTTGGTTTGTGCTGGCGCGACTCGGTTAGGTGCGGTGGGCAACGTTGTGGTCTAGGCCGGGAGGCGGGGGCGCGCCTGCTACCGGGTAACGTGGACGGCCCAAGTCCTGCTGACGGGGGAGCAACAGGGCCTGGGCCTAGGCATGAAGAGTACTCAGATTGGTCTTCCGCCACAAGCCCCGATTTCACTCCGCGTGTCGTTGGGCTTACCGGGGCAGTCCAGTACCCGTCCGGTCACGCTCAGCCTGCCGCGAGTGGGGCGCGCAGAACCGGGCAGGACATGCAGCGCGGACCACCTCGACCGGAGCCCAGCTCCGAGCCGGAGATGCGGATGACATCGATCCCAGACTCCTCGAGTCGCGCGTTCGTCTCGACCGTCCGCTCGTACGCGATACACACCCGCGGCGCGACCGCGAGAGTGTTGTTCCCGTCGTCCCACTGCTCCCGTTCGGCGGTGACGGGGTCTAGACCAGTGTCGATCCGCCGGAGCGTGTCGATGCCCAGCGCCTTCGCCGCCGCAACGAGGAACGGCTCAGGCTCCGCGACATGCAGCTGGTCCCCGTCCGTGGTGACCGCGTGCGCCCGCATCTCCTCGGCCATGTTGGGATACATCAGTACGGCGTCGACGTCGACCATCGTGCAGACGGTGTCGAGATGCATCGTCGCGCGCTGCTGAGCAATCGGTACGGCGAGCACCGTGTGCACCAGTCCCTTCGCGAACACACGCCGCGCCAACCGCTCCACCCCGGCCGGTGTCGTCCGCTCGCCGACGCCAACGGCCAGCACGCCCGGACCGAGGGCCAGAACGTCCCCGCCCTCGACGTGTTCGAGCTGGTGGTCGTAGACCTTGTCCGCGCCGGCGAACCGTGGATGGAAGCGGTAGATCAGCTCGGTCAGCTGGGTCTCGCGGACCCGGGCCGGCATCGCCAGCGAGGTCACCGCGACCGAGTCCCTGATCCAGACACTCGAGTCCCGGGTGAAGAGCAGGTTGGGAAGCGGATCGATGAGGAAATCCTCATGCTCCAGCAGCGACGTGACTAGACCACCTGCGCGCACCTCGTCGTTCCGGACGCCGGCCATCAGCGCCTCGGCCAGGCGGGCCGGATCGAGGTCGCTCAAGGCCGAGCGAAGGTAGTCGCGCAGGGTGTCGCCGAGCCGGAGGTCCTCAGTGGTCCCGGTGACCGCGACCGACCGCGCCTCGGGGTCGCTGAGCGCCTCGGTGAGCAGCTCGCCGAGGTAGAGCACCTCGACGTCGCGGTCGCGCAGCGCCTGGGCGAACGCGTCGTGCTCGTCCTGCGCCCGGCCGACCCACGGGATGCCGTCGAAGAGCAGCTTGTCGTTGTTCCGCGGGGTGAGCCGGCGGAGCTCGTTGCCCGGCCGATGCAGCATCACTGTCCGCAGCGGTCCGACCTCACTGTCGACGCCGTACGCCTTGCCGACTTCCTGGGTCTCGGTCATCCGCCTGTCCCTTCTCCGGTCGTCCCAACCACGCTACGGCAGCCGCGTCCTCCGCGCCGGATGCCGCTCCGATCTGTCTGATTGTCCGACAATATGCCTGAATGGCCAAGCTCCGGCCGGCCCGGCTGCGGACTCTCGCCAGAGAAGATGCCCTGATCGGCCACCGGGCCTCCCGGGTTTTCCACAGGTCGTA
The DNA here is from genome assembly GCF_044458365.1 of Kribbella sp. NPDC050470. Taxonomy (NCBI): domain Bacteria; kingdom Bacillati; phylum Actinomycetota; class Actinomycetes; order Propionibacteriales; family Kribbellaceae; genus Kribbella; species Kribbella sp. NPDC050470. The sequence goes on along the minus strand of NZ_JBITHV010000014.1, from coordinate 84,526 downwards.
CGAAAGAACGAGATATCCACAGTCGCCCGGAACTGACGAGGTCGATCGGCTGCGGAGGAACTAGGCTGCGGTGCTGTGTCCGGTCATGACCTGCCTTCCGAGCCCTTCGAGCGAGCCGTCGCCTGCGTGATCCCGGCGAAGGACGAAGCGGAGCGGATTGCGGCCACGGTGGACGCGGTGCACAAGATCATCGGGGTGGACCTGGTCGTGGTCGTCGACGACGGCTCCGCGGACGGTACGGCGGAGGCCGCCGAGCGCGCCGGCGCGGTCGTGGCCCGGCACGAGCGGAACCGGGGGAAGGCGGCGGCGATGGAGACCGGAGCGGCGGCGGTCGCGGAGCGGGACGGCGCGCGAGCGCGGCACCTGCTGTTCCTCGACGCCGACCTGACCGACTCCGCGACCGCTGCCGCGCCGCTGATCGAGCCGGTGCAGACCGGCAAGGCGGACATGACGATCGGCACGCTGCCGGTGCAGCTGCGGCCGGACGGTTCAAAGGCCGGCGGTCACGGGTTCGTCGTCAAGCTCGCGCGGGCCGGGATCGAGGAGGCGACCGGCTGGTCCCCGGAGCAGCCGCTGTCCGGTCAGCGCTGCCTGACCCGGGTCGCCTTCGACGCCGCCGTACCGCTCGCCCCAGGGTTCGGCGTCGAGACCGCGCTGAGCATCGATCTCGGCCGCAAGGGCTTCCGCATCCTCGAGGTGCCGATCGACGTCAAGCACCGGGCGACCGGCACCGACCTGCGCGGCCAGTTACACCGCGGCCGGCAGTTCCTGCACGTCCGTCGTGCCCTCGCCGCGCGCAGCGCCCTGCCGGAGACCGGAGGGCCGTCGCTGCGCAGTCTGATCCCGCGGAAGCCTTCGCGATGAGCACCGACACAACTGACGCCAGCGCCGACCCCAAGCTTGCAGAGCGGTACGGTCGCCGCGCGGTCGCGCTCTACCTGGCCTGTACGGCGCTCATCGTGGCCGTCGGCCTGCTCGGCCCGTCCGTGGTCGTGCTGACCCTGACCAACCGGCACACGTGGCTGCCGTCGTACTGGTTCGACTCCAAGCCGAACGACTGGCTCGTCACGATGATGATCTACGTCGCCATCCTGCTCGGCGGGTACGGCGTCTACCTCGCGACCAAGGCGCTCAAGCACGGCTGGGCCCCGCGCGTCGACCGCTTGGTTGCCCTAGGCATCGGCACGACGCTGGCCATCACGCTGGTCCCGCCGATGGCGTCCGGCGACGTGCTGATCTACGCGGCGTACGGCCGGATCATGTCACTCGGCGGCGACCCGTACACGATCTCCCCGGCGGACACGATCCGGCTTGGGTACGACCCGGTGATCGCCGCGACCGAGCGGCCGTGGCAGGGCGCGAAGAGCGTCTACGGCCCGATCGCGACCTGGGTGCAGTGGCTCTCGTCGCTGATCGGCGGCGACTCGGCGCAGCTGACGGTCTGGATGCTGCAGCTGTCCGTCGCGATCAGCCTGATCGTCACCGGGCTGGTGCTGCTCAGGCTGGTCGGCAACAACCTGCCGAACCGGCGGCGCGTGGTGATGCTGGGGCTGGCCAACCCGTTGATCCTCTGGACGGTCCTGGCCGGTGCGCACAACGACGCGATCGCGGTGATGTTTGCGGTGCTCGCGCTGTGGCTGTTCCGGCGGCACGTGTTCTGGGCGGGCATCCTGATCGGCGTCGCGGGCTGTACGAAGCTGTCCATCGGGCTGGTCGGTGTGGCGATGCTGTGGGCGCTGCACAAGGACCGGCGGAAGGCTGCGATCTTCTGCGGCGGCGGTGCGCTGGCGATGGGCGGGCTGTACGCGTTCGTCGGTCTGCAGGCCTTCCAGCAGGCCCGGTCGCAGACGTCGTTCATCTCGACCGGCACGCCGCACAAGGTGCTGCTGAGCTTCTTCGACCTGTTCCTGCCGGGGCCGCTGGTGCGGACGTTCCTGGCGATCATCGCGTGGCTCGGCCTGATCGTCGTCGCGATCCTGCTGTCCCAGGTGTTCCCGAAGTCGCTGGTGCCGCAGACGCATCCGGACGACCCGACCCCGGCCGCGATCCGGTACACCGCGATCTACGCGATCGCCTGGATCCTGACGGCGATGTACTCCCTGCCCTGGTACGACCTGATCGCCTGGGTCGCGCTGGCGGCAGTGGCGGCGTCGAAGGTGGACGGGCTGATGGTCATACGCACGACCATGCTCGCGATCGCCTACGTCCCTGGCCGAGATCCGAACGCTCGCCAGGTGGCGGCCAGCCTGTCCGACTCGCTGGAGTGGTTCAGCGCCCGCCTGCGCGACACGATCTGCCCGGCGATCGAGTTGGCGGTGCTGATCGGGCTCATCGTGTGGGCCCGGCGCGGTGGCGCCCAGTGGTGGCCGTACGACTGGCCCCGCCGCCGGCAGAAAGCCGTGCCAGAGAAGGCCGAAGCACACTAGTCTCGCCGGGTGGAGAAACTGGTTGGGGCGGGCGACTTCGTGCGCGGCGAGCCGAACGACTACGTGGAACAGCTGCGGAACGAGTCGATGACGGTCGGGACGTATTCGATCCCGGCCGGGGGTGTGGACGACCAGCTGCCGCATCGCGAGGACGAGATCTACGTCGTCACGACCGGCCGGGCGACGTTGGTGACGCCGGGCAAGAACACCCCGGTCGAGCCGGGCGACGTGCTGTTCGTCCCGGCCGGGGAGGAGCATCGGTTCACCGACATCACCGAGGACCTGGCGCTGCTGGTGTTCTTCGCTCCTCCCTACACCGGGCGGGGATAGCGCGGGCGGTCGGGCTCAGCGCCAGAGCGGCTCCGCGGCGGCCACCGCTCGGGCGAGGACGGCCTTGACCGGTTGCTTGAGCTCGGCCGCGGCTGCCACCACGTCGTCGTACTCGGGCTGCACGTTGACGACCTGGCCGTCGTACCGGGCGATCTTCACGCTGATCTGCTGGCCGTCGACCTCGACCGTGCTGAACTCGCGGTCGGCGGCGTGCTTGCTGATCGGGAACTCGCGCAGGCCGATCGCCGTGGTCTCGGTCAGGATCACCCGGCGCACCGCGTCGGCGTTCGTGCTGCTGACGAGGACCGAGAGGGTGTGGGCCGGGCGGCCCTTCTTCATCAGGATCGGGGTCAGCCAGGCGTCGGCCGCCCCGGCCTCGAGCAGGCGGGCGAGCGTCTGCGGCCACAGCCGCGGGTCGAGGTCGTCGACGTTGGTCTCGTAGACGAGCTCGGTGGCCGGGCGGTCGCTGGTCTCGCCGACGACGACACGGACGACGTTCGGCACCTCGACCGGGTCGCGGCCGCCGGCGCCGACGCCGGTCCGGGTGATCCGCATCGGCGGCATCATCCCGAACTCGTCGGCCAGCGAGGCGAGCAGCGCGGCCCCGGTCGGCGTGGTCATCTCGTACGGCGCGGTGCCGCCGACGACCGGCGCGCCGGCCTCGGACAGCAGATGCAGTACGGCGGGACCGGGCACCGGAATGCCTCCGTGCTGACCGCGAACCTGCCGCCCACCACCGAGCGCGATCGTCGACACCACGACCCGCTCCAACCCGAGTGAGGCGGACGCCGCGGCGACCCCCACGATGTCCGCGATCGCATCCAGCGCACCCACCTCATGAAAGTGCACCGCATCCGGCTCAACCCCATGAGCAGACGCCTCCGCCCGAGCCAACCGAGCAAACGTATCCAGCGCCCTGGCCCGAACCGCCTCCTCCAGCTCAGCCCGCTGCAGCAACTCCCGCACATCCGCCCAAGCCCGAGTCGGACCATGAGCATGCCCATGCCCAACCGCCTGCTCGGAGTGGCGCTCCTCGCTCGACCCGGCGTCGCCGGTGTCGGTGGGATTGGTGGGGTCGGACGAGGCTCCGGCGTGCCCGGCTGCGCCCGGCTCGTTGCCGTGTCCGGCGTGCCCATGTCCGTGCCCGTGACCGGCGGAGTGCCCGTGGCCGTGGCCGGCATCCGGGATGGTTTCCGGGTGCGGCGTGCCTTCGACGCGGACGGTGGCTTTGGTGGCGGCTATCTGGTGCCGGGAGGTTTGCTCGACGGTGACGGACAACGACGAGTCCACGGCGGACACCGCGGAGTTCACCACCGCCAGATCGGCGCCTGCGTCCAGGAGGGCGCCCAGGAGCATGTCACCGGAGGCTCCGGCGGCGCAGTCGATCCAGGCGATCCTCACCGGTTCTCCTTGGTCTCACGCGGTGCCGAGCGTCGCGCCACGCGGGCCGCGAAGACGCCGGCCCCGAAGCCGTTGTCGATGTTCACCACGGTCACACCCGGCGCGCACGAGTTGAGCATCCCGAGCAACGCCGCGACGCCGCCGAACGAAGCGCCGTACCCGACCGACGTCGGTACGGCGACCAGCGGCACCCCGACCAGCCCGCCGATGACACTCGGCAGCGCCCCCTCCATGCCTGCGACCACGATCAAGCAGTCCGCAGCGTCCAGGCGCTCCCGGACCCCCATCACCCGGTGCAGCCCCGCCACGCCCACATCGTTGATCACATCCACCTCGGCCCCGAAGACCCGAGCCGTGGTCGCCGCCTCCGCCGCGACCGGCGCATCCGACGTGCCGGCCGCCACCACGGCGACCGTCCCGCGCAGCACGGGCGGCTCACCGAGCACCGCCGTACGGCCGACCGGATCGATGACCGCGGTCGGCAGGGCGGCGGCAACGGCCTCCTGCGCCTCGACGCTCAGGCGGGTGGCCAGTACGGCGTGCGTCGGGTGGGTGGCGTGCAGCGTGCGCAACAGTTCCACCACCTGGACAGGTGTCTTGCCGGCGCCGTAGACCACCTCGGCATCGCCGGTGCGCTCCAGTCGGTCGGTGTCGAGCCGCGCGTATCCGAGGTCGTGGACGCCCGGTTGTGGACCTGGATCAGGCAAATGTGTCACGTCGTGAATCTACGTTGCTCCTGACACCACCTCGTCGTCTGGTCCACCAAGCATCACCATGCGAACACTCTCCGCAATCACCTGAATACTCAGCTATGACGAGGAATGCTTTAGGCTTCCGTGCGTGTCTTCGTCGTTAGCCGGTGCATTCGGGATCGCCGCCTTGTTCGTGGCGGTCCTCGCCCTGGTGTTCGCCATTCAGGCGTTGCGGGGGCAGTCCGCGGCCGCCAAATCGGCCAAGCTGCCCGCAACCCCCAGCCCCGAACCTGAGCAGCAACCCCAGCAGCCGGAAGGCAAGCCGGGCACGGTCCGGTCCGAGCTGAAGAAGCTGGGCAAGGACCTCGAGGTGACCCGCGGCGAGCTCCGCGAGACGCTGCAGCACCTGGCAGTGGTCCGGTACGACGCTTTCGGTGACACCGGCGGCAAGCTGTCGTGGTCGATGGCGATCCTGGACGACAACGGCGACGGGGTCGTGCTGACGTCGATCAACAGCCGGACGGACGCCCGCACGTACGCCAAGGAGGTCAAGGCGTTCGCCAGCGATGCGAAGCTGTCCCCCGAGGAGGACGAGGCGATCGAGACCCTCCGCAAAGAGGCCGGCCCGACCGTAGAGGGCTGACGGCGCTTCGGCACAGACGGGCTAGCGGCGCTTCGGCACCCGAGCCACGAGCGCGCCGGCCTCGATCTCCGCGGTCAGTGACCGCCCAGGCCCGATCGGGTCGCCGTCGAGCTGCCGCTGGACGTCGACCGCCGCAGTGATCTCCACCTTCCGCCCGGTGAACCGCTCCAGGTACATGTCGGTCCGGTTCGTCCGCGTCATCAGCCGCCAGACCACGATCGGCCACTGGGTCACCCGCCGCGGCGCGATCACCACCACGTCGAGCAGCCCGTCGTCCGGCCGAGCGTCCGGGAGCAGCGGGATGTTGGCCTGCAGCATGCCGACGTTGCCGACCACCACGGTCCGCACCCGGCGCTCCAGCACCACGTCCTCGTCGAGCTCGATCCGGACCCGGACCGACGGGTGGTTGATGTTCTTCGCCGCCGACACCAGGTACGCCGTCCAGCCGATCTGCCGCTTCAGGTGCGGCGGCGCGTCGGAGATGATCGCCGCGTCCAGCCCGAGCCCGGCCATCACCGCGAACCGGTCGGTGTCCAGCTCGTCGCCGTGCACCTTGACCAGGTCGATCCGCCGGTCCCGGCCCTCCAGGATCCGCTCCAGCGCGTCGTCCAGGTCGAGCGGGATGTGCAGGTTCCGGGCCAGCAGGTTGCCGGTGCCGGCCGGAATCACGCCGACCGGGATCCCGGTGTGCGCCAGCGCCGCGCAGACCACCCGCACGGTCCCGTCGCCACCGGCGACCAGCACCAGGTCCGACTCGTGCTCGATCGCCCGCTTGGCCATCGCGTTCCCGGCGTCGTCCTCGCGCGTCTCCAGCCACAGCGGGTCGTCGAACCCGCGGACCGCCAGCGCCCGGGTCACCTTCCGCCGGAACGCGACCCCGTCGCCGACCTTGATCGGGTTCACGATCACGGCGGCCTTGGGCGGGATCGTCGTACCGTCGTCCTCGGTCGGGGTACGACGCCGCCGCCGCCGCAGCCCGGGCCGGAGCCCGAACCCGATCGACGTCGCGGTCAGGATCGCCAGCCCGAGCGCCCAGCCGCCGAGCACGTCGGACACGTAGTGCACGTTGAGCGCGACCCGGTCGGCCGAGGCGATCCACACCACCGCGATCGTGGGCAGCATCACCAGCAGCCGAAACCGGCGCCGCCACCCCCGGACCGACGGCAGTACGACGCCCAGCGCGCCGGCCATCACGAACGCGGCGGCGGCGTGGCCGGAGACGTACGACCAGCCCTCGGTCTCCACCAGCATCTGGGCCGGACGGGGCCGGTCGAAGAGGTGCTTGACCGTGTGCACCAGGACGAGCTCGGTCGCGGCCGAGACGAGCAGCCAGATCGTCAGCAGCCGGGCCCGCCGGTGCCAGAGGTACACCGCGACGACCACGATCACCGCCCGCATCGCCCAGGGCAGGAATACGTCACCGATCACGTGCCAGAAGTCCACCGTGTTCGGGTGGGTGGCGCCGTACTCCGCGGCGCGGTCGGCGACGGACTGGTCCCAGCGCTCCAGCGGTGCCCAGTGGTTGGCGACCAGGAGGGTGAGCACGGTGAACGGCAGCGCACCCAGCACGACCGTGAACGCACGGCCGACGTGACTGGGTGGATGGTGGTTCATGACCCGCTCGGTGCCCCCTCGAGTGACAGTGCGTCAACCACATCATCCCGAATAGACTTCGCCCCTTCTGACACGCCCCGATACCCTCGTCGTGTGATTGACGCGAAACTGCTCCGTGAGAACCCCGATGTCGTGCGTGCGGCCCTGACCAAGCGCGGCGAGAGTACGGACCTGGTCGACCAGATCCTGGTCGCCGACAGTGAGCGTCGATCGTCCATCTCCGCGTTCGAGGCGCTGCGGGCCGAGCAGAAGGGGCTCGGCAAGCAGGTCGCCCAGGCCAAGGGCGACGAGCGGGCCGCCCTGCTGGAGCGGACCAAGACCCTGGCCGCCGAGGTGAAGGCCACCGAGGCCAACGCGAACGACGCCGAGCGCCGGTTCGACGACCTGGCCCGCGCGCTGCCGAACCTGGTGTCCGACGAGGCGCCGGTCGGCGGCGAGGACGACTACGTCGTGGTCGAGGAGATCGGCAAGCCGCGCGACTTCGCCGCCGAGGGCTTCGAGCCCCGCGACCACCTCGAGCTGGGCGAGCTGCTCGGCGCGATCGACATGGAGCGCGGCGCGAAGATCTCCGGCTCGCGGTTCTACTTCCTCAAGGGCGCCGGCATGCTGCTGCAGCTGGGCATGCTCCAACTGGCGATCCAGCAGGCGGTCGAGGCCGGCTTCACCCCGATGATCACGCCGACGCTGGTCAAGCCCGAGGTGATGGGCGGCACCGGCTACCTGTCCGCGCACGACGACGTCTACCGGCTCGCCGACCCGGACCTCTACCTGGTCGGTACGTCGGAGGTGTCGCTGGCCGGCTACCACATGGACGAGATCCTCGATCTGTCCAACGGCCCGGTCCGGTACGCCGGCTGGTCGTCCTGCTACCGCAAGGAGGCCGGGTCGCACGGGAAGGACACCCGCGGGATCATCCGCGTCCACCAGTTCGACAAGGTCGAGATGTTCTCCTACTGCAGCCTGGAGGACGCCGCCGCCGAGCACCTGCGGCTGCTGAACTGGGAGAAGGAGATGCTCGACAAGATGGAGCTGTCCTACCGGGTGATCGACACCGCGACCGGTGACCTCGGCATCTCGGCGTACCGGAAGTTCGACTGCGAGGCGTGGGTGCCGACGCAGGGCCGGTACCGGGAGCTGACCTCGACGTCGAACTGCACCGACTTCCAGGCCCGCCGGCTGAACATCCGGCACCGCGACGCCGACGGCAAGACCCGGCCGGTCGCGACGCTGAACGGGACGCTGGCCACCACCCGCTGGATCGTCGCCATCCTGGAGACGCACCAGCTGGCCGACGGCTCGGTCCGGGTGCCGGCCGCACTGCGTCCGTACGTCGGTGGTCGTGAGGTCCTCGAACCGGTCGGCAGATGACGGACACCCCGCGGCCGACGGCCGTTGCCCTGGACATCGATGGCACCCTGCTGGACCACGACGAGCTGCTCTCCGAGGCGGTGGTCGACGCCGTACGTCGTACCGCCGCCGAGGTGCCGGTGATCCTGGCCACCGGGCGGGGCTGGCAGACCACCCGGCCGGTCGCCGAGCGACTCGGCCTGGCCGCCGGCGCGTTGGTTGTCTGTAGCAACGGTGCGCGGACGATGCGGTTCCCGGCCGGCCAGGTGGTGGACGAGCGGACCTTCGACCCGACCACGGTGATCGCGTCGGTGCGCAAGCACGCGCCGAACGCCCGGATGGCGGTCGAGGAGTACGACGGCAGCTACCTGGTCACCGCGCCGTTCCCGGACGGCGACCTCGGGTACGACGCGCAGATCCGGGTGGTCAGCGACGACCAGCTCGCGCCGGAACCCGTGACCCGGTTGATCATCCGGGACCCGGAGCAGTCGGAGGCGGACTTCGTCCACCTGGCGGAACGCCTCGGCCTGCACGGCGTCAGCTACTTCGTCGGCTGGACCGCATGGCTGGACATCGCCCCGGAGGGCGTGGACAAGTCGACCGGCCTGAAGGTCGCGCTCGCACAGTACGACCTGGACCGCTCCGGCCTGGTCGCGATCGGTGACGGACGCAACGACATCGAGATGCTGACGTACGCCGGTCTCGGCATCGCCATGGGGTCCGCGCCGGACGAGGTGAAGGCCGCCGCCGACGAGGTGACCAAGTCGGTCCAGGACGACGGCGTCGCCGCTGTCCTCAACCGTTGGTTCTGACCCACGGTTCCAGTTCAGCGCACCCCGGCAGCGACGCCAACCCTTTCGGTCGCCGTCGAAAGGCTTGACAGTTGTCCAGGGCAACCGAAAGGCCCGGAATCCCTGTTTTCACAGGGTTTCCGGGCCTATACCGTTGGTGTCCGATAGTCCGCTGGCGGGCCGAGTATCGGGTCAGGCGACTCGGCTGCTGCCGGTCCGGCGCTGCTGGCGTTGCTGGTCGACGACCGTGTCGAAGGCGTCCAGGACGGCGTTGACGGCCGGTCGCGGACGCGGGGTCTTGACGGCCGGGCTCTGGCCGCGGCGGGCGCGACGCAGGTGCCGCTTCACCGTCGAGAGCGAGCAGCCGAGCCGCATGGCCAGCGACTCCAGGCTGTCGTTCGGGTACTGGGTCCGCAGCCGCAGCACCTCTTCGTGGCTGACCGGCCGGCGGGTCCCACGGGCCCCGGCGAGCTGGTCGAAGTCGTCGGCCTGCACCTCGACGTCGAGCAGGTTGCGCATCGAACGCCGTTGTACAGCAGTGGTTCCGGCGACGAAGCCGCTCACGTCGTGCTCGGCGACCGCGCTGTACAGGCAGTCGGTGAACAGCGGACACGAAGCGCACAGGGCCTTCGCCTCCCGGACGAGCTGCTCGTACCGCTCGCGGGTCCGCCGGGTGGCGGAGGCGGGCGGCGGCTCTTCCATCAGCCGGTGCTGGAAAATGTCCGACCGGGCGATGCAGCCGGTCATTGCCCCTTCCGTGGTGGAAGATGTGTCGACAGCGGCTCGGGAACTGCTGCCCCCTGATCCCGCTAGATTGGCGCTGTTGACGGTCATGTGGCTCCCCAAGTATCAGGACCCGAATGAACGAACGATGAACGTCGTTCGGCCACGCGGATCCACTAGCTGATGGACCGACGAACTGTTGCCGACCCACCGTGTCGTCCCGAACGGGACGCACCGATCCATAACTGTTGACGCCGCTCCTGTGGTTTTGGTTGCAGCCAATTCCACAACAGTTTTTCGACGTTTGTGTGTGCTTCCAGGGTGGGGCTGCATCAGTCGCGCTGATCCAGAACAGGCTTACGACGCGGTCGCGTCGCCCCCGGTTCCCCGCCAGACCACCGCATGAAATCATGCGTAAACCGTGCTGCGCAGGGGAACTTGCTGCCTTTGCAGCATCCTGCCGTAACGGTCTGGTGACGTTGTTCAAGGCTCAATCAGATTGGTCAGAAACGTCTGAAACCGCCGTCTGATCGCTTGCGCCGGACGTGCTGGGAGGGGTAATGAGCATTCCTCACCCGGCCGGATACGGTGGCCTGGTGACGGCACCCGACGACCCGCGCCCGCCCCGTCTGATCGCCACCGATCTTGACGGAACCTTAGTACGCAGCGACGGAACGATCTCCGATCGCACTCGTTCGGCTGTGCTCGCGGCGCAGCACGCGGGAAGTGTTTTCGTGATGGTCACCGCCCGTCCACCTCGCTGGCTGCACGACCTGGCCGACCTGGTCGGCGAGCACGGGGTCGCGATCGTTGCCAACGGCGCTATTTTGTACGACGTCGTCCGCCGGCAGCCGATCCGGACCCGGATGATCGACCCGGCGGTCGCGCTCGAGGTCGCGCAGGCGATCCGCGCCGAGATTCCCGAAGTGGAGTTCGCAATCGAGCGCTCCAACCGCTACGGACAGGAGCCGCAGTACCTGAACCGCTGGCCGAAGCCCGACGACACGCTGGTCGCCGCCATCGACGTCCTGCTGTCCGAACCGGCCGCGAAGCTGCTCGTCCGGCACCCGAGCTTTCATTCCGACGAGTTGCTCGCGCGCATCAATCCCTTGGTGGCCGGGCGGGTCACGGCCAGCCACAGCGGCGGCACCAGCCTGGTGGAGATCTCCGCCAGTGGCGTGTCGAAGGCGGCCATGCTGGCCGATTTCGCTGCATCGCAAGGGATTGCGGCTAACGATTCGATCGCTTTCGGTGACTCGATCAACGACCTGCCGATGCTCGCCTGGGCCGGTACGTCGTACGGCGTGGCGAACGCGCACGCCGAAGTCCTTGCCGTGGTTGACGAAGTGTGCCCCACAAACGACGAGGACGGCGTCGCCGCCGTCCTCGAAGAGTTGTTTCAGCCTTTGAATTAAGGCGTTACAGATACATCCCGCCGCTGCCCGGGCCGTCGGTGTTGTTGGCCCGCGGCGCGCCGGGGAAGCCGGCGGCTTCCTCGCCGTGCATCTGCTGGCCGCCGGGGAGCGCGCGGCGCATGCCTTCCAGTTGCTGGCGGGCCGCCATCTGCTGGGCGAACAGCGCCGTCTGGATGCCGTGGAACAGGCCCTCCAGCCAGCCGACCAGCTGGGCCTGCGCGATCCGCAGCTCGGCCTCGGTCGGCACGGTGTCGTCGGTGAAGTCGAGGCTGAGCCGTTCCAGCTCGTCCACCAGCTCCGGCGCCAGGCCGCTCTCGAGCTCCTTGATGGAGACCTCGTGGATCGACTTCAGGCGCTGCCGGGAGGCTTCGTCGAGCGGTGCCGACTTCACCTCCTCGAGGAGCTGCCGGATCATGTTCGCGACCCGCATCACCTTGGCCGGCTGCTCGACGAGCTCGGTCACCGACCGGGGCTCGTCCTGCTCGTCGTGGTCGCTGTCGGAGCGCGGCGGCCCCTCGACGGCCATGCCGTCCGGCCCGACGATCAGCACCTTGCCGTCCTCGGTCCGCGCCCCGGCCATCGGAACTTCCTGGCCCTCGCTGCTGCTCTCGGTCATCTGCCCATCCTAGGCTCCCCTTTTCGGGGTTCGCGGGCGGGCTGTGGACAAACTCGACGCGACTACGTGGAGCGAGCGCGGTGCCGCCGTACTGCGTCCCGGTTGGCGCAGGCGGGGCTGCAGTAGCGCTGCCGGCCGGTGCGGGACAGGTCGGCGTAGACGTTGCCGCAGCCGTCGGTCGCGCACCGGCCGAGCCGGCTGATGCCGCGGCCCGCGAGGTGCAACGCCGTACCGGTGCTGATCAGGGTCGCGACCAGTCGCCCGACCGGGACCTTGTCCGGCCGGTAGTGCACGTGCCAGCCGTCGCCGGCGTGGTTGGTCAGCCGCGGATGCTCGGTGTACTTGGCCAGCATCGCGTTGATCAGGTCGACGCGGGACCGCTCGTCCTTGGCGTCGACCACTTCGAGCCACTCGTCCAGCGCAACCCGTACGGCGGCCAGGTCCGCAGCCGTCACGCGGCGCTCCCGCACCAGTCGGCTCTCGACACCGCTCTCCTCGCAGCGCTCGGCCAACTCCTCGGGCGTGTTCGCCGGTCGCGTGACCAGGTTGACGGCCAGCAGGACCGCGTCGGCCCCGTAAGGGTTGAGGTGCATAATGGCATTACATCACGATGGATCCATGACAGCCAGACGCGAAGCCCACCGCCATCGCTGGACGGTGGCGTCCTCCCATCAAGTCAGCGAAGGCCTGGTCGTCTACCAGCGGTGTGCCTGCGGCCAGTGGAGAGTCACGAGCACACCGCCGTACCCGGTCGCCTACCCCGAGCTCGCGCTAGTCGATGCGGCTGACCATCGGTAGCCGCGACCGCGTCAGCAGCCAGGCGAGCAGCCCGGCAAACAGCGGTACGGCGACCACGATGCCGCCGATCTCCAGCCACGGCACCACGAAGTGCGGTGATCCGAAGGCCGCGTGCGCTGTGTAGCCGTACAACGCGCCGACACCGACACCCAGCACACACCCGAGTTGTCCCAGCACCCACGCCTGTGCGGCCGCCAGGTTCCTGCGCCGGCGCGGTTGCGCACCGATCGCGGCGAGCGTCGCGAGGTCGGCCCGGCCTTCGGCGGCAGACAGCGACACCGAGATCGCCACGCCGAGCAGCGTGACCACGGTCGCCGCCGTCAGGATGCCGATCAGGAACTTGCGTGCGGGACTCTGGTACCCCTGCTCGATGGTCAGCAGGTCGTCGCGTCCGAGCAGCCGATGCGCCGCGGCCAGCTCGTCGTCGGTCGGCGTACGGCTCAGCTCGTACTCGACGCTGATCGTGTTGATGGTGCCGAGTTTGGCGGCCGCATCCGGGCTGATCAGCGCGTTGGCCCGCAGCAGCCGAATCGCGGGTACGCCGCCGGCGTAGACAGCCGGGTGGCGGGCGACCCGCTTGCTGCTGGTCGGGGTGTCGCTGATCAGCTCGACGGTGTCCTTGGTGGTCAGGTCGGACCTGGGCAGCAGGATCCGGCCCGCACGCAGCTCTGCGGCCGCGCGCTCGAGGCCGGCGAACTTCGCGACGTACGCCGGATCGACCACGAGCAGACTGAATCCGGCCTCGCCGACGGCCGTCTCCGGCGCGCGGGCGATGATCGTCGGCACGTACTCGCCGATCGGCTTGACCCCCGGTGCGGTGACGGTGCCGACGCGGAAGGTCTGCTCGGTCGGCAGCAGCGACGCGATCCGCTGCTCGGTGGCGGTCGAGTAGGGCACCGAACCAGATCCCCCGGTGTCGAACTGGACCGTCGCGTTACCCGACCGTCCCTCCGGCGTGTAGTCCTTCGTCTCCGCGGCGATCGCGTTCGATGCGGCGAAGGCGACCGCCGCCGTACTGGCGACGGCCATCATGATCGCCGCGGTGGCCGGTCCGGTGCGGTGGCGGTGCCGGGCTGCGTCGCGCAGCGCCAACCGGCCGCTCAACGGCAGGCGGCCGGCGAGGCCCGCGAGCTTGCCGACCAGGTTGGGGAGCATCCAGACCAACCCTGCGATGACCGCTGTGATCCCCAGTAAAACAAGGGCAATCGGGCCGGTTGGCGTCACCGTCGCCTGGTAGTCGGCATCCGACGGCAACGTCCGCCTCGCCTCGGCGAGCGCCGACGCGAGCATCGTGCTGCCTATCAGCACCGATGCGACACCCGCGATCACCATCACCACAGCAGGCTTGCGGATCTCCGCCGTACCGACGGTCGCGGCGAACCGTCCGGCCAACGCGGCCAGCGGAGCCTGCCGGCCAGCGGTCACCGCCGGGACGACGGCAGCGGCAAGACCGGCGAGCACGCCGAGCAGCGCGATCACGATCACGCTGACCCACGGGATCTGCCAGGAGAGGAACAGCGTCGAGTTCATCCGTTCCCACCAAGGCTTCCCGGCGACCAGTACGACGGCCGCCAGCAGCACGCCCGCGGTCACTCCGACCACACCGGCGAACAGGCCTTGCAGCAGGACGATCCGCCGTACGTCGCGCGCCGTACCGCCGGTCGCCATCACCAGGCCGAGCTCGCGGGTCTGCCGCCGGGCGCCGACCGCGAACGCGGTCCCGGCGAGCAGCACGATCTCCAACACGCCGAGTCCGATCGCCAGCGCCATCGCGGCGTACGGGCCGATGTCGCCCGATCCGCCGCCATACATCTCCGGCGGCGGGTTCAAGATATTTGCCCGCGGCAACAGGAACAGGCCGGTGTTGCGGAGCGGTGCGGCCAGGCTGGTTGCGTCGACCGCGTCGGGAAGGTCGACCAGGTACTGGACGGAAGACGTCGGGTCGACCGTGATCAACGGCGTGCCGGGCGTCGCCAGAACAGTCCGCGCGTGCGGCCGGTTCGTCGGCCGAACGATCCCGACGACCTGGTACGACGCTCCTTCCGCGCTACGCACCGTCGCACCGTCGAGTTCGCTGATGCCGAGGTATTTCGCCAGCGACGGCGAGATCGCGACCTCCGACGGCGACGCGGGGAGACGCCCTTCGTCGAGCCGGGTCAGGTCCCTCGCGAGCGGGCTGCTCGCATCACCGGTCACGACGCTGACCGCGCTGGTCGTCGACGGTCCCTGGATGTCGACGGTGCCGGCCTCGACGAGCATCCGCGCCAGCACGCTGCCGACTGGCAGCAACGGCCGCGGGTCGAAGGTCGCCGGCACCCGGACCGGCTTCTCGGCGCCCTCGGCGGGCGCCGGTTCCGACGACCCGAGCACGTGCGGCATGTCCATCGGCGCGAACCGGCCGTACTGCGAGACGGTGACGCTCGCGTCCGCCTGGCCGATGCTCAGCCTGGCCAGCGCCTCCCCAGACGGAGAGCTGGTCTTCAGCACGACTCCCATCCAGGTCGCGGCGAGAACCGGCAGGCCGATCAGTGCAGCGACCAGGAACGTCCGGCCCAACGATCTCCTGGTGGTGCGCCGGGCGATCCGGAGCGGCGGCCCCCAGCCTCCCATCAGCGGCTCTCCTGCAGCAGGGCGTCGGCCTCAGGGAGGGGACCGGACTGGCCTACCAGGACACCATCGCGCAGGTAGACGACGCGATCGGCCCAGGCAGCGTGCCTGGCGTCGTGGGTGACGAGCACACCGGCGATGCCGTGCTGGTCGCAGCGGTCCCGCAGCAGCTGGAGAACCGCTTCGCCGGTGTCGGAATCGAGAGCGCCGGTGGGTTCGTCGGCGAGGAGGAGGCGGCGCTCGCCGACGATTGCGCGGGCGATCGCGACTCGTTGCCGCTGGCCACCAGACATGTCCTCGGGGAATCGGTCGGCGAGATCACCGATGGCCACCTCCGTCAGGGCTTCTTCGGCGTACTTGCGGGCAACCCGGGTCCGGGCGCCGTCCAGCTCGAGCGGCAGCGCGACGTTCTCGGCCGCGGTCAAGGCCGGGATCAGGTTGAAGTCCTGGAAGACGTAGCCGATCCTGCGCCGGCGCAAAGCAGCCACCGCGTTCGGGCTCAGCGTGGTGAGACTGTTGCCGTCGACAAGTACTTCTCCTGCGGTCGGACGGTCGAGTCCACCGGCACACGTGAGCAGGGTGGACTTGCCCGAGCCCGACGGGCCCATGACAGCGACGAGCTCACCGGGTTCGACCGACAGGTCGACGTTTCGCAGCGCGTGCACGGCCTGCTCGCCTTGCCAGTGGGTCCTGGTCAGGTTGCGGATGTCGAGGATCATCGCTTCGCCTCCTGCTCCGGCGCTGGTACGGCGGCCTTCGAACCTGTGGACGGTTTGCCGCGGTGGCGTAAGAGCATGGCTTCGCAGTGATCGAGCCAGCGGATCTCTGCCTCGGCCGCGAAGATCATCGACTCCAGGACGAGCTGCCAGGAGATCTCGCTGTCCCGGCTGCCGCGCTTCAGCTTGGTCAGCTCCTGCAGCGACTGCATGGCCGCCATCCGCTGCCGCTGGACGACGGCGCTCACGTCGACACCCGGTACGGCGAGGGCCAGCGCGAGCTTGATCGCCAGCTCGTCGCGCGGCCGGGACTCGCGGGTGACCGGGGTGTCGAACCAGCCGGCCAGCTCGGCCCGGCCGGCCGCGGTGATCTCGTACATCGACCGGCCGTCACCCTCCGACGACGCGGCCCGGACCAGTCCGTCCCGCTCCAGGCGGGTGAGCGTGGTGTAGACCTGCCCGATGTTCAGCGGCCAGGTGGCGCCGGTCGCGGCCTCGAACTCACCGCGCAACTGGTAGCCGTACTTCGGATCCTGACGCAGCAGGGCCAGCAGTCCATGCTTGATCGACATGGATACTGAGTATGCATACCGAGTATGCGCAGGTCAACGCTTGCCCATCGAGCACGAGGGTAGCCCCCTCGGAATTTCGGTGGGCAACCCCCGAACTGCGTGGGCAGCCAGGGGGTTAGTCGGCGCCGACGAGGCGTCGGACGAGGCGGTCGGTGGTTGCGTCGACGTCGTATGGGCGGCCGGTGCCGGGGGTGAGTTGGTCCAGGACCAGGCCGTCGATCGCGAAGTGCAGCAGGCGGATCTCCTCGGCGCCGCCGGGGAGGCCGGCGTTGGAGTTGAAGGCGACGTCGGCGTCGAAGCCCTGCCGGAGGGTCCGGGACAGGATTTCGTGCAGGCCGGGCCGGCGGGCGGCCTCGAGCCGGAGCTCCAGCAGGGCCAGGGAAAGCTCGGGCCGGCCGAGCAGCCGCTCGACGATGTAGCGGACGTAGTCGACCATCAGGTCGATCCCCGGCTCGCGCTTGGCCAACGGTTCGAGCACGGCCTCGTCGGGCGCGAGTCGCTCGAAGATGCGCTCGCCGAGCGCGCCGAGGAGCGCGTCGCGGGTGCGGAAGTAGTTGGACGCCGTACCGGCGGGGAGTCCGGCTGCTGCGTCGACGGCGCGGTGCGTCAGGCCGCGGGCGCCGGCGTCCGCGAGGACGGCGAGGCCGGCGTCGGCGAGTTGGGTACGGCGTTCGGGGTTCCTCGGCATGTTGACAAGGCTAGCAGAGTTCCACTACAACTGTCGTACACAACAACGACAGCTGTAGTAGTCAGGAGAACGTATGCAACCCGCGGCATTCGGCGCGACCGTGGTCACCGACCGACCGGCGGAGGTCGCCGCCTTCTACCAGCAGCACTTCGACCTGCAGATCGCTATCGACCTCGGCTGGTTCGTGACGGTCCGTCGCGGCGAGGCGGACTGGGAGCTCGCGATCTGTCAGCGCGGGCACGAGACCGTGCCGGCCGCCGTCAACAAGCTGACCGAGAGCACGAACCTGTTCGGCTTCGTCGTCGAGGACGCCGACAAGGTCGCCCAGTCCTTGACCGAGGCGGGCGTGAAGCTCGAGACCGAGGTGGTCACCGAGGTGTTCGGGCAGCGGCACTTCTTCGTCCGCGACCCCGAGGGCACCTGGATCGACGTCATCCAGCTGGTCGCGCCGGACCCGGACTGGCTGGCCGCCAACCTGCCGGCCTCAGAGGGTTAGCAGAACCTTGCCGATCTGGGTGGACTGCTCGAGGGTCTCGTGGGCGCGGGCGACCTGGTCGAGGGGGAAGGTGGTGTGGACGATCGGCCGCACCTTCTTCTCCGCGACCAGCGGCCAGACGTGGCCGACCACCTCGGCGAGGATCCGGCCCTTGTCCTCGACCGAGCGGGCGCGCAGCCCGGTGCCGGTGATCGAGCCGCGGCGGGACATCAGCCGGCCGAGGTCGAGCTCGCCCTTCACGCCGCCCTGCAAGCCGATCACGACCAGCCGGCCGTCGTACGCGAGGGACTTCACGTTGTCGGCCAGGTACTTCGCGCCGATGATGTCGAGGATGACGTCCGCTCCGGCCTTGCCGGTCGCCTCGTTCACCACCGACGCCCACTCGGCTTCCTTGTAGTTGATCGCGACCTCGGCGCCGAGCCGGGTGCAGAACTCCATCTTGTCCGTGCTGCCGACCGTGCACAGCACGCGGGCTCCGTGCGCGACCGCTAGCTGGATCGCCATCGTCCCGATCCCGGACGCGCCACCATGGACGAGCAGCGTCTCGCCCGCCTTCAGGTGCGCGGTCATGAACACGTTCGACCACACCGTCGCGACCACCTCGGGCAGCGCGGCCGCGCTGACCAGGTCGAGCCCGTCCGGCACCGGCATCACCTGCGGCGCCGGTACGACGACCTTCTCGGCGTACCCGCCACCGGCGAGCAGCGCGCAGCACTCGTCGCCGACCGACCAGCCCTCGACCTCCGCGCCGACCGCGGAGATGGTGCCGGACACCTCGAGCCCGATCGTCCCGGGTGCGCCCGGCGGTGGTGGGTAGTGGCCCTGCCGCTGGAGCAGGTCGGCCCGGTTCACACCCGCGGCGACCACGTCGATGACGACCTCGTCGACAGCCGGCTTCGGATCCTCGATCTCACCGATCGTCAGAACGTCGATCCCGCCGGCACCCTCACACACGACAGCTCGCATGCAGCACACGGTACCCGCTAGCTCTCGACGATCTCGGCCATGTCTCGCGCGATACCGTCCAGGTGAATCGTGGCGCCTATCGAAGCGAACCAGTCCCATAGCTCAAGCGAATGGTAGAGCCGGTAGAACGTCGTGCGAGCACACCAGTCCGGCGGCAGGTCGCCGTACCCGTCGAGCAGGCCGTCGAGTTTCCCGGTGTCGCCGCGGATGGAATAGGACATGGTCTTGGCGAGGTCCATCAGGGGGTCGGCAGCGATCGCGTTCTCGACGTCGATGAAGCCGGTGATGCGCCAGGTCTCCGGATCCACCAGCACGTTGCCCTCGTGAAAGTCGTTGTGACACAGGGCTGGCGGCGTGCCGGGCAGTACGTCGTGTGCGTCGGCGTACTGCTGGATCTTGTTATGCAGTGTGCGGTCGCCGGTGAATTCTTTGAGTTTGTTGGCGAACTGACGGCGCATGTACTGCGTGTTGTCGGGTAGGGGGTCGATGATCCGGTCGGTCAGGTAGCCGTACGCCGGTTGCTCGATGCGATGGATCGCGGCCAGCAGCCGACCGAGTTGTTCGTACGTCGCTCGCCAGTCGGGCGGATCCGTCTCGGACAGCGGTACGCCGGGCAACTTGGAGAACACGGTGAAGCCGTCCTCGACCTGGAGCACGTGGGGAACTTGGTCGCCAAGGCCGGCGAGCAGTCCGTACACGTGGATCTCCTTGGCTTGTTTCCAGGCCAGGTCGGGGGTGTAGGCCTTGACGATGACCGGGGTGGTGCCTGGGCGTCGCACCTCGAAGACGGTGTTCTGTTGGCCACCGGTTCGCGGGATGATCTCGCTGCCTGGGAAGGCTGTGGCGATGGCTTCAGTCGTCAAGGTCTGACCAGGTGTCGACGTCGCGGGCGCCTCGGGTGGGGGTGGACCAGGTGAGGTCGAGGGGGGCGAGGGTACGGCGTACTGATCTGTTGTGGGGATCGCCGGCCTGGTTGATCGCTTGGGTGAGTTTGGTACGGCGGTACGCCGTGGCGAGGTGTTGTTCGTGGCCGTCCGGGTCCTGCAGGCCGTGGCCGTCGTGGTCGCCGAGGCCGTTGAGCAGGGTGGTGATGTCGTCGTTCGTCAGCCACGGGAGGTCGCAGCTGAGGACGACGACCACCGGAGCGGTGCCGTGGGCCAGGCCGGCTGCGATGCCTGCCAGCGGTCCGCCCGAGGGTGGATCCTCGACGGTCCACGCGACCGGGCGGCACGTCGTGCGCTCCGGGCCGACCACGACGGTCGCAGCTGCATCCGCCGTTGCCGTCAGCACCCGGTCGAGCAGCGTGACGCCGTCGAGCACCAGCATGGCCTTGTCCACTCCACCGAACCGGGTCGAACCACCCCCGGCCAGAATCAGCGCGTCGTACTCCACGCCACGCAGTCTTCCCCATCTGCGCTTTCGGGCACCATGGACTCATGAAGATCGCCGTCGTGCAGACCGCCAGCAGCTACGACAAGGCCGCCAACCGTGAGCTGGTGACCAGAGTCGTCGCCGACGCCGTACGCGAGCAACCGGACCTCGTCGTACTGCCGGAAGCGATCATGTCCGACTTCGCCGTCGAGGGCGGGTCGGTGGCGGAGGCGGCCGAGGCGCTGGACGGCGAGTTCGTCGCCACGCTGCGCAAGAGCGCGGTCGAGCACGGGGTGGCGATCGTGGCGGGCATGTTCGAGCGCAGCTGCGACCAGGACCGCCCGTACAACACCTTGCTGGCTGTCGGCGCGGACGGCTCGCTGCTGGGCGCCTACCGGAAGATCCATCTGTACGACGCCTTCGGCTACAAGGAGTCGGACCAGTTGACACCGGGTGATGTCGCGCCGGTCGTGGTCTCGATCGGCGGGCTGTCGTTCGGGCTGATGACGTGTTACGACCTGCGCTTCCCGGAGTTGTCGCGTGCTCTGGTGGACGCCGGCGCTCAGGTGCTCGTCGTACCGGCGGCCTGGGTTCGCGGGCCGCTGAAGGAGCACCACTGGACCACTCTGCTGACCGCGCGGGCTCTGGAGAACACCTGCTATGTGGCGGCCGCTGCGCAGAACGGGAAGAAGTACTGCGGCCTCAGCCAGGTCATCGACCCACAAGGGGTGGTGGTCGCCTCGGCCGGGGAGGCGGACGGACACGCCTTTGCCTCGGTCTCCGCCGACCGCCTCTCCGAGGTGCGGCACCGGAACCCGTCGCTGCAGAACCGGCGGTACACCGTGCAGCCTCGGTGAGTGGACTCACAGCCCGGGACCGGGTCCGAGCGGTTAGCCTCCTGGGGTGGCCGATGGGTTTGATCTGGAACATCACGGCGATCTCGAGGTCGGCGGTGGGCTGGTCGACCTGGCGGTCAACGTCCGGGTGGGGACGCCGCCGGGCTGGTTGGTCGAGCAGATCGCGGGCAGTCTGAGCGACCTGGCGTCGTACCCGCGGCAGGAGGCGGCGCTGGCAGCGGTCGCCGCGCGGCATCGGGTGACGCCGGATCGGGTGCTGCTGACGGCTGGGGCCGCGGAGGCGTTCGTGCTGGTCGCGCGGGCGTTCCGGCCGCGGCATGCGGTCGTCGTACATCCGCAGTTCACCGAACCGGAGGCGGCGCTGCGGTCGGCCGGGCATCTGGTGGACCGGGTGATCCTGCGGCCGGAGGACGGGTTCGTGCTCGATCCAGGCGCCGTACCCGACGATGCCGACCTCGTTGTCATCGGCAACCCGACCAATCCGACGTCTGTGCTGCATCGGGCCGACGACCTGCGTGAGTTGGCTCGACCCGGTCGGGTCCTGGTGGTCGACGAGGCGTTCATGGACGCCGTACCCGGTGAGCCGGAGTCGCTCGCCGGCGCGTCGATTCCGGGGCTGGTCGTGATCCGCAGCCTGACCAAGACGTGGGGGCTCGCGGGGTTGCGGGTCGGGTACGTGCTGGCCGCGCCGGGGCTGATCGAGCAGTTGGCCGCCGTACAGCCGCACTGGCCGGTGTCCACTCCTGCGCTGGCCGCGGCGATTGCCTGCAGCAACGAGCACGCGGTCGTCGAGGCTGCCCACGCGGCGGCTGACTTGGACCGGGATCGTGCCTATCTGCTGGACGCATTGGGGGATTCCGTCGCGACGTACGGCGTCGCGCGGGGCCCGTTCGTGCTCGTGCAGGTCGAGGGGGCCGACGTACTGCGGAATGCCTTGCGGGAGCGGGGATACGCGGTCCGGCGCGGGGACACGTTCCCCGGACTCGGGACCGACTGGCTGCGGATCGCCGTACGGCCGGAGGAGATCACCGACGCGTTCGTGAAGGTGTGGCACGACCTGTGCGGCCATCGCCGTGGAACCGAGTGGCCGCTGTAACCCGGGCGGGGTTTAGTACGTCTCCCATTTGCGCACAGGATGGTCGCAGAGTGCCTGCTCACGGTCCGGCACTCGCGGCCAACTGCGATGGGAGCAGCACGATGAGTCTGAACAACGACGACATGACGACCTCGTCCGACGGCGAAGAAGGCCTGGCGGACGGCGGCGCGACCGCGGGTGCGACGGACGGCGGGGCCGACGGCGGCGCCGACGAGTACGGGGGCTCGTCCGGCTCTGGCAGCTCTGGCAGTGAAGGGCCCGCGGACGGCGGCGCCAGCCAGGGCACGACCGATGGTGGTGCGGACGGCGGGGCCGGTGGTTACGGGTCCGGTGAGGGGCCTGCGGACGGTGGGGCGACTCCAGGTGGCACCGATGGCGGTGCCGACGGGGGAGCCGGCGGTGAAGGGCCCGCGGACGGTGGCGCCTCGCCCGGTGTCGGCGACGGCGGCGCCGACGGAGGTGCCGACGGAGGTGCCGACGGCGGTGCCGATGGCGGTGCCGATGGCGGTGCCGGGGGCGGCTCGGAAGGACCTGCTGACGGCGGCGCCGACCCGGGTGCGACCGACGGCGGGGCGGACGGTGGCGCCGACGGTGGGGCCAGCGGGAGCTCCGGAAGTTGGTGAGGACGGTGCCGGGGGCCGGGCCGCTGCCGGACGAGCGCCCGGCTCTCCGGCGCTGCGTAGCAGGTGAGCTGGACGAGTTCGCGCGCTCCTACTGGGGGAAGCGCGCGCTGCTGTCACACGGTCCGGACCTGCCGGCGCCGTACGACGATCTGTTCAGCCTGGAGGCCGCGGACGAACTGCTGTCTCGCCGCGGCCTGCGGACGCCGTTCCTGCGGATCGCGAAGAACGGTGCGGTCGTCGGGGACAAGGAGTTCACCGGCTCGGGTGGCGTCGGTGCGGAGATCGCCGACCAGGTGCGCGACGACAAGGTGGCTGCGCTGTTCGCCGACGGGCATACCGTCGTACTGCAGGCGCTGCACCGGACCTGGCCGGCGCTGGTCGACTTCGCGACGCAGCTGACGGTCGACGCGGGTCATCCGGTGCAGATCAACGCGTACATCACTCCTGCCGAGTCGCAGGGGTTTTCGGCGCACTACGACGTACACGACGTCTTCGTGCTGCAGGTGGCGGGCGAGAAGCACTGGACAGTACACGAGCCGGTGCACGTCGATCCGCTGCGCAACCAGCCGTGGACGGACCACTCCGCGGCGGTGGCGGCTGCTGCGCGAGACAAGGCTCCGGTGGTGGACGACGTACTGCGCCCTGGGGATGCGCTGTACGTGCCGCGCGGCTTCCTGCACTCGGCGAAGGCGCTAGGTGGGGTCAGTGCACACCTGACGGTCGGCCTGCACACCATGACTCGCTACCTGCTCGTGCAGGAGCTGGCCGCGCTCGCCGCAGACCAGGCTGCGCTGCGAACTGCGCTACCCCTCGGCTTCGACCCCGCGGACCCTGCTCAGCTCAGCGAGATCTTGCCGGAGGTGGCCGAGTTCTTCAGCAAGCAGATCCAGTCCGCTCGCCCCGAAGAGCTGGCGGCCCGTCTGGGCCGCCGGACCTGGCCCACCAGCCGCCCCGCGCCGCTGCCTCCCCTGGCCCACGCGGCCTCGATCGCCTCACTGGCTGTCGGCGCAACAGTCCACCTTCGCCCCGGCCTACGCTGCCGCGTCATCCCGGGCGACCCGGTAACCCTCCAGCTCCCCGACCGCACCATCACCCTTCCCGCAACCACCCTCGACGCGGTCCAGGCGCTGTGCGACGGGACCGACCACAAGCTCGGCGACCTACCCGGCCTCGACGAACAGGACCAACTGGTCCTCGTACGACGCCTGCTCACGGAGGCAGTCCTCGTCGCGACTAGTGCGTAGATTGGTTGCGACTGGCAATCACCAGGCCGAGGCTTGGTCAGCTCCGAGGTTGTGGCGTGAGGCAGGCAGACGTGGTGGCTGAAAGGTACCGACCAGAGACAGGCTGTGCCGCTCTGGCCGACCAGCGCCGCGACCCCCTGTTCGCCACGGCCCCACCCGCGACCCGCTGGCTCCTCATCGAGTCCCACACCGCTTGGCCCCGCACCGCCCTCACCGCGTTGCGTTCCAACCTCGGAACTGAGGTTGGGCGGCGGTGTGCGGAGCTGGGGTATCGGCCGGTGTTGATTCGGCGGTTCGGGCGGATTGACCGTGGGGTGCCGCGGAAGTGGGGGTTGGTGGATTGCCGGCCCGGGCGGGAGTCGATGCGATGGGGTGAGCTGCCGACGGACGGGCATCTGCTGGACGTGCTTGCCGGCGCGGATCCAGGTGAGGCCAGCGACGAGCCGGCGTACCTGGTGTGCACGCACGGGCGGCACGACGCGTGTTGCGCCGTACGCGGGCGACCGGTGGCGGCCGCGTTGGCGGCTGCTTATCCCGAACGCACCTGGGAGTGCAGCCACATCGGCGGCGACCGGTTCGCCGCGAACGTCGTCGTCCTGCCCCACAGCCTGTTCTACGGGCACGTCTCAGCACCCCGCGCCGTCGAGCTCGCCAAGCATCACGACGAGGGTCGCGTCGTACCTGACCTCCTCCGCGGATCAGGCGCGTTCATGCCTCCCGTCCAAGCCGCCCAGCACTACGCCCGAGCTGCCGGCCACTCGCTCGCCGTAGACGCACTCCTCCCGCAAGCCGTCCGCCAACTCCACCCCGACCACTGGCAAGTCGACCTGACCACCGGCACCACGCACGTCAGCGTCCAGCTCTCAGCGCACCTCGACACCGTCGACGCCCGCCTGACCTGCGCAGGCCGCACGCCATCCCAAGTCCGCCGCTTCGAACTGCACAGCCTCACCACCAGCTGACGTCCGGTAGACAGCCCCAGCGACCAGCGCCGGCTGTGGGAGCGCCGCCGCGAGATCTGATGCGTCTACTCGGGATCGGGTAGCTGACGGTCGTCAACGTGGGCGCCGAAGAACTCCGATTGGCGCGCCATGATCTCGCGCATGGGTGTGCCGCGGGGGACGCCGTACACCGTCCCGGGGAAGTCCAGGTCGCGCTGCACCTGCCAGAGCTCCTCGTGCCGGTCGGGCGAGAAGAGCGTGGCCGGGTCGCCGGCTGCGATCCATCCGATCGGGAGGACCGTGCCGGGTTCCAGGCGCGAGTTCACGTGCAGCACGCTGTTGATCCGGAGTTCCGCGCCCGCGCCGGCGACCGAACCGGGGAACAACGCGGCGCCCGTGGCGATGAAGACCTCGTCCTCGACCGTGGCGCCGTTCACGTGTGCATGGGGACCTACCAGGACCGCGTCGCCGAGCAGGGCGGGATGGTCGGCCCGGCCGCGCACCAGGGCGTTCTCCATCACCACACTGTTCGCACCGAGACGGACCTCGCCGTTCTCCGCCGTCAGCACGGCACCATGCAGGACGCGACTGCCTTCAGCCAGTACGACGGCGCCGCAGAGCACTGCCGATGGTGCGACGTAAGCGGATTCGGGCACGACCGGTCGTCGGCCGCGGTGTTCGAGCAGCATTGCGTGCTGTCCCTTCGCTGAGCATCACCTCGTCCTCGTCAGCTGTACCCGATTCGGCCTGCGGATCTCCACTGCCCGGGCCCTCACGCACCCGGGCGGCGGCGTCTCGGGCGACCGGTCCACATCGGAGGTGGGAGGTTCGGACGCCGGGACGATCCGGGTTGGAGAACCGCGAACGAGGAAAACATTAGAACAGATGTTCGATCGAACGCAACGAATCCTGACCCGTCAACTGACCCGTCAACCAGTGATGTCTCAGGACATCAGTGACGGTTCTGGGGCATCGGTGACTATGGATGTGTCAGGACTTCGGTTACGTTTCGGCCGTTGAATGCGATTGGCGCTAGCACTCGGAGCAGCAAGATCCAACCGGCTTGGAGAAGCACAGTATGGCTCTGACAAAGGACGGGCATCCGACGCAGGAGCTGCACACGCTGATTGCGTCGGCACTGAGCAAAGAGCCGATTGACTGGCATCGGCCGCACACCGGGCGGTCGGCCGCGTCCTTCGTCGTTGGCTTTGCTGACGGCTCGAGCGCCTTCGTGAAGGCTGCGGTCGATGACCAGGGAGCGAAAGGGCTCCGTACAGAGCATAAGATCGTCTCCAGTGTCGATAGCGACCTGGTCGCTCGGGAGCTGGCCTGGCTCGAGGACGGCGATCGCCCGGTCCTCGTGATGGAGGACCTGCGTGCTGCGCATTGGCCGGCCGACCATGACCCGGTGACGTGGAAGCCCGGTCAGTTCGATCTCCTGTTCGCGGCACTGCGGCGGGTCGGTGAGCTGCCCCCGCCGGCATCCCTTCCGTCAGCCCGGGACGGATTCCGGCCGCAGTGGCCGTTGATCGAGCGCGAGGCGGATGACTTCCTGGCGCTCGGCCTGTGCAGCGAGGCCTGGTTCAGCGCTGCGCTGGATGGACTGGTGGAAGCGGAGGGCAACGTCCCGGTCGAGGGTGATGCGCTGGTGCACAACGACGTCCGGAGCGACAATCTGTGTTTCGTCGGTCGACGCGTGGTGCTGGTGGACTGGGCCCAGGCCATTCGTGGGAATCCGCAGCAGGACCTCGCTTCGGCACTCGCTACGTTGCCACTCGAAGGCGGCCCGGATCCGTTCGACGTACTACCTGAAGGAGGGCCTTGGGCGGCCCACATCGCCGGTCAGTGCGCTCGCCGGGCCGCTCATGAGACGCAGGCTCCGCAGTGGCTCCGCAGGGTCTTTCAACGTATCGCCGTGATCTGCCTCAGCTGGGCATCCCGCTCGCTCGACCTGCCACCTTGGACCGGAGCCCGCTGGAGCGAGATCCGCTGACTACGGCAGCTGATCACACGCCGATCAACAAGGTCACTCACAGGCACGCCCGCGGGTGCGCCGCTGACCCGTCAACCGCCTGGGTTCAGCGGCGCTGCGTGGTGGAGTGCGGCAGTGTCCGATCGAGGACCAGGATCGTGGCCGCGGCCAGCAACGCCAGCCCCGAGAGGGCAAGCCACGGGAACTCGTGACGGACCTCGAAGAGCTGCGCGAAGAAGGCCGGCGCCAGCACGGACGCAAAGGTGAACGAGTACTGCCAGTAGGACAAGTACTTCCCATGCCCCACCACCGGCGCCACCGCCGCGGCCAGCGCGTTCGAGGTCGCCGCATGCAGTACGTCGGCAAACGCAAACACCGCCGTGGCCAGGATTAGACCGGGTACCACCAGTGCGGTCGGGATGTGCAGCAGCGACGCCATCAGCACGCCCCACACAGCCCACGTCACCCCGGCGACGATCAGCACGTTGGTACGACGACGGCTCTCGGTGTGCCGCACCACCAGCGTCTGTCCAGTCGCCAGTACGACGGAAACCGCCGCCAGCAACACGCCGACCAGCCACTTCGGCGCGGGCAGCGCCTCAGACACGTACACCGGCAGCGCAACGCCCATCAGCATGGTGCAGAGCGCCAGGACAGTGTTGGCGCCGATCAGCACCAGGAACGGCTTGTCCTTGCGCAGCAGCGGTGCCGGCCCGGTGTTGTCCTGCACCTGACGCGTGTGGTGCGACGGATGCAGCCGCAGCAGGAGCAGCCCGGCCAGGAAGAAGGTCACCGCGTTCAGCGCCATCGCAATGAGGAACGGTGTGTCCCCACCGACGGCCAGCAGTGCACCAGCAGCCAGTGCGCCGAGGCCGAAGCCACCCGCCTGCATCATGCCGCCCAGACCGAACCACCTGTCACGGTCGCCCTCGTCGGCGACGTCCGACAGCAGGCTGAAGATCGACGACCAGAACACCCGCTGACCGAACGTGGTCAAAAGCGCGCACAGGAACAGCAGCCACAGCGACCGCCCGAAGAAGAACCCGGTGAACGCCAGGCCCTGCGCGAACTGCGACCCGACCACCAGGGCCCGCGGCCCGACACGGTCGATCACCACACCTACACCGGCCGGTGCAGCGATCGAGAAGAGCGTCGCCACGGTCAGCAGGATGCCCGCCGTACCCAGTGGGATCTCTGCGACCCGCACGAAGTAGAGCAGCAGCAGCGGACCGGCGCAGCCGCCACCGAAGGAGTCGATCGCCAGGCCGGCGAGCAGCGGTAAGCGGCCGCGGACGTTCGGCAGGCCGAGGGACGTGGCTGTAGGCATGACAGAGTGCTCCGATCGCATCGACTCGGCCCACTCGCAGCTCAGCTACGAGACCACTCCACCAGGGGTGTTCCCCTGACTACAGTTGGGGCTCTTCGGCCAAAGACAGTAGCAAGTCCCGGCCGAGAGCCTCCAGCCCTTTTCAGTCGGCCACCGGGTCCGCGGCGGGCGTCCGCCGTACCGAGACGTGCCTGAGCGGCCGCCACGCGACCACTGTCATCAGCACCATGCCAACGAACGCACCGGCGAACGGCGCGGCCAGTCCGAAGTTCTGCGCCAGTACGCCGCCCAGCGCCGAGCCGATCGCCGCGCCGCCGACAGAGGCCAGCAGGTACACGCTGTTCACCCGCCCCATCAGCGGCTCTGGTGTTGCAAGCTGCCGCGCTGTGGTCGACACGATGCCCCACACCACCGCATGGACGCCGAACACCGCCATAGTCGCGCCGGCGACCCACGGACTCCGTGTCAGCGCGAGGATGAGGTGCACTGTCGTCTCGATGACCAGACCGGCCCGCAGCAGAGTCAGCGAGCCGACCCGTGGCTCGAGCAGGTGGTACACCGGCATGCCAAGCAGGCCACCGACCGCACCGACCGACACCAGCAGCCCGAACTGCGTCTCAGTCAGCCCGAGCCGCTCCCGCGCGAACAGCACCCAGGTCGCGAAGGCCGCACAGAACGTGATGTTCATGACCAGGATCGAACATGCCAGCGTCCGCACGCCCGCGTGCGCCCACAGCCAGCGGACCCCGTCCCGCACTTCGCTCCAGAGCGCCGTACCAGGCCTCTCTGGAAGCGGCGGACGTATGGCGACCCGCGCGATGAGTGCAGCTGCGGCGGCGAACGTGACGGCGTTGAACACCAGCGGTACGCCCGCGCCGACCGCGAACAGCAACGCGCCGAGCGGCGGCCCGCCGAGCAGCTGCACCAGCGTGCCAGTGGCGAACAACCGGGCGTTCGCCTTACCCAGGTGCTCCTTGGGTACGGCGCTCACCAGCAGCGCACCCGATGCGTTGTCGGCGAGCGTCTCCGCCGTACCGAGCAGGAACAGCGCGACGTAGATCGCCCACAGAGGTGAAGTGTCCAGCAGTACGGCGGCGCCCAGTCCGGCGAGGACGGTCGCGCGAAAGATGTCGGCGGCAACGATCATCAACCGGCGGTCGAGCCGGTCGACGAGCGCCCCGCTGAACAAGGCGAACAGCAACCACGGCAGTTGCTGGACGAACGCGGCCGCGCCGACCGCGGCGGGCTCGCGCGTGATCGAGGCGACGAGCAGCGGCCCGGCGGCGAGCATCGCGCCGTCGCCGAGGTTCGAGATGATCGAGGCCGGCCAGATCTTGCCGAAGTCGCGGCCGAGCTCCGAGGGCAGCAGAGCAGTACGGAGGGATCGCATCCAGATCTCCAGAGGGCATGACGGAACAGCCTGACAACCGGCGCCGCTCCGGCGCCGGCGGGTGATCCGGTCAGTCGCTGATCAGCGAGCCGACCGGACGGTGCGTGCCATGTCCTCGAACAGCCGAGACATTGCCCTCACCTCCGTCCGCACAACCACGCGGCCCGTCCGCCTCTCCGCAGAGGCTACAGTCCGCTCCCCGCCCCCGCACGCCCGTTGGCCGCGCCCCCGACCCCCGCGCTATCCTCAACGCTCGGCGACACGTCGCCTGGAGGGTTCGCATAGCGGCCGAGTGCGCTGGTCTTGAAAACCGGTATGGCGGGTGACCGTCATCGTGGGTTCGAATCCCACACCCTCCGCTCGAGAAGTCTGTGGCTATGGCGTGACGATGGGGAAGTTCTTGTCGCCTGGGTCCAGTGCTGCGGTGAGCCGGGCGAGGGCGCCGGCGTCGCCGGTCAGCTCGAGGCCTGCGGCAGCGAGGGCGTCGGCGGTCAGGCCGCCCAGTGCCAGCGCAGGCAGGGCCCGTTTGGTGGTCGTCAGCGTCGCGTCGGCGTCGCCCCGCTGTGGCCGGCCGCTGTACGTGAGGACACCATTTGCCAGCCGCAGTCGGTACTGCTCGCCTGTGTCTGTCAGTGCTACGTCGATCGTGAGCTTCTCGTCCCACGCCTTCGGCCCGTTGACCTGGATGGCGATGGCGTCGAACAGCATCGCCGGAGTGAGTTGCCCGATGACATCGGGAGCCGCCGTCTCGGTCGGCGTACCGAACTGGCCGTGGCGGAGCTCCGTGGCGCCGGACAGGTAGAAGTCGCGCCAGGTGCCGTTCTCCGAGCCGTAGCCGAGTTGCTCGTAGGTGTCGGCCAGGACCTCGCGCGCCGCGGCGTGGTCGGGCTGTGCGAACACGGCGTGGTTGGCGACCTCCGCGGCCCACCGGAAGTCACCGGCGTCAAAGGCGATCCGGGCGGCCGCGACCGTGGCGTCGATACCGCCGGCGAGATCTACGTACCGCTTCGCCCGCTCGACCGGCGGGTGCTCCCACAGATGCGCCGGATTGCCGTCGAACCAGCCGAGGTAGCGCTGGTAGATCGCCTTCACGTTGTGGCTCACCGAGCCGTAGTACCCGTGCGTGCTCCAGGCCTTCTCGAGCGCCGGCGGCAGCACCATTTACCTCGACGTCGCCGCCGAACAGATCGATGGTCTCGGTCAGGTACTGCGACCACCGGTGCGAGTCGCGGACCACCGCGCCACGCAAGGTCAGCAGGTTGTGCAGGTTGTGCGTGGCGTCCTCGGCAGCACACAACGCCTTGAAGTCGGGCAGGTAGATCAGGAATTCCGACGGCGCCTCGGTGTCGGGAGCCATCTGGAAGACCATGCGGACGCCGTCGACGGTTGTCTCGTAGCCGGTCGTCGTGACCAGGTCCGTCGGCTCCGTCAGAGAGACCGCGCCGATCGAGACGGTCTGGCCGAGCCCGGCGCCGACTCCGCCCTGTGGTCCGCGGGCCAGTGCCGCGCCGTACATGTACGCCGCCCGCCGGTTCATCGCCGTACCGGCGTAGACGTTCTCGGCGACCGCGTGCTCGATGAAGCCCTCGGGAGCGAAGATCCGAACCTGCCCGGCATCGACCTCGTCCTGGGAGACGAAGCCCTTGACGCCCCCGAAGTGGTCGACATGGGAGTGCGTGATCACCACGGCTTTCACGGGCCGGTCGCCACGGTGCTTGCGGTACAGCGCGAGCGCGGCCGCGCCGGTCTCCACCGACAGCAGCGTGTCGAAACGACGATGCCCTCCTCGCCTTCGACGAGAGTGGTGTTCGACAGGTCCATCCCGCGAACCTGGTAGATGCCGGGTACGACCTCGAAGAGCCCGTCGATCGCAGCCAGTTGCGACTGTCGCCACAGGCTCGGATGCACCGTGTCCGGGCAGTCGCCCGCCAGGAAGTCGTACGTCGAGTTGTCCCACAACACGGTTCCGTCCGCGCCGACGACCGCCTCCTCGATCGGTACGAGGAGGCCACGGTTCGCGTCCTCGACGTCCTGCTCGTCGGAGAACGGCATCGACGCAAGGGCGTCCTTGTGCTGGTCGCGGACAGTGACGCTGGCATCTCGGGAGGTCGTCATGCGCCCAACCCTCCGCGCGAACGATCCACCGCAGCATCCCCCGGACCGGATGAAGCCGGGCCACAATCCTCTCTACTGGCGGGCCATGGCGACCTTCAGGTCGGTGGTGGTGTCGACGATGAGGTCTCCGGAGAGGTCGATGGCGACGCGCTTGAGGGTGCCGGTGAAGGGGAAGTCGTCCTGGTAGTAGTCGTGGGCGACCCGGCTTCCGCTGTCCCGGCCGCAGGTGAGGCCCTCGGTGCTGAAGATGTTGGGTACGGAGTGCGGCATCTCGACGGCGCCGACCAGCTGGCCGTCGATGTAGAGCTGGCCTTGGGCGGGCACTCCCTTCCCGGCCTTGAAGTCTGGTTTGCCCGTCGGTTCGAACTCGTAGCGCAACGAGACATCGCCGTGGGGTACGTCGACGTCGGAGACGACCATGAAGAGATCCCGGCCGAGGAAGTTGTAGGCGAAGTGCAGCTTGTCGTCCTTCACGAACAGGCAGTAGCCGCCGACGCGGCCGCCATGCGCCACCAGCACTCCCTCAGCACCGTCGTCCGGGACCTGCACGTCGGCCGTGATGCTGAACGCGCGGTTGTAGACCTTCGGCGCCGCTGAGAACGGCACCGGCGCGCCGCCGGGGTAGTAGACGAAGGTCTCGCGTGGCTTGCCGATGGTCGGTCGCTCGACGTTCACTCGCTGGAGCATCGAGCCGTCGAGCGGCATCACGCCGTACTTGCCGGCCTCGGCCCACCAGCGGCCGACCATGTCGATCACCTTGTCGCGATGCTCGGCGGCCAGGTTCTCGGTCTCCGCGTAGTCGTTGCTCAGGTCGTACAGTTCCCAGTCGTTCGCCTCGAGATCGGCGAGGATCGTGGCGTCGATGGGGTCTCCGTAGTGGCGGTTCTTCTGCGCCGCCTCGGTGAAGTTCGGGCCCGGCCACGGGCAGACCGCGCGCCAGCCGTCGTGGTAGATCGCGCGGTGGCCGAACATCTCGAAGTACTGCGTGTGGTGCCGGGTGCCGACGTCGGAATCGTCGAAGGTGTGCGCGAAACTCACGCCCTCGATCGGCGCCTGGGTGACCCCGCGGATCTCCTTCGGCGGGGTCAGGCCGAGCGCGTCCAGCACCGTCGGGACCAGGTCGATGATGTGGGCGTACTGCGTCCGAAGCTCGCCGCGAGCGGAGATCCCGTCGGGCCAGGACACGATGCATGGGTCGCTGGTGCCGCCGCGATAGGTCTCGCGCTTCCAGCGCCGGAAGGGGGTGTTGCCGGCGTTCGTCCAGCCCCAGGGGTAGTGGTTGAAGACGTTCGGGCCGCCGATCTCCTCGATCCGTTCGAGGTTCTCCTCCATCGACTCGGGCACGTTGTTGAAGAACATCATCTCGTTCAGCGAACCGACCGGTCCGCCCTCCGAGCTGGCGCCGTTGTCGGAGATCATCACGAAGAGCGTATTGTCCAGCTCGCCGATCTCCTCGAGGAAGTCGATCACTCGCCCGAACTGGTGGTCGGTGTAGCTGAGGAAGCCGGCGTACACCTCCATCATTCGCGCGTAGACACGTTTCGCACTCTCCGGCAGGGTCTCCCACTCGGGTACGTCGGGGTCGTGCGCGGACAGCCGGGTGCCGGGCGGGAGGACGCCCAGCTCCAGTTGACGCGCGTGGACGACCGTGCGGTACTCGTCCCAGCCCGCGTCGAACTTGCCTTTGTACTTGTCCGCCCACTCCTTCGGCACATGGTGCGGCGCGTGCCCGGCGCCGGTGCAGTAGTGCAGGAAGAACGGCTTGTCCGGGGCGTTGACGTACGCGTCCTTGACGAACTCGATCGCCTTGTCGGCCAGATCGCTGCTCAGGTGGTACCCGTCCTCGGGACGCGCGGGCGGTTCGACCGAGTGGTTGTCGTAGACGAGCTCGGGGTACCACTGGTTGGTGTCTCCGCCGAGGAAGCCGTAGAACCGCTCGAAGCCTCGGCCGAGCGGCCAGCGGTCGTACGGACCGGCCGGCGTCTCGTGCTCGGGTGGAGACAGGTGCCACTTGCCGACCAGGAAGGTGTTGTAGCCCTGCGGCCTCAGCATCTCGCTGAGCATTCCCTTGTCGAACGGCAGAATCGCGTTGTAGCCCGGGTAGCCGGTGGACGTCTCGGCGATGGTGGCCAGCCCCAGCGAGTGGTGGTTCCGCCCGGTGAGGATGGCTCCGCGCGACGGTGAGCAGAGCGCCGTGGTGTGCATGTTGGTGTAGCGCAGGCCGTTGTCCGCCAGCCGGTCCAGCACCGGCGTGTCCACCAGTCCTCCGAAGCACGACAGCTGTCCGAAGCCGACGTCGTCGAGGACGAACATCAGTACGTTCGGCGCTCCGTCGCGCGCTCGTGGCGGTGTCGGCCACGCCGGACTCGACTCGTCGCTGGTCCGGCCCACAACCCCCGGGAACGGCTCTCCATCCTGGTACGTCACCAACTCGCCCATCTGCAGCGACCCCTCTCTGTCTGTCAGGACATGTCGGACCGAACGCCGGCCCGCCCGGGCGGGAACGACACGCCACCCCGCATCCACGCTCCCTGGCCGGGCTCGCGATCGGCTCATCCCGAGGGGATGAGGTGCCCGGGGCCTGGGAGTTCTGTGATTGGTTCCGGCGGACGGACAACCGGTCGTCGGCGTACGCCCCCTGCTGGTTGGGATCGAAAGGCTGCGCCGAGGCCTCGAGGTGGAGGAGCGGTGGCATGACCGCGTTCACGGTGTGGAAGTTCGATGATCCGGACGGCGCCGACCGGGCCGTGCGGGTGCTGCGGGATGCTCAGGCCGACGGGCTGGTGAAGATCCTCGACCATGCGGTGGTCAGCTGGCCGAAAGGGGAGTCCAAGCCGGCGACGCACCAGAGCCACGAGGAGACCTGGCGAGGCACCGGGTGGGGTGCGTTCTGGGGTGTGTTGCTCGGAGCGCTCTTCTTCGTGCCGATCATCGGTGGCGTCGTCGGTGCCGCGATCGGCGCGATCAGCAAGGCGACCGAGGACGTCGGCATCAGGAAGGAAGACCTCGAGCGGATCCGCACCGAAGTGACCGAGGGGACCTCCGCCCTGTTCGTCGTCACCGAGCAAGGGGACCTCGATCGCCTGGGCGAGCGCTTCCACGGCATGGGCAGCAAACTCGTCCACACCAACCTCACCGATGCCGAACGTCAAACCCTCCTGGAGACCTTCGGAAGCCGCTGACCGCTCACCCCGCCGGCTGCCGGTCGCAGGTGGCTGCTTGTTACTTGGTCGTGGCGCGGCGGTGGAGGCGGATCGCTGAGATCAGGAAGAAGATGCCGCCCAGCGTCGCGTACCCGGCGAGGGTGGTGAGCGACGGCTTCGCGTCGGCGGCCTGCAGGATGAAGCTGGTGCCGGCGAGGGTGGAGATTCCGCCGCTGAGGATCATCGCCCACTGGCCGCCGAGCCGGTGGCGCAAGATCGCGACGATCAGTTGAACGATGCCTGCGGTGATGGCCCAAACGCCCCACACCCGTAGGACATCGGGAATGCCGGAGGTGACGGCGACGGCCAACCCGACGGCGGCGAGCAGACTCACCGCCATGTTGACGTACAGCGGCACTCTCGGACGGTCGGCTCCCGAAGAGCGGAAGTCGATCACGGCCGCGGCGACGTCGAAGAGCGGGTAGATCACCAGCAGGGCGATGCTCGCCGGGTTGAGCGTCGAAGCGGTCAGGGCGAGCAGGCCCGCCCAGACGACGGCGAATCCGAAGCGGGCGTAGTACAGGTTCCGCAGGCCTTGTGCCGCGCTGGTGGCATCAGCTATGTCGCCGGCGACGATGGATCCGGACATCAGGTCCCTCTCTCGATGGTGAAGCGGTGGGTGATCCCGCCCGGCGGCGCCGAACTGGGAGACAGAACGATCGGTACACCTGATCTTGCGCAAGCTGGTCGGCGATTGTCAAGACCGATCGTTCTGTCTGCTAGCCTCGACGCAGTACTTCGAGGGAGGAAAGCGGATGTCGGAAGCGCGGTATCGGCTGCTCAAGACGGCTAGTGAACTCTTCTATGCCGAAGGCCTGCACGCGGTCGGCATCGATCGCGTGATCGCTGCCGCACCGGTGACGCGCGCCACGCTGTACAGGCACTTCCCGAGCAAGGACGACCTCGTCGTCGCCTACCTGACACAAGCCGACGAGGCGATCCGCGCACGGGTGGACGCGGCCCGGACTGAGGACGCATCCCCCGACGACGTCATACGAACTGTCGGCCGGTTCATCGCCGACGACATCCAGCGCCCCGGCTTCCGGGGCTGCGCGTTCCTCAACGCCGCCGCGGAGTACCCCGACCCGACTCATCCGGTCCACCAAGCGGTTCTCAGGCACCGGCAGTGGTTCCTGGCCACGATCACCGAGCTCTTCACGGACACCGGAAAGCCCGACCCGGAACCCGCCGCGCGGCACTTCATCATGCTCCGAGACGGCGCCATGACCGCCGGTTGCCTGACCGATCCGAAACCCATCACCGAAACCTTCCTGCGCGGAGTCGAAGGCCTCCTCACCTACCGCAGCCACCTGCAACCGCGCGCCTAGAACCAACCCGCAACGAAGACGGCTGAGCGCAGGGTCGTCTGCGGGTGGTCGTGGGAGGGTGGGGGGATGGAGATGCGGGTTCCGGTTCGGGGTGGTGAGGTTTGGGCTGAGCATGTGGCTGGGCCGGGGGTGCCAGTGGTTCTGCTGCACTCAGGGCTCGGGGATTCGCGGGGGTGGGATCCGGTGATGCCGCGGTTGGTGGAGCGGCATCGGGTGGTGCGGTACGACGTCCGCGGGTACGGGCGATCCGCTCCGCCGACGGGTGAGTTCTCGTTGGTCGGGGACTTGGTGAGTGTGCTCGATCAGCTGGGGCTCGAGGAGGTCGTGCTGGTCGGGTGCAGCCTGGGCGGGGATACGGCGCTGAGTTTGGCGTTGGACGAGCCGGCGCGGGTGCGGGCGCTGGTGCTGCTGTGTCCGGGCGTCAGCGGGTTTCCGATGCCTGAAGATCCGGAGGTCGATGCGGAATTCGAAGCGCTCGCGGAGAAGCGGGACGTGGCCGGGGCCGTGCAGCTTGGGCTGCGGCTGTGGGCGGCCGCCGGAGCCGACGAGGCGGTGGTTGCTCAGCTGGAGGCCGCCGTACCGGCGTGGTTCGACCAGGGCGACTTCCTGCGGAAGGGCCGGCCTGTCTACGACCGGCTGCACGAGATCCAGGCGCCGACCGTCGTGATGGTCGGCGACAAGGATCGGTCGATCCTCGCGGCCGTGGCCGGCGCGACCGCGGCCCGGATCCCCAACGCCGACTTCATCTGGCTGCCCGGCGCCGACCACTACCCGAGCCTCCGCTGTCCTGACCTGGTGGCCGAGACCATCCTCCGCCAGGCGGTCTGACCCTTGCTGTAGACCAGTTGAACCAGATAGGTTCATCAGGTCTAGATGGTCGAGTGGAAGGGAGCGCATGCGCGTCACCGTCTTCCCGACGCCTACCGAGCTCGGTCTCGCGCTGGCGGAGCGGATCGCCGACGGAATCGACGCGGCGCGTGGCGCCGGCCGGCCCTACGTGCTCGGCTGTCCCGGCGGCCGCAGCCCGGTCAGCACCTACACGGCACTCGCGGCCCTCGTCCGGAGCCGCGGATCGGACTTGTCCGGCCTGGTCATCGCGATGATGGACGAGTACGTCGAGCCGTCCGGCCAAGGCTTCGCGTACATCGCGCCCGCTCTCCCGCACAGTTGCCGCCGGTTCGCACGCGAGTGGATCGTCGAGCCGTTGTCAGCCGCGGCCGGGCCCGGCCGCGGCATCCGGCCCGAGCATGTCTGGGTGCCTGATCCGCAGGACCCCGAGGACTACGACCGCCGCCTGGAGGCAGCCGGTGGCGTCGACCTGTTCATCCTGGCCTCGGGTGCGTCCGACGGGCACATCGCCTTCAACGCAGCAGGTAGCGACCGCCACTCCCGATCCCGGGTCGCCCAGCTGACCGAGCCGCTCCGCCGCGACAACCTGGCGACCTTCCCGACCTTGGCCTCCCTCGACCAAGTCCCGTCGTACGGCGTCACTGTCGGCATCGAAACCATTGCCCGCCATTCCCGGTCGGCCGTCTTGGTTGCGCACGGCAACGACAAGCGGACGGCCGTCGCCCGGCTCCGCGCGGCCCGCCGGTACGACGCGCAGTGGCCGGCCACCATCGTGCACGAGTGCCCCGATCCCGCGCTCTTCGTCGACGAGACCACGACCTGAGGAGAGATTGCTTTGTCGCGCATCAAACTCGCCTACCTGGGCGGTGGCTCCACCCGCGCCGCGGGCACCATGGCGTCGTTCATGCACAAGGGCGAGCGGTTCGCCGGCTCGGAGGTCGTGCTGATCGACCTCGACGCCGACCGGCTCGCGCTGATCCGCGAGCTGGCCGAGCGGATGGCCAAGGCCGCGGGCGTCGACATCACGGTGACCGCCACGACCGACCGCCGCGAAGGCCTGCGGGACTGTGACGCGCTGCTGTCCAGCTTCCGCCCGGGTGGCTTCGCCGCGCGCGCTCTGGACGAGCGGATCCCGTTGAAACACGGGGTGATCGGGCAGGAGACCCAGGGCCCCGGTGGGTTCTTCATGGCGCTGCGGTCTGTCGCCGTGATGAAGGAGGTCGCGGCGGACATCGCGGCGGTCTGTCCACAGGTGAAGATCTTCAACTACACCAACCCGGTCAACATCGTCGCGCAGGCGATGACGTCGTACACCGACATCCCGACCGTGTCGCTGTGCGAGGGCCCGATCATCTTCCCGGAGTACGTCGCTCGCGCCGCCGGACTCGACCCGGAGAAGCTGAACGTCACCATGGCCGGCATCAACCACCTGTGCTGGAGCACCTTCAACGAGTACGACGGCCAGGACGTCATCCCGCTGCTGCGCGAAGGACTCGAGGCGCGCGACAAGGAGTTGGACGAGGACCAGCGTCGGCTGCTGCGGCTCGCCGTGACGATGGGGCGCGTGCCGTCGGAGTACTTCAAGTACTACTACTTCCGCGACGACATGCTGCGGCGCATGCAGGCCGATCCGAAGGTCCGCGCCGAGGTGATCCTGAACGCCGTACCCGGCTATTGGGAGCACTACACCGAGCAGTCCCGCTCCGACGATCCCGTGCTCGACCAGGCGCGATCGCGGGGTGGGATCCACGAGTTGGAGCTGGCGATCGACGCGATGCACGCGCATTTCAACGACACTGGCGACGTCTTGCCGGTGAACCTGCCGAACGCCGGTGGCGCGTTGCCCGGGTTCGACGAGGACGTCGTCGTCGAGGTCCCGACTCGGGTGGATGCGAGCGCGTTCACGCCGATCCCGCAGCCGGCCCTCGATCACTCGGTGGCGGGTCTCGTGAAGGCGTTGGCCGAGCACCAGGTACTCGCGGCGCACGCGGCGTGGGAGGGCGACAGCCGAGACGCGGTCCGGGCGCTGGCCGCGCACCCGCTGGTGCCGTCGCTGCCCACGGCGGAGGCGCTCTACCTGGAGATGGCACACGCACACGCGGCCCACCTGCCGGCGCGGTTGGTCCCGTAGGT
Organism: Kribbella sp. NPDC050470; assembly: GCF_044458365.1. Lineage (NCBI taxonomy): Bacteria > Bacillati > Actinomycetota > Actinomycetes > Propionibacteriales > Kribbellaceae > Kribbella > Kribbella sp. NPDC050470. Next base: position 45,236 of record NZ_JBITHV010000014.1, on the reverse strand, counting down.
GATGTACCTCGGGGTCGACGCCGGCAACAGTAAGACCGCGGCCATCCTCTGCATGAGCAGCGGGAAGGTCTGCGGAGCAGCTCGGTCCGGTATCGGCGACATCTACGGCGCCTCGCGGCCTGAGGAGGCAGTGGACTCCGTCGTCGATGCCGTCGAGCAGGCCGCGGGTGAGTCGATGGGCGACATCGCCGGCGCAGCGTTCCGGCTGGCCGGTGTGGACTGGCCGGAGGACCACGCGTTCTGGGTGGAGACCTTGTCGTCCCGGCTGCCGGGCTTGCGGCAGGTGTCGATTCTGAACGACGGCTTCGCCCCGATCCGTTGCATCGAGCCGTCTGGGGTCGGCGTGGCCGTCGTGGCCGGGACGGGGCCCGCTGTTGCCGGACGAGGACCCACGCAGCGCGAGTGGAGTGCAAGCTGGTGGATCCTGGAGCCGCTGGGCGCAGGTGGCATGGGCGACCGCGCGCTGCACGCCTTCTACCGGCACGCGCTCGGTCTGGGGCCGGAGACTGCGCTGACTGCGTCGTTGCTGCAGCTCTACGGGTACGACGACGTCGAGCAACTGCGGCACGCCTTCACCCAGCGAGTCGGGTCGCGGCCGTGGCAGGACAAGGCCCAGGCCGCCCGGGTAGTGCACGGCCTGGCGGCTGCTGGTGATGCCGTGGCCGTCGAGATCGTGCGGACTCAGGCGGCTCACTTGGCCGAGTACGCGAGGACGGCGGCTGTCCGGATTGGGTTCACGCCTGGCGTGGACGCCGTACCGGTGGCGTTGTCGGGGTCAGTGCTGACGGCGGAGGCGTCGCCGCTTGCAGAGGAGCTCGTCCGGGCGTTGCAGGTCGAGCTACCGGGGACAACGCCGGTCGTGACGTCGCTGCCGCCGGTTGCTGGTGCAGTGCTGGATGCGATGGCTGAGGCAGGGGTCGCGCTGACGCCGGAGGTGATCGAGGAGCTGCGGGCGACGATGCCTGCGGCCGACTTGCTCCGGACCTAGACGCCGGGACGGAACAGGTCCGCCTGGAAGCGGTAGGCATCGCCGCGGTACGTCGTACGGCTGATCAGTACGGGCAGGCCAGCCGTGTCGTAGGTGACCTCCTGGCCGACGAGGACCGGAGCGTCGGCGGTGAGGCCGAGCAGGTCGGCCTGCTCCGGTCCGGCGCCTAAGGCCTGCAGTGTGTAGGCACTGCGGGCCACCACGATGCCGCAGGTCTCCTCGAGCGCCTGGTACAGCGAGCGGTCGGTCAGGTCGACGTCGGCGAGTGCACGGGCTCGGTCCGCGATGAGCACGGAGTCGTCGAGGCAGATCGGCATCTCGTTCATCCCGCGCAGCCGATAGACCCGCAGCACCGGCGCAGCGGGGGCGATGCCGAGTAGCTCCGCCTCGTCGAGACTCGCCTGCCGCTCCCGTACGTCGAGAATGCGAGACGTCGGCCGCAGTCCGCGGGCACGGGCCATCTCGGTGAAGCTCTGCAGCACGCTCGGCGGCGTACCGACGACCTTCTCCGGCACGAACCAGCCACGCTGAGCGGACCGCTCCAGCAGCCCTTCGTCGGCGAGCCGCACCAAGGCCTGCCGCAGGGTCGCCCGGCTGACCCCCAACTGCTCGGCCAGCCCACGTTCACCCGGCAGCCGGCTCCCCGGCGCATAAACCCCACGCCGAAGCCCGCCCGTCAGTCGCCCGTAGGCAACCTCACCCGCCGACCGCTCCACCACCCCCGCATCCTAAGACCCCAACTGGCCTAACTGGTTCATTTCATGGGGAACGAGTGGTGTTCGTGCGTGACGGTCCAGCGGCCGTTCTCGCGGCGGAGGCCGATCGTCAGCCGCAGGCGCAGCGCAGGCTCGGCCTCGAACTCGGCGGGCGTGCCGCAGCGCAGGAGGGCGAACGCGAAGGCGACGTCCGAGCCCGCGGTCACCTCCAGCGAGTCCAGGGCGAACGACGCACCCGAGGCCTGCCACTCGAAGAACCCCGGCCACGTCGCGCGGTAGGCGTCGACACCGCGCACCCCGTCGTACGGCGGGGGCACGTCGAACATCACGATGTCCGGCGAGTGGTCGGCGAGCACCGTGTCCAGGTCGCCGGCGTGCACCGCGGTGACCCAGTTCTCGATCAGCGTGCGGACTTCCTGCTCGTTCGTCATCCTCGAGTCCTTTCGAAGGGGTTGTCACACCTACAACCCCGGCACCTCGAGGAAACTCATCGCGGCAGCTCGTCGGGCAGCCCGAAGGACGCGAAGTCCGCGTCCAGGAAGGACACCACCTCGACGATCTCCGACCCGCGGACGAAGATCACGTCCAGCCCGCCCGGCACGTACCGGTCGTGGTCCCACAGGTACGTCCCGAACGCGAGCTGCCCGTTCGCCCGGACCGGCAGGAACCGCCACTTCTCCCGCAGCGGCCCGTCCAGCAGGAACCGCCGGATCCCGGCCCGCCCGGAGAACCACTGCATCAGCGGCGGCATCGAGTACTTCGCGTCGTCGGCCAGCATCGCCACGATCGCGTTGACGTCACCGGCTTCCCACGCGGCTACGTACCGGCGTACCAGGTCACGCTCGGCGGACTCACCCAGCTCCCGCAGTGTCTCCTGCTGACTGGGCTGCAGCGAAGCCAGCACGGCGCGCGCCCGCTGCAGCGCGCTGTTGACCGCAGCAACCGACGTTCCGAGCAACTCGGCCACCTCACGCGCAGCAAACGCCAGTACGTCGCGCAGCAGCAAGACAGCACGCTGTAGCGCGGACAGGTGCTGCAGCGACGCCACGAACGCCAGCTCGACCGACTCCAGCGCCATGACTCGCGCCTCCGGACTCAGACGTGCGGTCCAGTCCAATCGGCGCGACGGGTACGGCTCCAGCCACTCCGCCTCGAAGGACGCGTTCAGGTCGGTCGGCAGCTCCCGCTTCCCGCGCTTGGCGATCAGCGTGAGGCAGCGGTTCGTGGCGATCTTGTAGAGCCAGGCCCGGATCGAACCGCGGTCCTCGTACCTGCCGAGGCCGCTCCAGGCCCGCACCAGCGTCTCCTGGACGGCGTCGTCCGCGTCGGCGTCCGACCCGAGCATCCGGTAGCAGTGCGCATGCAGCTCCCCACGCCACGGCCCCACCAGCTGTCCGAAGGCGTCCTCATCACCGCCTCTTGCGGCGTCGAGCAGCTCACGCATTAAGGGCACGCTAGCGACTGACTGGTCCAGCGAGCCAGCTTTGCCGCAGTCTTTCCGTTGTCCACAGCCTCCCGGCACCGCTCCAGACAGTCTGCGAGCTGCTCGAGCAGCAGCCCCTGGCCAAGCTCCAGCGTGGCCAGTGCAGCCGCTGCATTCAACAGTACGACGTCTCGCACAGCCCCACGCTCACCGTCGACCAGACCGCGCAGCACCCGTGCGTTGTACGCCGCATCACCACCTCGCAGCTCAGCCAACGACACCGGCCGCAACCCAAGCGATCGCGGGTCGAACACCACCTCGGACGCGCGGCCGCCGTACACGACCCAGACGCGTGAGAGGCCAGTAGTGGTCAGCTTGTCCAGCCCGTCGTCGCCACGGGCAACCAGAGCGGACCGGCCCTGCGCAGCGAGTGCACCGGCGAGCATCGGCAGCATCTGCGGGTTGGCGACACCGACCAGCTGGTGCTGCGGGTCTGCTGGGTTCAGCAGCGGTGCCAGCACGTTGAATGCGGTCGGCACGGCCAGCTCACGCCGTACGACGGCCACGTGGCGCAGCGCCGGGTTGAAGCGTGGAGCGAACAGGTAGGTCAGCCCGACGTCGGCGGCGACCCGCGCGGCCTCGTCAGCTGATAGGTCGAGCGGCACGCCCAGGTGCTCCACCAGGTCGGCAGAGCCGCCGGCGGAAGAGGAGGCAGCGCGTCCACCGTGCTTGACCACAGTCACGCCGGTGGAGGCCGCGACGACCGCAGCCATCGTGGAGATGTTGACCGCGCCGGTCCGGTCGCCGCCCGTGCCGACGATGTCGACGAACGGTCCCCGGATCCGCACCGGCGCTGCGTGCGAACGCAGTACCGACGCCAGGCCGCTGATCTCGTCGGCCGTCTCGCCCTTGGCGCGCAAGGCGATCAGGAAGCCGGAGATCTGGGCCGGCGACACGTCGCCCAGCACCAGCTGGTCCATCGCCCACGCGGTGTCCGCGGCGGTCAGGTCGGAGCCGGTCAGGAGCGCGGAGATCAGCCCGGACCAGGTCCGGAACGTTGTTGCCATCGGCAATCCTCGGGGTGCGGGGCCGCCCACGAGGAGAGATCACAACGGCCGCCTCGCAGGAGACGGCCGGGTGGGTACGCGGAAGCAGACCGTCTAGTCGACGGCCCACCAGTTGCCCGCGCACAGGAACATGCGCACGACTATAGCGTCAGGCGACGAGCTCCTCCGCGACGTTCCAGCCGCGGATGTGGTCGATGATGAAGGTCGGGACGAGGTGCGCGTCGTCGCCCAGGCTGCGGTCGGGGAAGTCGAAGACGGCGAGCATCAGTTGCATCGGGTAGGACGGGGCGCCCGGGCAAGTCCGGATCGGCGCGCCGTCGACGAAGAACGTCGCCTCGCCGGGGACCCACTGGACCGCGTAGCTGTGGAAGTCGCGCAGGTCGATCGGCAGCGGCACGACCTCGAAGTCCTGCGGCAGGATCGGGTCACGCAGTTGCTTCAGGCCCATGCCGACCCCGGTGGACACGCCCGGCACGATCGCGTCGCCGAACACCTCCATCACGCAGATCTCCCCGCACCGCTCCGGCTGGTCCTCGAGCCCGACCATCCACAGCGACACCATCGACCGCGGACTGATCTCGGCCCGGGCGCTCAGCTCGACGTACCCGCCGTACGGCGTCCAGCCCCAGAACGGCTCCTGCTCCTCCTGGACCACCAGGCCCTCGCGGTACGGCTGCTGGCCGATGGTGCTGCCGAGCGGGCCGGCGTAGTTGCCGGACTGGATCCCGGACACGCGCAGGTCCGGCTTGTGGTCGCCGTCGCACCACAGGCCTTGGTCGGTGGGGATGCTGAGCGTGAGGCAGGAGTCATCCAGGGTGTACGACGCGGCTGACGCCGTACGCGAGCTCCAGTGCGGGAGGTAGTACGGCGACCACACGGACAGGTCCAGCGAGGAGCCGTCGAAGTGGTCCTCGAACACCAGGTCACCACGGGTGGCAGGCATGCCACCATCATGGGCCCTGTCACATCAATGTGGCGCGATCCGTCAGGGAGATGACGGCGTACGGACGGGAGACAGTGAGCAGTGGACGACCACGACCAGCTTGCGCGGCAGTTCGAGCAGCACCGAGGGCACCTGCGTGCGGTGGCGTACCGGATGCTCGGCTCACTGGCTGAGGCCGAGGACGCGGTGCAGGAGGCGTGGCTGCGGCTGAGCCGGACCGACGTGAGTGACGTGGGCAATCTGGGCGGCTGGCTGACCACTGTGGTGTCGCGCGTCTGTCTGGACACGCTCCGCAGTCGCAAGTCGAGGCGGGAGGATTTCGTCCCGGACCCGATCGTGACGCGGGAGGACTCTGCGCCGGGGCCGGAGGAGCAGGCCGTCGAGGTCGACGCGATCGGGCTGGCGCTGCTCGTCGTACTCGAGACTCTGGCGCCGGCGGAGCGGCTCGCGTTCGTGCTGCACGACATGTTCGGGGTCAGCTTCGACGAGATCGCGCAGATCGTGGACAAGTCGCCCGCCGCGACCCGGCAGTTGGCCAGCCGGGCGCGCCGCCGCGTCCAGGGTGCGCCCGCGGGTGACGGGGATCCGGGCCGCCGCCGGGAGATCGTCGAAGCCTTCCTGGCCGCCTCACGCGGCGGCGACTTCGAGGCCCTACTCGCACTCCTCGACCCCGACGTCGTCCTGCGCGCCGACGCCGGCGACGCCACCGCGGAGTTCGCCGGCCCGGCGGTCTCGAAGCTCGTCCGCGGCGCCCGCGCCGTCGTCGAACAGGCGCTCCTCTTCAGCCGCATGGCCCCCTACACCGAGCTCACCCTCGTCAACGGCCACCCCGGCGCCGCCACCATCGTCAACGGCCGCCTGATGGGCGTCATGGATCTGGTCGTCGTCGACAACAAGATCACCGAAATCAACATCCTCGCCGACCTCAACCGCCTCGCCGAGCTGCCTGTTCCGGCTTGATCAGTGCCAACACCCGCCTGGCCTGCGCTTCAGCGGTGCCGGGCGGGTTCCGGTCGGCACTGGGTCCTCCCGGCCCGACCAAGGTCAACCAGAAGGCCGCCCAGAGACAGCGAGCTGAGTGGAACCGAGCCGGATCGACGGCGAACCGGTCGGCGAAGCCGGTCCAGTCGGTCTCCCGGCCGGAGAGGTGCTCGACCAGGTTGGCGAGCTCGACGGCAAGATCGCCGCGGCCCGCGTCCTCGAAGTCGACGATCCGGACACGGGTGCCGTCCCAGAGGTAGTTCTCCAGGTTCGGATCGCCGTGGGCGACGACTGGATCCGGTACGTCGGTCAGCTCGTCGGCAGTCTCCAGCCAGGCCTGCGCGGCTGAGCCGATGACGCCTGGCGTCTTCCGCAGTACGGCGAGTCCCCGCCGGACCCGGTCGACGAGGGCCGCCAGGTCGATCGGCTGCAGCTCATCAGGAGGTATCGACCAGAGCGTTCGCAGCGCGTTGCCGAGGGCGTCGAGCCGAGGACCGTCCAGGGACCCACTGAGAGGGAAACCGGGGACGACTGTCATCGCGATCGACGGAGGAGGGCCGGTCCGGTCGAGTGGGGTCGGGGCGAGATCCGGTGCGTGGCGGTTGATCAGCGTCAGGGCGGCCCACTCGCGGTCGGGTTCGTCACGGGGCCAGGAGCGGTAGCGCTTGGTCAACACCGAACCGTCGACTTCGACCGCATGTGTGGGAGCCATCCAGAAAAGTTTGGCCGGGGTGTCAATTCTGGCGGGGTTCCTTCGACGTCTGGGTGAGAGCGGACGTGCGAGGGAGTGGTTGGGATGACTGCGCAGGTTGTCGGGTCGGTTGCCGATGGTGTGGTGGCGGGGTTGTTGGGGGCGGGGTTCAACGGGGGGATCTGGCTGCCGGGGAGCGCGGAGTACGACGTTCAGCGGCAGTCTGTGATTCCTACGGTGGACTCGCGGCCGGTAGTGGCTGCGGAGGCCTACGGGCGGACCGACGTGCAGGCGGTGGTGCGGACGGCCCGGGAGTACGGCGTGCCGGTCGCGGTGCAGGCGACTGGACACGGGACTCGGGTCCCGGCTGACGGCGGGATCCTGCTGAAGACGACGTCGATGAGCAGTGTGCTGGTCGACCCGGAGCGGCGGATCGCGAAGGTGGGCCCGGGAGCTCGGTGGGGCGCCGTACTCGACGCCGCACGCGAGTTCGGGCTCGCGCCGCTGTCGGGCTCACACCGCGACGTCGGCGTCACCGGCTACACGTTGGGTGGCGGGGTCGGTTGGCTGGCGCGGAAGTACGGGTTCGCAGCTGACAGCGTGATCCGGGCCGAGATCGTCACCGCAGACGGCCGGTTCGTCACCGCGAGCGCCGAGCAGCACCCGGACCTGTTCTGGGCGATCCGCGGCGGCACCGGTAACTTCGGCATCGTCACCTCGCTCGAGTTCCGGCTGTACCCGGTCCGCCAGGTCCACGCCGGCATCGTGTACTACGGCGCCGACCACGCGGCCGCCATCCTGCGCCGTTACCGCGACTGGACCTCCACGATCCCCAACGAGCTGAGCACAGCCGTCGTACTCACCAAGGACGACGGTGTCGCCATCAAGGTGATGTACGCCGGTGCCGCCGACGTCGCCGAGCACCTGCTGAAGCCACTCTTCGAAGTCGCCGGACCGCGACTGGCCGGCGAGCTCCGGACGATCGAGTACGCCGACGCCGCGATGGGCGGCACGCCCGCCCGGCACCTCGACTTCCTCGACGAGTTGTCGGACGACCTGATCGACACGCTGACCGCAGCGGACGCGACCGTGGAGATCCGGCACTGGGGTGGCGCGATGGCGCATCCCGGGCCCGGCGCCGGCCCGGTCGGTCACCGGAGTGCGTCGTACTCGCTGATCGTCGACCGCGAGCAGCCGCACCTGCCGAGCTCCGGTCGCACCTTCGTGAACTTCCTGGGCGATCCGAGCAAGGCGGACACGGCGTACGCGCCGGAGGACCTGCGCCGGCTCCGCGAGGTGAAGCGGGCCTACGACCCGACGAACTTCTTCCACCTGAACGCCAACATCAGGCCATGACAAAGCGACCCCGCGTCCTCAGGTTCCAGAGGGCGCGGGGTCGCTGGGGCGTCAGCGGAGAGGCCGACGGATCAGACCGTGCCTTCGTTTCCGTAGACGGAGACGTGCACGTGGTCGTAGTGGTTCGCGGTCGCGCCGCCGCGGTCCTCCATCCAGCGCCAGCCTTCGCTGCTGCGCTGCACGGTCCAGATGCGCTGCGCCCAGATCAGCTCGCTGATCCCGAGCTTTTGGTAGTTCGCCTTCAGCCAGGCGGCGACCTCGTCGCCCTCCGAGCCGCTGACCATGATGTCGAGCGCGCGGCCGGTGGAGTGCTCGGAACCGCTGTCACCGGCGCGGAGCCCGCCGTACGACGTGATGTTCGGGAACTTCGCGCAGACGGCCCGGTGCACCCGGATCGCGTCCTGGGTCAGCCCGTCCTCGACGGCCGAGCCCGACTCGCAGGCGGCCTGCGAGATGGTGCCCGCGGTGCTCGCGACCGGCTTGGTGGCCGACAGGTACGCCGCCTTGACCCAGCGGGACTTGCCGTCCCGGACGATCTCGGCCCAGATGCCGTCGATCTTGCCGGTGACGGAGACCTGGGTGCCCTTCGGCACGACGTCGAGCAGCACACCCGTGAGGGGGACGGACCAGACGTTCAGGTCGGTGGTGGTGTACTTCGAGCCGGTCACCTTCGGCGGGGTCGCGCCGGCCGCAGCGGCGGCGCGGGTCTTCGTCGCGGTCGGCTTCGGGATCGGCGCCTGCTTCTTCAGGTGCTTCGCCGTCGGCGACGCCTTCGGCTTCGGAGCCGGGGTGGCGACCTTGATCGGGGGACGGAGGGCGTCCCGGCTGATCGCCGACTCACGCTGCACCTGCAGGGATGAGGTGGCGGTCGGGGTGTCGAGCTTGACTTCCTGGTCGGGGAACGCGGCTGCCGAGCCGGTGGCTACCAGGGCCACCGCCGCACCGGGGATCACCACCTTCGCGATACCGGGCTGGATCACCTTCGGGCGCGGTTGACGGTGCCGCGCCTGTCTATGCCGTCCTGCAGCCACTGACCTTCCCAATCTGTCGAGACCAAACCGTTATCGACCGGAGGAGTCAAGCACACATCCCGGCCGGGGTTCGAATCGACCCCCGTTCTTAACGCATTACGAACATCCAATTGGGGTACCGGGCGTAATCCGCCCGCTATCCGGAAGTTATCCGTCCGAGATCAAGCGATTGGGCCATTTTCGTGTGGTCGTTTCAGCACAGAGCGTCAGTGATCGCCCGCCCGATCCAGGCTTGGTAACGGTCGACCGGCCAGCCGCGAGTCAGTACCAGCAGCTCGTAGAGCTCGACCGAGATGTAGGTCCACAGCACGTCGGCGACCTCGTCGAGCGTGATGCCGGCGCGCAGCTGGCCGCTCTCGAGCAGATGCCGGCCGAGCATCGTCATCCCGGTCAGCCGCTCGTCCAGCAGCGTCTGCCAGGTCTCCCGGAGCGTGTCGTCGTGATGCCGGCCGTCCCGGATTGCGATCTGGACCCGGGCTGACCGCTGCTGCCGGCCGGCGAGACCGTCGACGTACAGCTCGATCTTGCGCCGTACGTCGGGTTCCGCCTGGATGGCCCGGGCTTCCGGGCGCTCGGCCATCGGGACCGGCTCGTCGTCGCCGGCGATGACGAAGTCGAACACCGCCTTGGCCAGCGCGGCCTTGGTGCCGAAGCCCTTGTAGATGCTCTCCGCCGAGACGCCGGACCGCTTGGCGACCGCGGTGATCGTGGTCGCCTGGAAGCCGTCCGCCTCGAACAGGTCCCTGGCCGCGACCACGACGTCGCGCCGCCGTTGCCGGGCGCGCTCGCGCCGGCCGGAGGCGTCGTACTGCCTCTTGACTTCTGCCATCACCGGTCCCATGGTTTTAGGTACAGGCTCACTGTATCGAATTCCAGGGGGAAAGATGAACACCGACGTGACCTCAGCGGGGGAGATCGCCACCCGGGCGATCCGGATCATGGCCGACGGGACGCGGGGCGACTTCGACGCGCTGGTTCATCCGGCCGCCGTCAACTCCGAGGACAACGTCGAGCCGCCGGCCTGCCGGGTCGGCGGGCCCGAGGGCTACTACCAGACCGCGCTCTGGCTGCGGACCGCGTTCGCGGACCTGGCCTACGAGATCCACCACGTCGTTGCCAACGGCGATCTGGTGGCGATCCACTCGACGATGAGCGGCCGGCACGTCGCGCCGTTCGCGGTCCACACCGAGTCCGGCGCCGTCGACACGGTGTTCCCGCCGACCGGCAAGACCTTCGCCATCACCCAGTCGCACTGGCTGCGGATCGAGGACGGCAAGGTGATCGACCACTGGGCGAACCGCGACGACCTCGGCCAGGCCAAGCAACTCGGCTGGGTCCCGCCGACCCCGGCGTACCTGTTCAAGATGGCTCGCGCGAAGTCCCGCGCCAAGCGCGCGGCATAGACCGGACCGTCAGGCCATCACAATCGAGCGCGGTCCAGCGATCCCGCGCTCGCGCGGCCGCTGCGTCGGCGATTGTGATGGGCTGGCGGTCCGCCAGTGTGATCCAGTCGGCGGCGGAGACGGCTGCCGGCTGGTTGACTGCGGGCGTGGACGAGCTGGGATTCCGGGTCGAGGGCGGGGCGGTGGCCCGGCTGGTGATCGACCGCGTCGAGAAGCGGAACGCGCTGACGCGGGCGATGTGGGAGGCCCTGCCCGGGGTGCTCGCCGAGCTGGCCGCCGACGACGCGGTGAAGGTCCTCCTGGTGACCGGCGCCGGGCCGACCTTCTCGGCCGGCGCGGACATCGGGGAGCTGATCTCCGGCACCGATCCGGCCGATCCGATGGCGGAGCTCCGCGCGTTCAACCTGCGGGCGCAGGCGGCGTTTCGGGAGTTCCCGAGGCCGACGGTCGCGGTGGTCCGCGGGCACTGCATCGGCGGCGGGCTCGAGCTCGCCGTGAACTGCGACTTCCGGTTCGCGGCGTACGACGCGACGTTCGGCGTGACGCCGGCCCGGATCGGCGTGGTCTATCCCCCGGATGCGATCAAGGTCCTGCTCGACCTGGTCGGTCCGGCGACGACGAAGTACCTGCTGTTCAGTGGCGAGCTCCTGACCGCTGCACAGGCCGAGCTCAAGGGACTGGTCGACCGGGTGGTCGATCCGGCTGACCTGGACGCCGAGGTCGCGGCGTTCGCGGCGACTCTGGTGTCGCGGTCGCAGCTGACGATCCGCTCGGCCAAGGAGTCGGTCAACGCGCTGCTCGCCGGCGCGGACGCCGACACTCAGGCGCGACGGCGCTACCAGGAGACGATCGCGACCGGCGAGCTGGCCGAAGGCATCGCGGCGTTCACCGAACGGCGGGCGCCGCAGTTCCCCTCAGGCGCTGATCAGCGTCCCGCGTAGCTCGACTCGGTCGCCGACGATGGCCGAGATGCGCGCGGCGACGGCTTCGGCGCCGGCATCGTCGGCCACGTCGATCAGGACGATGCCGGCCACCTGTGGGTCGGCAGGGACGAACGGCCCGGCGGTGGCGGTCTGCTCGTCGTTGCGGATCCGCACGATCCGGCCCTCGCTGGGCAACTGCAGCTCCTCGGCGCTGACGACCTCGGCCAGCTCGGCCTTGACTTCGGGTATCCGGCGGGCGGCGTCCGCCCCGTAGATCATTACGACGTACTTCATGGGCTCACGGTAGCGACGAGGACGGACAGAACCCCGCGGGGCAGGGCGCCCGCGGGGTTCTGAGCTTCAGATCTGTCGGTGTCAGTACCAGTGCCTTCGTCCGCCGACGGCACGGCCGGTGGACCCGAGCAGGAACAGCACGGCCCCGACGAGCAGCACGATGATGCCGAGCGTCCACAGGATCGAGATGTTCAGCACGAGACCCAGGACCAACAGGATCAGTCCGAGGATGAGCATGAAGCCTCCTTGTCGAGGGGCCGCCGGGCGGAAGTGGCGGCCGCAGGAATCCGGTGCCCACTCCGGCCGCCGTAAACCTCCAACACCTGTTTGACCTCAGTGGGTGGCGACTGCCTGCAACTGTCGCTCCACAGGGCGCTTGCGGCTCAGCAGCACGGCGCAGCCCGCGACGCCGACGGCTAGGCACGCCCACACCGCCCAGAACGCGATCCGGTATCCATGTGTCAGCGCGGTCGGGGTGGAGCCCGTCGTACTGGCCGCTGCGACCGCGGAGAGGGCTGCGATGCCCACTGCGCCGCCGATCTGGAAGCTGGCGCTTTGCAGGCCGGAGGCGACACCGGAGTCCTCGCCGGCGACGTCGCTGAGCGAGGCGATCGACCCAGCCACGGTCCCTGCGCCCAAGCCGGCGCCGAAGATCGTCAGGCCCCAGAAGGCGAGCTCGAAGTACCCGGACTGGACGGTCAGCTGCGTCATCAACGTCGTACCGGCACCTGCGACCAGTAGCGAGGCGAAGGCGACCCGGCGCGGCCCGAGCCGGGTGACCAGGTGCTGGCCGATGATCGACGCCACCACAGCAGCCGCCGCGAGTACGGCGGACATCAGCCCGTAGCGGACCGCGGACACACCAAGAGCGAACTGGGCGTACTGCGTGTAGACGTAGTTCAGCCCGAACGCCGCCAGGCCCCAGCTGATCGTGATCAGGTTACCGCCGACCAGAGCCCGCGACCGGAAGATCCGCAGCGGCACGAGTGGTGCGGCCGACCGCTGCTCCACCAGCACGAACAGCCCGAACAGCAGAGCGGACAACAGCACCAGCGCGAGCGTCCGGCCAATAGGTGAGTGCGGTGCCTCGACGACGGCGTACACGAGCACGATGAGCGCAGCGGTCACCGTGACCGCACCGGCGACGTCGAACCCGCGCCGGCCCGGTCCACGGCTCTCCTGCAGCAGCACGGGCGCCAGTATGACGACCAGCAGGCACACCGGCACGTTGATGAAGAAGATCCACTGCCAGCCCAGTCCGTCGGTGACCGGGCCGCCGATGAGCGATCCCGCCGTACCGCCGACTCCACTGGTCGCTCCCCAGATGCCCAGCGCCTTGTTGCGGTCCGGTCCGTCCGGGAAGGTCGTCATCACGATCGCCAGCGCACTGGGCAGCAGTACGGCGGCCGACGCGCCCTGCAGGCCACGTGCCAGCACCAGTGCGTCACCACTCCACGCGAAGCCGCACAGCAGCGACGACGCGGCGAATAGCACCAGTCCGGTAATGAACACCCGCCTCCGGCCGAGCAGGTCGGAGATGCGCCCGCCCAGCAGGAGCAGGCCGCCGAACATCAGCGCGTACCCGCTGGGCACCCACTGCACGCCACCGGCCGAGAAGGTGAGCTCACGCTCGATCGACGGGACCGCGACCAGCACGATCGACGCGTCCAGGATGATCATGAACCCGGTCAGGCACAGCAAAGCCAGCGCCCACCAGCGCTTGGACTCGGTAACCATGTGAGATCTCCAGTACGGCGGGCCGCCCCGGCTGGGCGTGCACTCGGCGGAGACGTCGGTGCTGCCCGGCCCACCTCGACATTTCTGTCGAAAGTCGCCCGGTGGGTACGACGTACCGGGTGAGAGGGGGTCACAGCGGCCTCCGGGAGCGACAGGATGGTGCCTGTGAAGTACGTGCTGCTGATCTACACCAACCCCGAGAGCTGGGCGAGCCTGTCCGCCGAGCAACGCGACGGTCTGTCCCGTGCGCACGACGAGCTCACCCGTGAGCTCAGTGAGCAGGGCCTGCTGGTCAGTGCCGCCGGCCTGGCCGACCCCATCACCAGCCGGACCGTCTCGGTGCGCGACGACACCACCACGACCACGGACGGGCCGTACGCTGAGGCCAAGGAGCACCTGGCCGGGTTCTACCTGGTCGAGTGCGACGACATCGACCAGGCGATCGGCTATGCCGCCCGGATGCCGGACGCGAAGTACGTCGCCGTGGAGGTGCGACCGGTGATGGACGCGTCCGGGCTGGAGATGTGACCGAGCCCGCGGCCTTCGAGCTCCTGCTGCGGGAGCAGGCGCCGCAGGTGCTGAGCGCGCTGGTCCGGCACTACGGGCACTTCGACCTGGCCGAGGAAGCGGTCCAGGAGGCACTGCTCGCGGCCGCGCAGCAGTGGCCGGACGAGGGCGTCCCGGACAACCCCCGCGGTTGGCTGATCCGGGTCGGGTCGCGGCGACTGACCGATCTGCTGCGGAGCGAGTCGGCCCGGCGTCGGCGGGAGGAGAACGCGGCTCAGCTCGCCGCGCCGGAGGAGTTCGTTGCCGCCGGCCCCGACATCGACGATCCGGGCGGTCGGGACGACACGCTGACCTTGCTCTTCCTGTGCTGCCATCCGGCCCTGTCGCCGGCCTCGCAGATCGCGCTGACGCTGCGCGCGGTCGGCGGTCTCACCACCGCGCAGATCGCAGCCGCGTTCCTGGTGCCGGAGGCAACGATGGCACAGCGGATCAGCCGGGCCAAGCGCAGCATCAAGCAGGCGGGCAGCACGTTCGAGCTGCCTCCGGAGGCCGAGCGGGACGAGCGGATGGGCGCCGTACTGCATGTCCTCTACCTGATCTTCAACGAGGGCTACACCGCGTCGTCCGGTGCGTCGCTGCACAGTGCGGAGCTCACCACCGAGGCGATCCGGCTCGTGCGCGGCGTACGGCGGCTGTTGCCTGACGACGGTGAGGTCGCCGGGCTACTGGCGCTGATGCTGCTGACGGACGCGCGTCGGCTCGCCCGCACTGGGCCTGACGGTGCACTGGTCCCGCTGGCCGAGCAGGACCGGTCGAAGTGGAACAAGGCAGCCATCGTCGAGGGCGAGGCGCTGGTGACCGATGCACTGGCGCGTACGCAGCTTGGGCCGTACCAGGTGCAGGCGGCGATCGCTGCCGTGCATGACACGGCCGAGCACGCCGACGACACGGACTGGCGGCAGATTGTCGCGCTGTACGAGGTGCTCGAGCACATGGTCGACAACCCCATGGTCAAGCTCAACCACGCCGTCGCGGTGGCCATGGCGACCGGTCCGAAGGAGGGCCTCGCCGTACTCGAGCCGCTGGAGTCCGACGACCGGATGACCGACCACCATCGCCTGGAGGCCGTGCGCGCCCACCTGCTGGAGATGTCGGGTGATCTGGCCGGTGCGCGGGAGAGCTACCTGCTGGCGGCGCGTCGTACGACGAGCGTGCCCGAGCGCAACTACCTGCAGTCGAAGGCAGACCGGCTGGCCTAAGTCGCGATGCACCCGACGGTGTGTCAAGTTGGAGGGGTGGATCTCACCAGGGCCTCGCTCCTCCGCGAGATGCTGACCGGCACCGAGCTCGGGAGCCGGACGACGGACTTCGCTCACTCGCTGCGGCGGTTCACCACGCGGACCGGCGGCCTGATGCTGTTCGGCCCGCCCGACGACGAGCCCTGGCACCTGACTGCGCACCTGGACGACGAGCTGCACCGGGCCGGCGTGGAGGACGTCCGGCCGTCGCTGGTCCGCTGGTCGCCGCCGCCGGGCGCACCGCCGCACCTAGCGATCGGCCTGGACCGGCTGCGCGACGCCGGCCGTGGCGAGTCCCTGCTGGTCGTGGCCGAGGAGCACCCGGCGGACACGCTGCTCGAGCGCATCAGCGACGTACGGCGACGCGGTACGACGATCTTCAGCATCGGCAACGGGGACAAGGAGCTGACGTCGCTCAGCCATGAGGCGCTGGTGCCGGAGTTGCTGGTGCCGGACGGGTTCGGCTGGACCAGCCGGCAGATCGAGCTCGACCACGACGAGCCGCAGGCCGCGATGACCGACCTCGAGCCCCGGACGACGGAGGGTTTCGAGATGGCGCAGCACCTGGTCAGCCTGGCCGCCGCCGACGAGGACGCAGGCATGCCCAGCTGGCGCCGCCGCCTCCGCGCCGCGATCGAGCGCCTCGGCGGCGAGCCAGGGTGACCGTTGGTCAGTTGTCCAGGTAGAGCGCCGCCAGCCGCGGCAGGTGGGCGTGCAGGTCGTCCTCGTCGTCGAAGTCGATCTCCTGCCCGGCCGGCAGGTCCGGTGTGTCCGGCGCCTCCGCGTCGACCGCCTTCCAGTAGGCCGCCTCGTCGCCGGCCACGTTCTTGTACGCGTGGCTGCCGACGTGCAGCAGCCCCTCGCCGTCGAATCCCTCGAAGCCCTCCGGCCGGTCCTCGTCGACCACGTCGGCCAGGGAGTCCGGGTCGGCCAGCGCCGCCTCCCAGACCTCCCGCCCCTGCGCGACCAACCAGCCCCGGAACGAGTCGAACCCGTCCTCCGAGGCCCCCGAGTTGATCAGGTACGCCGCCGCCCACAGGTCCCACCGGTACGACTCGACCTGCAACCGCGCGAGCTCGACTCCGAACCCGGCGATCTCCTCGGCCTCCAGCCCGCCCAGCAGCTTGGTCAGCGCGTCCGCAACCCCATCCGGATCCACCACGGTGTCGTCCACCCCACCGCGCGCACCCTCGACCAATCCCCAGAACCCGTCCCTGTCCACCCTCACAGCGTCCCTCCGCGGCCGGGACCTGTCGAGGTCCCGGCCCGCGCTCAGACGCGCTGGAAGGTGGTGATCAGGATTCCTTCGCCGACGGTGCTGTTCTGGGCGAGGCGCCAGGTGGTTCTGCCGGGGGTCTCGGCGAAGAGTTTGCGGCCGGTGCCGAGGAGGACGGGGAAGGTCATCAGGTGGAGCTCGTCGACCAGGTCGGCGGCGAGCAGGGCCTGGGCGAGCTGGATGCTGCCGGGGACCTGGATCTCGCCTGCGACCTCGGTCTTGAGCTTGGCGACCTCGTCGCGGACGTCGCCGGACAGGACCCGGGTGTTGTTCCACTTCGGGTCCTTCAGCGTGCCGGAGACGACGTACTTGAGCATGCTGTTGTACCTGTCACAGCTCCTTCGCGAAGTCGCGCAGGACCGGGGCCAGCACCGGCGGCTCGACGTTGTGGTTCTCGCCCGGCACCGGCAGCAACCGCGCGGTCGGCAGCAGCTCGGCGACCGCCTCGGGGCCGACCTTCAGGTACGGCGGGGTGTTGTCGCCGTGCATCACCAGGACCGGAACGTTCACCGCGGACCAGCGATCCGTCGGCAGCGGGTTGCCGGACATCGTGGTGCCCATGATGCGGCCGTCGTACGCGATCGTGCCCGCGATCTGCTCGACGCCGGTCCAGATCGGGGTGCCGCGCATCGCGTCGACGAACTCCGGCGGCATCAGCGCCGCCGCGGTCATGAACAGCTCGACTGCGTCACCCGGGCGGCCGGCCTCGACGCTCGCCTCGAGCCGCTCGACGTAGTCGGTGGGCAGCGGCGGGCGGGCGTCGTCGACGACCACCGGCGGCTCGAACAGCGCGAGCGCTGCGATCGGCAGGCCGGCAGCCGCCGCGTCCAGCGCCAGCAGGCCGCCGGAGGACCAGCCGAACAGGATCGCCGGCTCCCCGGCGTCCTCGATCAGCGCGGCGAGGTCCTCGATCTCGCGCTGGATCGCGTACGGCTTGGTGTCGGTGCTCTCGCCCCGGCCGCGCCGGTCGTAGACGTAGACCCGGAACTCGTCGCTCAGCAGCTTGGCCACTTCGGCGTTCGACGGGTTCACGGCCCGGTGCGCGGTGGCGCCGTCGATCATGATCAGCGGCCGGCCCGCCCCGGTGGCGTCGAAAGCGATCGTGGTGCCGTCAGCGGACTTCACGGTGCTCATCTGCGTGCCCTCCCTGTGGTGTCGTTCGGAACTAGACCGTACAGTACTCACAACGGAACTGGACTGTCTAGTATGATTTTGGGAAATCTTCGAGGAGGACCCCGTGGACCAACGCCAACGGGCTGCCGTCTGGCAGCCTGACCAGGCCGTCGAGATCGAGGGTGAGGGCCGGACGCCGCGCAAGCGCCGCGCGATCCTGGCAGCGGCCACCGAGGTCTTCCTGCAGCACGGGTACCTGGGCGCCAGCATGGACCTGGTCGCCGCCAAGGCCGGCGTCTCCAAGCAGACCGTCTACAAGCAGTTCGAGAACAAGGAGCGCCTGTTCGCCGAGATCGTCGGCGGCACCAGCGACCAGCTGCTCGACGGCCTGACCAAGGCGTACGCCGAGAAGCTCGACGGAGCCACCGACGCACGGGAAGCCCTCGGCAACCTGGCGCGCTACTTCCTCGACAGCCTCACGAACAGCAGCGTGCTGCAGCTACGCCGACTCGTCATCGCGGAGGCGGACCGCTTCCCGGAGGTCTGTGGCGCCTGGTTCCACAGCGGCTTCGAGCGATCACTGGAGGCGCTGGGCATCGCCTTGACCAGCCTGACCGACCGCGGCATGCTCCGTGAGCTCCCCGACCCGACGCTCGCGGCGTATCAGTTCGCCGGTCTGGTCATGTACAAGCCGATGAACCGCGCGATGTTCGCCGGCACCGAGGCCCGGCCGCCGGCCGACGAGTTCGACCAACTGGCCGACCAGGCCACCGAGGTCTTCCTCGCCGCCTACGGTCTAGAGAGTTCCGCGCGTTGAGGTCCTGACGACCAGCTCGGGTGTGAAGGTGACGCGCTGGTGCTCGTGGTCCGGGTTGGACGACTCGTCGAGGAGTAGCTCGGCGGCCGTGCGGCCCAGCAGCTGCCGGGGCTGACGGACGGAAGTCAGCGGTACGGCGGCCGCCGCGGCGAACTCGATGTCGTCGTACCCGACGATGGCGAGGTCCTCGGGAACGCGCAGGCCGAGACTCACGCACTGCTGCAGCAAGCCCAACGCCAGCAGGTCGTTCGCGCAGAACGCGGCGGTCGGGCGGCGGGTCGCCGGGAGGCCGGCAAGTCGTTGCCCTGCGCCCCTGCCTTCGGCGACGGTGAGGGCGCCGGTGGTGAGCTCGATCAGGTTCTCCGGGGCCTTGCCGGCCTTGCGGAGTGCGCGGCGGGCGCCGTCGCGACGGTCGATGACCTGGCCGATCGTGTTCGGCCCGCCGACGTACGCGATCCGGTCGTGGCCGAGCTCGAGCAGGTGCGCGATGGCGAGCTCGCCGCCGAGGATGTCGTTCACCGCGACCGAGCAGTGCTCGTTGTCGTCGATCGCGCGGTCCACCACGACGACCGGCGTACCGCGGGCGGGGAGTTTGCGCAGGCGGGACGAGTTCTGGTCGATCGGGGTGATCAGCACGCCCTGGACGCGCTGCTGCTCGAGCAGGTCGAGGTAGTCGGCCTCGCGGTCGGCGTCCTCGTTGCTGTTGCACAGGAACACCGACAGGCCGGCCGCACGGGCCGCGTCCTCGACGCCCTTGGCGACGTCGGTGAAGAACGGGTTGCCGGCGTCGAGCATCAGGTACGCGAGGATCCGGCTGCTGCCGGCGCGGAGCTGGCGGGCCGACTCGTTCCGCACGAAGCCCAGCGAGGCCATCGCCGCCTCGACCTTGGCCCGGGTCACCGGGCTGACCACCTCAGGCCGGTTCAGCACGTTCGACACGGTCCCCAAGGACACTCCGGCCGCCGCTGCAACCGCCTTCACCCCGGCCGCATGCTGCTTCGCCTTCCGCCGCCGCCCACCAGTGGATTCCTTGCGACTGCCTGACGGCCGGTTGACGGTGCTTGAGGCCTGGTCCGGCGCGTTGTCTGCTGCCATGCGCGGCCTCCCGGCGTCAAGGTCCCACGGGACGGGTTTGAAACGTCTTAGCAGCCGAGAGCGTACCTGTTTTCCGGCCGTTTTCCGCAGTCCCGCGTCCGGGATCGGCCGTTCGGGCCGGACGAGCCCTTGACGGCAAAAGCCGTTCGCCCGTACGTTCGTGCAATCTTCTTGAAACCTTTCAGCAACTCAGCCGCCCCGAGTTGGAGGTGACCATGCCCGACGCCACGCCGCTGTTCCCGGACCTCTCGGTGGCGGAGAACATCGCGATGGGCCGCCAGCCTCTGGGTCGTTTCAAAACCATCGACCGGGCCGCGATGGTCCATCAGGCCGCCCAGCTGTTCACCCGGCTCGGCGTGTCGATCGACCCGAACCCGGCCGGCCCGCGGCCTGTCGATCGGCCCGCCGACCGAATTCACCGCGGCCAACATCGACCGGTTCAACTTCTGAGGACTGCCTTGTGAATCGCTACTGCTTCTGCCTCCAGGTCAGACCCGACCGTTTGGAGGAGTACGTCGAGCGGCACCGGAACGTCTGGCCGGAGATGCAGGCCGCGTTACGGGAGACCGGGTGGCACAACTACTCGCTCTTCCTCCGCGACGACGGCCTGCTGATCGGGTACGTCGAGGCCGAGGACCTGGAGGCGGCGCAGAAAGCGATGGCTGCGACCGAGGTCAACACCCGGTGGCAGGCCCAGATGACCGAATTCTTCACGGGGATCGACGGGCGTCCGCCGGACGAGTCGTTCCTGTTGCTGCCCGAGATCTTCCATTTGAAAGAGGACCAGACCCCATGACTACCGATGCTGTGAAGACCGCCCTGAGCCGCCAGGAGATCGAGCTGCCCTCGTGGGCGTTCGGGAACTCGGGGACCCGGTTCAAGGTGTTCAGCCAGCCCGGTGTGCCGCGCTCGCCGGAGGAGAAGATCGCCGACGCCGCTGTAGTGCACAAGTACACCGGCGTGGCCCCGAGCGTCGCGCTGCACATCCCCTGGGACAAGGTGGACGACTACGCGGCGCTGGCGGCGTACGCGAAGGAGCAGGGTGTCCGGCTCGGCGCGATCAACTCCAACGTGTTCCAGGACGACGACTACAAGCTCGGCAGCGTCACCAACCCCGACCCGGCGGTACGGCGGAAGGCCACGGACCACCTGCTCGAGTGCGTGGACATCATGGACGCGACCGGGTCCCGCGACCTGAAGCTGTGGTTCTCCGACGGCACCAACTACCCGGGCCAGGACGACATCCAGGACCGGCAGGACCGGCTGGCCGCGGCGCTGAAGGAGGTCTACGACCGGCTCGGTGACGACCAGCGGATGCTGCTGGAGTACAAGCTGTTCGAGCCGGCCTTCTACACCACGGACGTGCCGGACTGGGGTACGTCGTACGCGCACTGCCTGGAGCTGGGGCCGAAGGCGACCGTCTGCATCGACACCGGGCACCACGCGCCGTCGACCAACATCGAGTTCATCGTCGCCTTCCTGCTCCGGGCCAAGAAGCTCGGCGCGTTCGACTTCAACAGCCGGTTCTACGCCGACGACGACCTGATGGTCGGGGCGGCCGACCCGTTCCAGCTGTTCCGGATCATGAACGAGATCGTCCGTGGCGACGCCCTCGACCCGGACCGCGGGATCGCCTTCATGCTCGACCAGTGCCACAACATCGAGGTGAAGATCCCGGCCATCATCCGCTCGGTGATGAACGTCCAGGAGGCCACCGCGAAGGCGCTGCTGGTCGACCGGGACGCACTGCGGAAGGCGCAGCAGGACGGCGATGTGCTGGAAGCCAACGCCGCGCTGATGGACGCCTACAACACCGACGTCCGGCCGCTGCTCGCCGAGCTGCGCGAGTCGCAGGGCCTGGACCCGAACCCGGTCGCCGCCTACCAGCGCAGCGGCTACTACGAGCAGATCGTCAAGGACCGAGCCGACGGCCAGCAGGCCGGATGGGGAGCATGACAGTGAGCGACACCGCAGCCGAGCTCGTTGCGCGTAGCAACAGACTGGGTGCCGATCCGCGCAACACGAACTACGCCGGCGGGAACACCTCGGCGAAGGGCACGACGATCGACCCGGTCACCCAGCAGCCGGTCGACCTGGTGTGGGTGAAGGGGTCCGGCGGCGACCTCGGCACGCTGACCGCCGCCGGCCTCGCCGTACTGCGGCTGGACCGGCTGAACTCGCTGGTCGACGTGTACCCCGGCGTCGACCGTGAGGACGAGATGGTCGCCGCGTTCGACTACTGCCTGCACGGCAAGGGCGGGGCCGCGCCCTCGATCGACACCGCGATGCACGGGCTGGTCGACGCTCCACACGTCGATCACCTGCACCCGGACTCCGGGATCGCGCTGGCGACCGCGGCCGACGGCGAGAAGCTCACCGCCGAGTGCTTCGGCGACCGGGTGGTCTGGGTGCCGTGGCGGCGGCCCGGCTTCCAGCTCGGTCTCGACATCGCGGCGGTGAAGCGGGAGAACCCGCAGGCGACCGGCTGCATCCTCGGCGGCCACGGCATCACCGCCTGGGGTGACACCTCCGAGGAGTGCGAGGCGAACTCCCTCGACATCATCCGTACGGCGGAGCGCTTCCTGGCCGAGCGCGGCAAGCCGGAGCCGTTCGGCCCCATCGTTCCGGGCTTCGAGCCGCTCGACGCCACGGCACGTCGCGAACGCGCCGCCGCCTTGGCCCCGGTCATTCGGGGTCTCGCGTCGACCGACAAGCCTCAGGTCGGCCACTACAACGACTCCGAGGTCGTGCTCGAGTTCACCGCTCGGGAGAAGCTGGGCGAACTGGCGGCGCTCGGCACCTCGTGTCCCGATCACTTCCTGCGGACGAAGGTCCGTCCGCTGGTCCTCGACCTCCCGCCGACGGCGCCGATCGAGGACGCGATCATCCGGTTGCGGGAGCTGCATCTGCAGTACCGCGAGGACTACGCGGCGTACTACGACCGGCACGCGCAGCCGGACAGCCCGCCGATGCGCGGCGCGGACCCGGCGATCGTGCTCGTGCCCGGGGTAGGCATGTTCAGCTTCGGCAAGGACAAGCAGACTGCGCGGGTGGCCGGCGAGTTCTATGTGAACGCGATCAACGTGATGCGTGGGGCCGAGGCGGTGTCGACGTACGCGCCGATCGACGAGCGCGAGAAGTTCCGGATCGAGTACTGGGCGCTCGAAGAGGCCAAGCTGCAGCGGATGCCGGCGCCGAAGCCGCTCGCGACCCGGGTGGCCTTCGTCACCGGTGGTGGGTCCGGGATCGGCAAGGCGATCGCGCAGCGGCTGGCCGCCGAGGGCGCCTGCGTCGTAGTGGCGGACCTGGATCTGGCGGCGGCCGAGGCGGTGGCCAAGGAGATCGGCTCGTCCGACGTCGCGGTTGCCGTGGGCGCCGACGTGTCCTCCGCGGAGGCGGTCGAAGCGGCGCTGCGGGAGGCCGTGCTGTCCTTCGGCGGCGTCGACCTGATCGTCAACAACGCCGGGCTGTCCATCTCGAAGTCGTTGCTGGAGACAACGGATCGGGACTGGGACCTGCAGCACGACGTGATGGCGAAGGGGTCGTTCCTGGTGTCCCGGGCGGCCGCGAAGGTGATGATCGACCAGGGCATCGGCGGCGACATCGTCTACATCTCCAGCAAGAACTCCGTCTTCGCCGGCCCGAACAACGTCGCGTACGGCGCGGCCAAGGCCGACCAGGCGCACCAGGTCCGCCTGCTCGCCGCCGAGCTCGGCGAGCACGGGATCCGCGTCAACGGCGTGAACCCCGATGGCGTCGTCCGCGGCTCGGGGATCTTCGCAAAGGGCTGGGGCGCGCAGCGGGCCGCGGTGTACGGCGTACCGGAGTCGGAGCTGGGTGCGTACTACGCGCAGCGGACGCTGCTGAAGCGGGAGGTGCTGCCGGAGCACGTGGCGGCGGCCGTGTTCGCGTTGACCGGTGGGGAGCTCACTCACACGACCGGTCTGCACGTTCCCGTCGATGCCGGCGTAGCTGCCGCGTTCCTGCGTTAGGAGGGGTGGAATGACCGAGCTGGATGTTCGCCCGGGGCTGGAGCGAATCACGACGCGCAAGACCAGGATCGGTCTGGTCGCGGGCGGTCTGGGCGCCTACTGGCCGCAGTTCCCCGACCTGCTGCCGCAGTTGCAGGCGTCCGCGCGGCGGGTGTCTTCGCGGTTCGCTGACATGGACTGTGAGGTCGTTGACGTCGGGTTCATCTCGGACGCGCAGGAAGGTGCGGTGGCGGCGGAGAAGCTGCGGCTCGCTGACTGCGACCTGATCGTCGGGTTCCTGACGACGTACATGACTGCGTCGATGCTGGTGCCGGTCGCGCAGCGCAGCGGTGCGCCCGTGCTGCTGCTCAACCTGCAGCCGACCGAGTCGATGAATCATGCGACCTTCGACACCGGTGCGTGGCTCGCGTACTGCGGCGCCTGTCCGCTGCCGGAGATGGCGAACGCGTTCGAGCGGTGCGGGATCGACTTCCGGTCGGTGTCGGGGTACCTCGAGGACGAGCGGGCGTGGGCGCGGATCGATCGGTGGATCCGGGCCGCCGGCGTCCGGGCGGCGTTCCGGCACGGCCGGCACGGTCTGCTCGGGCACCTGTACCCGGGCATGATGGACGTGATCACCGATCCGACGCTGGTGTCGTCGCAGCTCGGCGGGCACGTCGAGATCCTGGAGATCGACGACCTGCGGGTGCGGGTCGAGCAGGTGACCGAGGCGGAGACCGCGGCCCGGATGGACCTGGCCCGGGAGATCTTCACGCTCGACGACTCCGTGGTCGAGGAGGACTTCCGGTGGGGCGCGACCGTGTCGGTCGCGCTGGACCGGCTGGTCGAGGACTTCTCCCTGGATTCCTTGGCCTACTACCACCGCGGACTCGACGGGGAGATGCACGAGCGGGTCGCGGCCGGGATGATCCTGGGCGCCTCGTTGCTGACGGCAAGGGGTATCCCGGCGGCCGGTGAGTACGAGCTGCGGACGTCGCTGGCGATGCTGGTGATGGATCGGCTGGGCGCGGGTGGTTCGTTCACCGAGCTGCAGGCGCTGAACTTCCACGACAACGTGGTCGAGATGGGCCACGACGGACCGGCGCACCTGGCGATCAGCTCGGACAAGCCGTTGCTGCGCGGGCTCGGGGTATACCACGGCAAGCGTGGCTGGGGTGTGTCGGTCGAGTTCGACGTGAAGCACGGGCCGGTGACGGCCTGCGGGCTTGGGCAGCGCCGGGACGGTTCGTTCAACCTGATTGCGTCCGAGGGCACCGTCGTACCCGGGCCGTTGCTGCAGATCGGGAACACCACCTCGCGGGTCGACTTCGGGTGCGACCCGGGTGAGTGGACCGACGCGTGGTCCGGGTCGGGCGTCGCGCACCACTGGGCGCTCGGGACCGGTCACCGCGCCAAGGACCTGGCGGCGGTTGCCGACCTCCTCCATCTCGACCTGACCGTCGTCTCACCATGAAGCGCGTCGCGGCGGTGGATCTGGGCGCGTCCAGCGGGCGCGTCATGCTCGGCTCCGTCGGTGACGGCGTTCTCGAGCTCTCCGAGATCCACCGCTTCTGGAACGGCCCGGTGCAGGTCCACGACACCCTGCACTGGGACATCCTCCACCTCTACCGCGCCATGCTCGAAGGCCTCCACCAGGCCGGCTCCGTCGACTCGATCGGCATCGACTCCTGGGCCGTCGACTACGGCCTGCTGGACGCCGACGGCCACCTCCTCGCCAACCCGATCCACTACCGCGACGCCCGCACCGACGGGGTGATGGAGCGGGTGCTGGAGAAGGTCTCGGTTGCCGAGCTGTACGACGTGACGGGCCTGCAGCAGTTGCCGTTCAACACCATCTACCAGTTGGCCGTCGAGGGATTGCTCGAGCAGGCGGACAAGCTGCTGATGATTCCCGATCTTCTGGCCTACTGGCTCACGGGGGAGATCGGGGTGGAGCGGACCAACGCGTCCACCACCCAGCTGTACGACGTACGGAGTCGGGCGTGGAGCGAGTCGCTGGCCTCGCGGGTTGGTGTATCGATGAAGGTGCTGCCGGAGTTGCGGGACCCGGGAGCCGTGATCGGGACCGTGTTGCCGGAGACCGGGCTGGTGTCCGGTACGCCGGTGATCGCTGTGGGCTCGCATGACACGGCGTCGTCCGTGGTCGCGGTGCCGGCGGGTGACGAGCGGTTTGCGTACATCTCGTCGGGAACGTGGTCGCTGGTGGGGCTGGAGCTGGATGCGCCGGTGCTCTCCGACGAGGCGCGGGAGGCCAACTTCACCAACGAGGGCGGTGTCGACGGACGGAT
This sequence comes from Kribbella sp. NPDC050470, assembly GCF_044458365.1. NCBI lineage: Bacteria > Bacillati > Actinomycetota > Actinomycetes > Propionibacteriales > Kribbellaceae > Kribbella > Kribbella sp. NPDC050470. The sequence continues at coordinate 19,297 of NZ_JBITHV010000014.1, read as the reverse complement.
CCGGTTCCTGAAGAACGTCATGGGGCTGTGGATCCTGCAGGAGTGCCAGCGGATCTGGGGCGACGACGACCTGCCCGGACTGCTGCGGGACGCCGCCGGCGCGCCGCCGTTCGCCGTACTGATCGACCCGGACGCCCCCGAGTTCCTTGCGCCGGGCAACATGCCGGCCCGGATCGACGAGCACTGCCGGGCGAGCGGGCAGGAGCCGCCGCCGTCGAGAGCAGCCGTCGTCCGGTGTGTGCTCGAGAGCCTTGCGCTGGCCTACCGCCGTACGCTGCGGTCGGCCCAGGTGATCGCAGACCGCCCGGTCGACGTACTCCACGTCATCGGCGGCGGCTCGCAGAACGAGCTGCTCTGCCAACTGACCGCCGACGCGTGCGGACTGCCCGTGCTCGCCGGCCCGGTCGAGGCCTCCGCCCTCGGCAATGTCCTTGTCCAGGCTCGTGCCCTGGGCGAACCCCTGCCGGACCTGAGCGCCATGCGCGCGCTGGTCCGCGCTACCCATCGCCTGCGGCGCTACGAGCCGCAGGGAAAACCGGCCGACTGGGACGCCGCCGAGTCCCGGGTGTTCGGAACAAGGTGATCCGTAATGACCGTCCTCCCCCAGGAAATCCGTCCGCTTGCGCGCCGGGTGCCGCCGCGTGAGATCAGCCATGACGACCTGCAGCTGCTCCGGCTGCTCGCGACCGGGCTGCCGGTGGACAGTGTGGCCCGCCGGCTCGACCTGTCCGAGCGGACCGTCCGCCGCCGTACCCGGATGATCTGCGACCGCCTCGGCTTCGGCACGGCCATCGAGGCGATCGTCTGGGCTGCCCGCCGCGGCCTGGTCTGACCGCTCACCCTCCCCTGCCTGCTCCGGGCGGGTCCGGCGTACGAACGGTTGCCTCGGGCACCTATCGTTTCATGGCTTCCGGGGTGCGTTAGCGGCCCGGGGGGTTCGGGTACCGGAGGATCCGAACGTCGAGCGAGGAGGAACGATGGACGGAATGACCGTCCTGTGGATCGTTGTCGCACTGGCGGTGCTGGTGATCGTCGTGGCGCTGATCGCCGGAGCGATGTCCAAGCGCCGGGCCTAGCGGGAACGGCAGGAGGCGTACGAGCACGAGCAGCAGGCCAGGACGTCGGCGGCACGCGCGGACAAGCAGCAGGCCGCGGCCGATGAGGTCGAGGCGCGGGCACGCAAGGCGCGGGCGATCGCCGACGAGAAGGCGGCCGAGGCACGCCGGCTCGAAGCCGGCGCCAGCGAGCGGCGCGAAGCCGCGGCCGACGCTCGCACCGAGGCCGACGAGCACCGCACCCAGGCCCGGGACCTGCACCCCGACCAGCACACACCCCACGCCGCCAGCTGGGGCAAGGACCGCGACCGGGAGAGCACGGCGGCCTGGGACAAGGACAGCGACCGGGACAACACGACGGCCTGGGACAAGGACCGCGACCAGGAGAGCACGACGGCCTGGGGCCGGGACGGGCAGCCGACGGACGAGCACTGGGCCGACGGGCAGCACCCGGACGACCCGCGCCGTCAGACCCGACCGGACGAACAACCTCCCAAACGGCTGAGGCACTGACACACCAGACGCACGGATCCCGCCGGGACGCAGCGCTCCACCGGCGGGATCCGTGCGTTCAGATCAGGTAGCGGAACTCCGGCGAGCTCGGGTCGATCCGCTCGATCTCCAGCGGCGCGGCCTCCATCCGGGACAGCAGCCCGTCCAGGTCGCCGGCCCGGCTGATCTCGATGCCGACCAGCGCCACCCCGGTCTCGCGGTTGTTCCGCTTCACGTACTCGAACAACGTGATGTCGTCGTCCGGCCCGAGCACCTCGTCCAGGAACGCCCGCAGCGCACCGGGCTCCTGCGGGAACGTCACCAGGAAGTAGTGCTTCAGGCCTTCGTACACCAGCGAGCGCTCGAGGATCTCGCCGTACCGGCTGACGTCGTTGTTGCCGCCGGACAGCAGGCAGACCACGGTCTCGCCGGGACGTACGTCGAGACCGTTGCCCAGAGCGCCAGTCGACAGCGCGCCCGCGGGCTCGGCGATCAGGCCGTCGGTCTGGTACAGCTCGAGCATCTCGCTGCAGACCAGGCCTTCCGGCACGGACATCATCTCGACGCCGGCCTTCGCGACCAACGGCAACGTGACGTCGCCGACTCGCCGCACTGCGGCACCGTCCACGAAGCTGTCCAGGTGCGCCAGCGTCACCGGCTCACCGGCCTCGAGCGCCGCCGCCATGCTCGCCGCCCCGGCCGGCTCCACACCGACGATCCGTACGCCGGGATGGCGCTCGGCCAGCCAGGTCGCGACACCAGCGATCAACCCACCGCCACCGACCGGTACGACGAGTACGTCGGGCGCGTGGCCGAGTTGGTCGACGAGCTCGACCGCGACGGTCCCTTGCCCGGCAACGGTTCTCGGGTCGTCGAACGCGGGCACCATCGTCGCGCCGCTCGCCTCGGCGTCCGCGAGGGCTGCCGCGGCCGCGTCGTCGTACGTGTCGCCGGTGACGATCACCTGGATCTGCTTGCCACCGAGGGCCGCGATCCGGTCGCGCTTCTGGCGGGGCGTCGTACGCGGCACGTAGACCTTGCCCTGGACACCGAGAATGTGGCACGAGTACGCCAGGCCCTGGCCGTGGTTGCCCGCACTTGCACAGACCACGCCGGCCGCCTTCAGCTCGTCGCCGAGCTGGGCGATCAGGTTGTAGGCGCCGCGGAGCTTGTAGGACCGGCCGATCTGCAGGTCTTCGCGCTTGAGCCAGACCTGGGCGCCGGTGCGTTCGGACAGCCGGAGGTTGCGTTGCAACGGCGTACGCACAGCGACCCCGTCGAGCCGCTTGACCGCTTCGTCGACGGCTGCCGCGTCAACCGCCTTCTGGTCTGGGCCGCTGGTGGATCGAGCGACTGAACTACTGCCCTGCATGAGCTTCCTTCCCGTGCATTTGCACGATCTTCGCCGATTCGCTCGATGCACAAGACAATTCGCGTCCACAGTACGGACGACTCACTACCTTTGCGCAAACAGGCCCTTGCCTCAGGCGTGAAACGGCTCTTCACTGGGCAGTCTAGTTTTCATACGCTCACTCGGTGTAACGGCCAGGGTCCTGGACGGGATGAACCGAGTAAAGCCGGTCACAGTGGACTGGAGGGCACGGATGGAACTGATTCCGTTCAGTCTGTGGGGAGACGCCCTGTGGTGTGGTCAGGAGGTCGTGCGGGAGGCCCCGCACGAGCAGGCGATCCGAAGCCTGTTCCCGGACCCCATCCCAGCGCGAGGAGCAGACCTGGACACCGACGCGGACCTGGTCCCGGAACCGCGCAACCGTTTCGATCCCCGATCCATCGCCGTAAGGGTGCAGGGGAAGGTTGTCGGCTACCTGCCGAGGGACGATGCGCACCGGTACCACCCGGTGCTCTCAGAGCTGGTGGCGCAAGGCCTGCAACCGCAGGTGCCGTGCCACCTGTGGGTGAGTGAGTGGGAACCGGCCGACTGGGAGGGCAGGGGAGACCAGGGCACGGAGTTTCACGCGAGTGTCGCGGTGGCCCTCGGGCAGCCGCACATGCTGGTTCCGGTGAACCTGCCCCCACCGGGCAGCTTCCACCTGCTGCCGCCGGGCAGCGGCATCGTCGTACCGGGCAGTGAGGTCCATCCGGACGTCCTGGCGCCGTTCTTCCGGGCCGAGGGCGAGTGCTGGGCGTACGCCACCATGCACGCGCTCGAGGAGGAGGACGGGATCCAGGACCGCCACCGGATCGTGGTCGAGATCAGACTCGACGACGAACCGGTCGGACGGCTGAGCCCGCGGTTGAGCGCGGAGTTCCTGCCGGCCATCCACTACCTGGCCGACATGCGCGCCGAGACTGCCGCTCGCGTCGCCGTCCGCGGCGACCGCGCGGCATCGGAGGTGATCCTCTATGCGGCTCGGAGTCACGACCTGCCGGCCACCTGGCCGGACGGCCTGACCCGCTCCCCAGTCGCGTCCCCCCAATGGCACTACTGGGCTACGAAGGAAGCCAACTAGGCGGCTGCGCAGTACTCACCACGCCCTTTGGCGGGTACTGCGGAGCTACTTGTTCCAACTGGTCTCCGCCCTGAAATGGGTTTGCCGAGCAGAGGTGCGTCGCGTTGGGTGGGGGCGTGACGGAACTGCGTACTGAGAGGCTGTTGCTGCGGCGATGGCAGGAGTCCGACCTGGAGCCCTGGGCTGAGATGAACGCGGATCCCGAGGTGCGGGAGCATCTCGGTGACGTGATGACGCGGGAGCAGAGCGATGCGTCGGTCGCGCTCTTCCAGCAGGAGTTCGATGCCCGCGGCTACGGCTGGTGGGCGGTCGAGGCCGGCGGCAGGTTCATCGGCTTCGCCGGCCTCGACGACGTCGACCCGGAGGTGCCGTTCACCGGCGTCGAGATCGGCTGGCGCCTCGCCCGCTCCTCCTGGGGCCACGGCTACGCCACCGAGGCCGCCCGCGCAGTCCTCGCCTACGCCTTCGACACCCTCGACCTCCCCGAGATCCTCGCCATCACCACCGCCACCAACTACCGCTCCCAGGCAGTCATGCGCCGCCTGGGCATGACCCACAACCCCACCGACACCTTCGAAGACCCCACCGCCCCCGAGGGCCCCCTCCGCCCCCAGGTCGTCTTCCGAATCGGGCGTCAGGGGGAGAGGTAGAAGAGTTCGGGGTCGGCTTCGTCGAGGCCGTGGAGGATGCCGGTGGCGGTCCAGCCGGCGTGTTGCAGGAGTTGCTGCATCGGGAGGTTCGAGACGTTGGTCGAGGTGAACAGCTTCTCGGTGGTGCAGGAGGTCTTGGCCGCGTCGAGCAAGCATCGGCCGATCCCTTGGCGCCGGGCGCCGGCGTCGACCATCAGCATGGTGACGAAGCCTTGCTCGAAGAACGTGTACTCCAGGGTGACGTAGCCGACCAGCCGGTGCGACTCGTCCTCGGCGGCCAGGACCAGGTCCTGTTCGCACCAGCGGCGGATCGCGTCGGCTCGGGCTTCGTCACCGGCTGCGGCGATCGCATCGACCTCGGTCAGCGACTTCCAGTCCGCCGCGGCTGCCCGCCGTACCGTCACGTCCATGCCCGGCATCCTGACACGCCACCCGACTGGGAAGCGCGCGATTTAGGCCGAGCGCGTCTGCAGTCAGTCGTCGTCGCGGAGGAGCTTCTCCAGGAGTGGCGAGAGGGTCCTGCGCTCGGCCGGTGTGAGCCGGCGTAGCACCAGAGCGCGCTCGGCGACGGTCGCGGAGATCTCGTCCCGAAGGTCCACACCGGCCGGCGTGAGCTGAAGCAGCTTGACCCGGCGGTCGCTGCCGGGAACGCGGCAGACCAGGCCGCGCTCCTCGAGTTGGTCGGCGAGGTTGGTGATGTACGACCGATCGCACGTCAGCCGCTCGGCCAGGTCACGCATCGGCGCCGGCTCGGTCAGCATCAGTACGGCGCGCGCCAGATGCACCGGCAGCCCGAGCGACCCGACGACGTCGGCGAAGTCCGACTTCGACTTCGCCGAGATGTCGATGAACATCTGCGACAGCCGGTGCGCCTCTTCCACGCGCGTCTCCCGATTCCCCATGACGGCATGGTACTCAACCGACTCAATAGTTGAGTCAGTCACGCATTGATGTATGGTGGAGCTAATGATTGACTGACTCAACAATGGAGTGACCCTATGAGATCGACGGTGTCCGCCTTCGATCCGGTCCGGATCGGCGGCCGGATCATCACCGAGGGCACCCAGCCGTCGGTGGTCGGTCAGGGCTACCCGGACACGCCGGGTGTGCACTCGGCCGAGCAGGTCGAGGCATGGCGTCGGGTGACAGACGCCGTACATGCCGAGGGCTCGCGCTGGTCGAGGACGGCACCGCAGACCTACACCGACTACCCCACATTGAACCGAAGGGAGACGCCATGAGCTTCACGACCCGCAACGGCACCCGAGGAGCCCGCCAGCCCAAGGCCGGCCGCCTGATGAAGTGGATGAACGAGCGGGCCGCCCGACGGATCCGCACCAAGGGCGGCAAGTTCATGGGATTCAACGCACTGGTGCTGACAACTGTCGGGGCCAAGAGCGGTGCTGTCCGCACCAACCCGGTCGGTTGGTTCCCGACCGGTGACGACGACAGTTGGCTCATTGTCGCGTCCGCGGCGGGCGGGCCGAAGAATCCGGCCTGGTACTACAACCTCGCCGCGCACCCCGCCGACGTCACCATCGAGATGGCCGGCACCAAGGTCGCCGTCGTCGCGGAGGAGCTCCATGGCGCCGACCGCAAGGAAGCCTGGCGCGGGATCACCGCGGCCGCTCCTCGATTCGCGCAGTACCAGGAGAAGACCGACCGCGAGCTGCCGGTCATCCGCCTGCGTCGCCGGGCCGCGTGACGCCTACTGGAAGGCCGCGACGAGGAAGGCGGGGAAGCGGTTCATCTCGTGCTTGGGGGAGGTGGGGGCGATGGCGGGTGCGGGTTCGGCGGTTCGAGTGAGGGTGAAGCCGTGGGCTTGGAGGGTGTTGAGGTAGGTGGAGAGCGTGCGGTGGTTGGCGCCGACCTGCTGGCGTAGCGTCGAGAGGATGCCGTCGGCCTGCCAGTAGCGCTCGTCGTAGTAGGTGCCGTTGGACGGCCAGGCGCCGGAAACGCCTTCTACCCCTGGGAAACAGGGATGCAGGATCGCGAAGGCGAAGGTGCCGCCTGGGCGCAGCAGTCGGCGGACGTTCGCCAAGGCGCCGGCCAGGTTGTCGATGTCGGCGAGTGCCATGCTGCAGACGGCGGCGTCGTACTCCTCGCCCTGCAGGAGTTGCGGGTCGGAGGCGTCCGCCTGGAGGTACTGGATGCCGAGCGGCTCCTGCTCCTCGAGCTCACGAGCCTTGGCGAGCATCGCGGGCGAGACGTCGACACCGACCACGGATCCGCCTTGACGCGCGAGGCCCCGGCTGATCCGGCCGTGGCCGCAGGCAACATCCAGCACTCGTTTGCCGTCGACTTCGCCCAGGAGGTCGAAGAGCGCGGTCGTGACGGGATCGGTGAGGTCGTCCGTCCAGCCGGAGGCGTAGTAGTCGGCAACATCGTCGTACCGCGCGACTGTCGTCATGTTGTCGACACTATCGACGGACCTGTGGCCGAACACGCGCCCGCGCGTCTGCTCTCAGTTAACGTAGTTGAGACGCGTCCGGCCAGCTCATGCGTAGGCACTTGGGGCTGCCGTTGAGTCGAGTGGGGTCTCCGCCAGGTGGTGGGACCGTTGCCGCCTCCACCTGGATGCCGCCGCGGGCGACGTAGAAGTTCTGCGCGCTGGTGTTCTGCTGCAGCACCCACAGGTACATCGCGTTGCCGTTCGCCTGGTCGACGACAGCCTGCGCAGCGCGGGTCATCAGCTGCGTGCCTACGCCGGTACGACGATTCGTGTTGTAGACATGCAGATTGTCGACAAGACTGCCCCACCGCGGGTCGTGATCGAACATCACATGCACGAATCCGACCAACTGCCCGTCGTCCTCGGCAAGAACCGTGGCAGTCCTGTCCGGTGCAGCCAGCCGCCCCGACCACACCGCCCGCCGCTCGCTCTCAACGTCCCCGTCGAGAAACGAGTCGGCGTACGCGCCCCGATAGTGCCGCCGCCAGCTGTCCGCATGCAGCCACGCCACCTGGTCGGCGTCCTCGGCGCTCGCCGCCCGAAACTCCACCGGCATCTGCACTCCTCCGTCTCACCGAAAACCTATCGAAGGAACTTCCGCACCGATCGGTTGTCCATTTCGTGGTCGGCATGGCGCTGTGGTTCGCGACGGAGAGTGGTGGAAAGAATGGGGAGCGTGGCGGACGAGGGCAGGCGGGTGACGGTTTCGCGGTGGTGGCACGGTGCCGTCGCGGCGGTTTGCTCCCGCTCGAGACCGGTGAGTGTCTGGATCCCGGGATCCCGTTCGTCGGAACTGTGTGACGAGTTCCGAGAGGAGTCGAGATGCTGGTTGAGGTCAATGGAGTCGAGCTGTGGGTGGAGACGTCCGGGGACCCGGCGGATCCGCCGGTGTTGCTGATCGGTGTCACCGTCGAGAGCTGGCCGGACGAGCTGTGTACGACGCTCGCCGGGCGCCATGTGGTCCGCTACGACCTGCGTGACGCCGGCCAGTCGACGTACGTCGACCCGGACGCGCCCGTCTACAACCTGCGCGACCTGGTGACGGATGCGTCCGAGCTGCTGGTGGCGCTGGAGCTCGGGCGTACGCACGTGGTCGGGATGGGCGTCGGCGGGTTCATCGCGCAGCTGCTCGCGCTCGACCACCCCGACCAGGTCGCCTCGCTGACTCTCATCTCCACGCGGCCGGTCGCGCCCGGCCGGATCGACCGCGACCTGCCCGACCACGACCCGGAGGTGATGAAGCAACTCTTCGGCCGCCGGCAGCCCGATTGGACCGACCGCGACAGCGTGATCGACTACATGACCGGCTCGGCATCGCTGCTCGCCGGCTCAGCCGGATTCGACGAACAGGACGCCCGTACCACTGCCGGCAAGGTCTTCGACCGATCCCGCCGTACGGTGGAAGCCCAACGCGCCAGCCACCTCGGCACCGTGTTCGCCGCCATCAACTGCCGCCCCCGCTGGCGCAACCGCCTCCCCAAGATCACCGCCCCGACCCTGGTCATCCACGGCGACGAGGACCCGTTCTTCCCCCACGGAAACGGCGAAGCGCTAGCCAACGAAATCCCGTCCGCCACCCTCCTGACCCTCCCCGACACCGGCCAAGGCCTACCCCGCCCCACCTGGCCAACAATCACCAAAGCCCTCCTGAACCACACCTCACTACCGTGACCACATGACATCCCCGCTCCGACACATCACGGAGGCCAACCGCGCAAGCTGGAACGCCATCGCTCCGGTGCGCCACGGGGAGCCCGCCGAGTTCTTCGAGAACGGCGGGCTCGCGCTGGAGGACTTCGAGAAGGAGCTCGCCGGCGACGTACGAGACAAACGTGTTCTGCAACTCGCCTGCTCCTGCGGTGATCAGGTCCTGTCCTGGGCCAGCCTCGGAGCCGACGCAACCGGAGTCGACATCTCGGACGTCGCCATCGACATGGCCGAACGGAAGGCCGCCGCGGCCGGGATCGCTGCAGACTTCCGCCAAGCGGACATGTTCGATCTCCCGGCGGACCTGGTCGACCTCGACCTCATCTATCTGAGCTGGGGCGCCATCTGCTGGGTCCCGGACCTGAACGAGTTCGCGCGGATCGTGGCCGAGCGTCTCCGCCCCGGTGGGTCGGTCCTGATCTGCGAGCACCATCCGATCTGGGAGGTCCTCGCCGTACGCGGGGACAACCACCTGGCCATAGCCGGTGACTACTTCGGCCGCGCCGTACCGCGTGCTGACACCGACGACGCCAAACGCCCCTTCGGAGCGCGCGGCCAGTCCGAGCCCCCGCCGTTCTCCGCGTTTGTCTGGCCAACCAGCGACGTCATCACGGCCCTGACCACGGCCGGCCTCCACCTGAACACCTTCTTCGAGGCCGCCTCCCCCGACATCTACCCCGGCCTGGGCGAGGTCGCCGCAAAGCTCCCCGCCTACTACGCCCTCAAGGCAACCAAACCGCAGCCGACGGCAGGACTTGGTTGAGGCTGCTGCGGGTTGCTGGCAGGGTCGCGGTTGTGATTGATGACTTTGCGAAGGCGTATCTGCAGGACGAGCTTCGGTGGGTTCGGGAGGCGGTGGTGGCGAAGCTCGAGGGGCTTTCCGAGTACGACGTACGGCGGCCGCTGACCGGCACCGGGACCAACCTGCTGGGGCTGGTGAAGCATCTGGCGACCTCGGAGGCGAGGTACCTCGGGGAGGTCTTCGGCCGGCCGTTTCCCGAGCCCCTGCCTCGATGGGACGACGAGTCTCAGCGCGGCACTGACATGTGGGCCACCGAGCATGAGACCCGCGCGGAGATCATCGATCGCTACCGCCGAGTCTGGGATCACGCGGACGCGACGATCGATGCCCTTTCCATCGACGCTCCCGGCCACGTCCCCTGGTGGCCGCGGCCCAACGTCAAGCTGTTCAACGTCATGGTCCACCGCCTGACCGAAACCAGCCGGCACGCCGGCCACGCCGACATCCTGCGCGAACAGCTCGACGGCACCGTTGACGCCGCCCAGCACCGAGACGCTGCTTTCTGGGAGCAACGTCGTACCCAAGTCGAAGCGGCCGCGAGAGCCGCGTCCGAATGATCTGTCAGGGCAAGTCTTCGAGGACTCGGATGCCGCAGAAGTCGGTGGAGAAGTGACCGGTCAGCGCCCGGATCACCCCGGCGTGGCAGACCGCGATGAACGGCTCGGAGTGCCCCGCGGCCTGTCTGCGTAGCGCTTTGATCGCCCGCTCGCGTACGGCGGACAGCGGCTCCCACAGCCGAGTCTCTCCAGCCGGCCACTCGCCCCCGCATGCCTCGAAGTCACTGCTGAGAGCCTGTACGTCGCTCAGCGACCGCCACGACAACGTCGAGTCCGGCAACCAAACCCCGGCTCACCATGACGAACAAGAATCACTCTGGGCATGCCCGCATTGATACCCCACCCCGCGCCCGTCGACGCGTTCGCCGTACGACGGCGGGATCTGTGGCAGGCTGCGGGGATGGGTGGGACTCGACTTGACCATGTTCGCGCGAACGTGGCCGACCTCGACGCAGCCGTCGAGTGGTACGCGAAGGTTCTCGGCTTCGAGGTGGAGGCCTACTGGCCACCTGATGCGCCGAACTACGCGCACTTCGTGACACAGTCCGGTGCGACGTTCGCAGTTATGGTGGCCGAGGGGCGAGGCGGGCGGTTCAACTTCACCGTCGACGACCCGGATGCCTTGTGGGACAAGGTGAAGGACCTGGCCGTGGTGGTCGAGCCACTGTTCGACACGCCGTACGGAACGCGGAAGTTCACCATCGCCGACCCGGACGGCAACGAGCTGGGATTCGCGCGCAACGAGCTGACCTAGGTGTCGTAGCCGAGGCCGTCCCAGGGGGCGTAGTAGGCGATGAAGTCGCCGGGCTCGATGTGGATGGAGTAGTCGCCTTCGAACTTGTCAACCACCCAGCCGAAGGTCACGCCCTCGACCTCCTTGGTGAACGGCTCGACCTCGATCGGCTCCAGCACGTACTTGCCGAGCTCGGCGAGCCTGGCAGCGACGAGCTCGTCCGCACCGGCCGAACCCGCCTGCCCGGGAGGAAGCCCGGCAGCACGCGCCACCTTGTCGACCCGCACCTCGTCGAATGTCCCGTCGGCCTTCCACAAATACAACCCGACGTACCCCGAAGCCTGATCGAACAGCTCGTCGCTCAGAAAGAACTTCCGCCCATCCTCGGCGGACCCGGCGTACGGCACGTGATAGTCATCAGGCACGATCCCGAACCGCGCAGGCGGCTCCTCCACAGCATCTCCTCCACCCGGCGACGAACACCCAGTCAGTACGACGATCAGCGAAAGCGCAACCGCCCCCAGCAGCCCGCGCCACATCCTCGCCCCCAGCACGACCATCGACTCCCCCACGCCGCACAACCTACTACCGAAATCACCCCGGCCGCCCCAACCCCGTCCGACCGTTTGCCGCCCTGACTGGGGCGCTACCGCGGAGTGAGCCTGGTGCCTGTGGAGGCGCTGATGACTGCTCGGTCTCCGAGGGGCTTGGTCAGGGTGACGACTGCTGGCGTCGACACGCCGATCGCTCGGCAGGCAACGCCGGCCGGCGGATTGCCGTGGGTTCCACCGACGATCACCATGTCGTCGTACTCCAGGACGTGAGCTCGAAGGTCGCGGTCGCAGGCTCCGTGAAAGAAGGTGAAGGTGAGCCTGCTGCCGTCGATCCGAGTGAGGCTCTGGACCTGGAGGAAACCAGGTGGCAGCTCGGGGAGACCGGCCGGTGGAGCGGGTTCGATCACGGGTTTGAGCACGTCCTCAGGGACTGCGACGGCGACGATCGATCTGGACAGACCTTTCGCGGTAAAGGACCAGGCGGGCACGGTCGCCGTACCCTTGCTCGTCGTCACCTCGGCGGTCCGCAGGGAAGCACTTGTGATCGTGAGACTGCAGGGCGCGGCTTTCATGTGCTTGCAGTTGTCGTAAGTGTCTCCGATCGCCGCGGTCAGTGCAGGACGGGCGTCGAGCAGGCTGACCGGACGGCTCGATCCGTCCGCGAACTCGATGCTGGACGTGCCGCCTGATCCGAGCCGAACGCCAGGCGCGACGGTCACGTGCCCAGCGAGCCAGGCCACCTTCTGCTCGGTCGTGTCGAACGCGAGCCCGGGCGTCCTGGTTGAGTACAAGAAGATTCCCTCAGGAGCCTTCGGGATGCCCGCAGCCCTGACAACCTCCGCCACGACACCCGCCCGCTCGACGAACGCCGGACTCCCAGGCGCAACCGGAACCAGCTTCGGATCCGGCGCTGGCATCTCGGCGACAGGCGTTGCACTACCTGCTCCTCCCGCCGGCGCTGGCGCTGCTTCGGTCCCACACGCCGCAAGCGCAAGACCAACCAGAAGCACGGCAGGCCCCAGGTACGCACGATCTCTCACCCGGCGGCCAATTGCCCTCATACCCGGTAAGACGCGCCACGCGTGGCGATCTGTTGCATTCCCCGCCATGCCCCGAGTATCCGCCCCACCGCCGTACCAAAGACCGAGCGCGGCTCCGGCTTGCCGACCCCCTCGGGAGGTCTAGGCGTGCGCTTCGCGACATAGTCTTCGCCAATGACCGAGCTACTGCCTGAGCCGTTCCAGTCGCGGCTAGGTCGCCTCGCCGTCGAAGTTGTCGTCGGCAGTCAGGCCACTGCGACCGCGCAGGCCATCGACCTCGCTTGTGACCTCATTTCAGCCGATCTGGCCCCAGAGGCAGTTGTCGATGTGGCAGCACTCAGCCCGAACGAGACCTGGCGCGACGCGGGTCCGGTCGTCCTGACGATGTTCGAAACTCTCGGCATGCCTGTCCCAGACCCATCCGATACAACCGCTGAGTGGGATTTCCTGCTCCGGGCCTTCGGCTTCTGGGACCTGTCGATAGCCAACTTCTACGGGCCGTTCATGGACCGACTCCCGGCCTGGGACGACCAGAGCCCGATCGAGCGCACGCTCACTCTTCTCCTCGAGGAACTCGACCGTGAAACGACACTGAGGCGGAAGTCAGCCGTCGTCGAACAAATGCGTGCGGCCGTGCGCGCCGAGTTCGCTTGATGCAGCGCAGGGTGGGCAACGGGCCGGCGTCGGGGCTGCGTGGTGGCTAGTTGTTGCGGTGGGCTACTAGTCTCGTGAAGCCGAGGGTTTTGCCGGCGTCGGTACGGAGCATTTGGGCTTCCCATTGGGGTGCGCTGCTGTCGCGGTCGCAGGCCTCGTTCCACTGGAGCCAATCTCGCCATCCTTCGGGCAGCCGATCGGCGACCTCGACGGTGACGAGGCCGGTCTTCTCCCAGTGCCGGCGCCACCAGGCCGGGCTGTGCCACGCGCAGAAGTCCCATTTCCAGTACGGCTCGAGGCCCGGCGGGGGAAGCGTCTCGCACTCCTCGGCAAGACCGGGCTGAACCATGCCGAGCTGACCACCGGGTTTCACGAAGCGCGAATAGTAGCCGAGATAGAGGTCGTCGGTGCCGAAGTAGTGGTAGGCGCCGATGCTGAAGAGCACGTCGAAGAATCCCTCGGCGAAGGGCAGCGCATGGGCCTCGGCATGGATCGGGTGAACCTGGTCCAACACGTCAGCCTCGGCAATACGTTGCAGGTTCTCGTCGGGCTTGATCCACAAATCAGTCGCCCACACCTCGACACCGAATTCCTTGGCCAGAAAGATCGAGCTCAGCGCAGTGCCACATCCCATGTCGAGAACCCGCATCCCGGCCTCGAGCGTCATGACATCGCTCAACGCCTCCGCTTGCCACACCGCATTCGGTCCCATCACCCCGTCAACCATCCACCGAGCCGAATATTTGGCAGACCGCGGGTACCGCTCGTTCCTCAGCAACACAGCAAGCTCGTCATCATCCATGAGCCCGGAGTGTGTCGGCAGCGCGTACGACGGGCAACCGGTTATCGGCGCCTCGCCGTACCAACGAATCGCGCACCCATGGCTCTACGCTTCCGACGTGGCATTCAGGTGGTGGCGGAAGCGCAGAGGTCTGACCGGCGAGTTCGACGTACCGGAGGACAGTGATCGCTGCCGTGCGATGACAGAGGCTTGGAAGCGCAATTGGCCCGACGCCGACCCGATCGGCCATCGGCTGCGAGGACCCTATTGCGAACGCTGGATCCGGTTTCACAGCCTGCCGGAGTCGAAGCGCTATGCCGATTCTGCCGAGGAGTACGCCGAGATCGTCCGGCGACATCGCACGGTCCTGGCAGAGTTGCCGGGCGGCGGCACCCTCGAACATCTCGTAGTCATCGCTGAGGACTGCGGATCACAAGATCTGGCAACGGGCTGGTCCAAGAAGCACGTACCCGGTGCGTGGCCATGGCGACGAGTCGAGGGCGACGACCCAGACGTCGGCTTCTCCTACCTGTGGGTGCGCACAGGACTGACCGACTCTCAATCGGATGCGCTGCTGACCGCTGCCGCCGACAACCAAGCTCGCGTCATCGTCGCCGACCCAGACCTGACCTGGCTGTTCTGCCCGTACGACGGCGGCGCGGACGTGATCCTCCCAGACACCCCCACCCGAGACGCCATCCGCGACCGCCACACCGATTGGCTCTCACCCCATCCATCCGGACTCTGACCCAATCCGCTCCGTCACGGCGATCGTCGTCAGGCAGCCCGACCGTTTGGTGGAGATGTCGTCGATGACGGTCAGAAGGCCGCCGCCGATGCTGGTTGTGAGGCCGCGGGCGGCCGGGCCGGATAGCTCGACCGCTTGCGGTGTCGGACCGCAGCGGGACCGTGCCGCAGGAATGCACGTTGGGGTCGATACGTGGCGCATGTGGTTGCGTCGATCCAAGGATCGGATCGAGGTCGATGAAGAGCTCGCCACTCACGTGGTGGTCCGGTCAGAAGCCACTCGAGTTGACGATGTCTCCATAGCGAGTAGGCCGGCCGTTCCTTGCTGTTTGCGCAGATGAGCCCGGGTGGTCCCGAGTCGCCTGAGGGTTACGGTGCGGGTGTGATTTTCAACGACCCGGACGGTCCGTGGACCGCGGCGGCGTACCTTGCCGAAGACGAGTCTTTCGAGGGTGTTCAGCACGGCATCGGTGACTCCGGCGGAACGCTCTGCGGCATCTCTGAGGACGAGGTTGCCATCGTGCGGCGTCCGTTCTGGGGCGACGGAGCCGGGGACTGTCGGACTTGCGCATTCCGTCTGGCCGAGGCCGCCACGACTGATCCTTAGCCCGCCCCCGACCTCGTGACTTTGGCTTGGTGAAGGTCGTCGGGCTATTATCTGATCAGATAAGGTCTAGGAGTGCCGGGATGGACAAAGACAGTCAGGCAGTCATTGAACTGCTCAACCGCGCCCTCGCCGAGAGCGGGCTGTCTCAGGCTGCGTTCGCTACGGCCCTCGGGACATCTGCTTCGCGCTTCTCGACCTACCGGTCTGGCAAGACAAAGCCGACAGCGCAGTTCTTGATGCGGGCCGGTCGGATCGCTCGTGCTCTCCAGGCAGCGCGTGAGTATCGGATCATGACTGCCCCGGCGACCGCGACGGCAATCCGCGAGGCGAGTGACGAGGATTGGGCGTGGCGGATGCTGCTCCAAGGCCGCGACCACCTGCGCTTGCTGTTGGACCGTCACGATGGTTCCGAAGCCGCTTGGGAGGCAGCACCGGGACCGACTGGTCAGGCGGGCTTCGATGCGCTGCTCGCCGTCCTGACCGCGCACGAATTCGAGACAGCCGGCGAAGATCCACCCGAGTGGACCAAAAACAAGGCTCTCCTGGACCCCTGGATCCCCGAGCATCCGTTCCTCGAGCGCGCCGAGATCATCGAGCAAACCCCGGCCTACTTGGCCGAGGCGAACATCTTCGTCCCTGCCCGCGACCTGGTGACCGCATGAGCGACGCGCGCAACGAATTCTCGGCCGCCGAGATCATCGATCTTCTCTCCGAGCTCGACAAACGGCTGAGAACGCGTGGCATCGCTGCATCGGTCTTCGTCGTCGGAGGTGCTGCGATTGCAGTGACCTCGGGTGACAACCCCCGCCGTACGGAGGGCATCGATGCGATCACGCGCGACGAGGTCGTGGTCGACGAATCTCGTGCGATGGCAAGCCAACTAAAGCTCCCCGAGGACTGGCTGAACACCCGAGCCAGCCCGTGGATGCCGCCACTCCCGGAAGGTGCGTTGCGGCGCAGTGACACGCCCGGTCTGCACATCACCTACGCCACCGACGAGTTCCTGTTGGCCACCAAGTTGGTTGCCCAGCGTCGCAAGGACGCCGGCGACATCGTCGCGCTCGCCAGGCGTCTCGGAATGGAGAAGGCATCTGCTGACGAACTCGGCAGGCTGATCTACACCTACTACACCGACGAAGATTCGCTCGAGTTCATCCTCGACGGCAAGGACGTCGACCGCGAGATACAACTGCTGTCAGTCCGGGCCGAGCGACTGTTGGCAAGTCACCAGTCCGACTCGAAACGCGCGGTACCAACCGACGGTGCTCAACCTTCAGCCGTACGTCGTCATCCCCGCCAGACCTCCCGCGAGCGCAGCTAGCCGGAACGACGATCTCGTCGACGCGGAGGTGGTCGCACGTCCGCGCGATGCTGCTGACCGACTCCGCGCATGCGGGGTCGGCGCTCAGCGCCGCGCGTTTGGAGACTGTGGACTGCGAGGCGCATCGCGACCAGGCACCTGCTTCCTGCTGTGCGGGCGGAATGTGAGCGTGCGAAGGCACGGCCTCGGCAGATCCGGGCTTCTGTCACGGGCGTAGTCGACAAGCGTCGGCCAGCGCTTCCAGGGGTGACGGACGCGAGCGTATCTTGAGGGTGTGGGGTCAAGGTCCTTGCCGCAACGCGCAGTCCGCGCGGTCGGCGAAAGCGCGCTTTCGGAGCGGCTCACCCGCGCTCAGGAGTTGGCGTACGGGCCGCTGGCCGAGCGGGTACGACGCAGCCCGCTGCATACCGACGTACTCGGGCATTCGTTGCATCCCTCGCTTACCGACGTGACCGCCGGGTGCTGGCTCGGCACGTCTCTTCTCGACCTCGCCGGTGGGTCCGAGTCGCGTCGCGGGGCGGCGCTCCTCGCCGGCTTCGGCCTGCTGGCGTCGGTGCCGACGGCTCTCGCAGGCGCCGCCGACTGGGCGGAACTGTCAGGCGCCGAACGCAGGATCGGTACGGTCCACGGGCTCGGCGCGGACGCCGCAATCTTCCTGTTCGCCGGCTCGCTCGTCGCGCGCGTGCGCGGCAAGCACCGGCTCGGCACAAAGCTTGCCGTCGCCGGGAACCTGGTCATCGCAGGTGCGGGCTTCCTCGGCGGCCACCTAGCCCTGCACCGCGGAACAGCCCGCCGACCTCCCAGGGCGGAGCGCAACTAGTGGGGACTGGTGTGGGGTGCGGAGAGAGTCGCTAAGGACGATAACCGCTTCCGTGCCGGCGCAGCGGCGGTCTCCATGCCGTTCGACGGGTTGGCGGTCTTCTCCTGCGTCGACTGGCTAGGCGAGGATGCCTCAGGCGGTGGGAGCAGGCGCGGACGACCAGTCACGTCTGAGAAGGCCGTACACCCAGGAGTCCGATACCTCGCCGTTGACGATGCAGTCCTCGCGCAGCGTTCCTTCGCGGACGAAGCCGAGCTTCTCCAGCACGCGGGCGGAGGCCGCGTTGCGCGTGTCCGCCTCGGCCTGGACTCGGTTCAGGTCCAGCGTGTCGAACGCCCACTGCAGCACGGCGCGCGCGGCCTCCGTCGCGTACCCGTGGCCCCATGCCGCATCGCCGTAGCAGTAGCCCATCGACGCGCTGCGGTAGTCGGGGTTCCACTGGTTCAGACTGCACCAGCCGATGAACGCCCCGTCGGAAACACGGTCCACGGCCAGCCGCGCCCCGGTCCCTTCCGCTGCCATCTGCCGGCATACCGCTATGAACCGCTCGGCGCGCCCACGCTCGCTCCAGGGTGGCGAGTCCCAATAGCGGAGTACGTAGGCACTGCTGTGCATCGCAAAGAGGACGTCGGCATCCGCGTCGTCGAACGGCCGCAGCCGCAGGCGATCGGTGTGCAGCGTGGGAGCAGGCAGAGACATGGGTGCAATGTTGCCTCCCATGAGGGGCGACTGCGCGACGTGGGTGGCGGCCTGAGGCCGCGTGCGTGGGGATCGAGCGGGCGAGGATTGGTATCCGATCGGCTGTCGGATTCGCCGTACGCCGTTCGTAGCGTACGTGGAGGCGGACAGCGGGTCCGCCCGAGCCGAAGGAGCACACATGCCCGAGTACCTCATCTACTTCAACCAGCAGTGGGTGGGTGACCACACCGAGGAGTGGTTCGGCGGGCGTGGGCCGCTCGCCAGGGCGGTCGTGGACGAGATGAAGGCAGCCGGCGTCTACGTCTTCGCCGGGGGACTGGAGGAGGAAGACGGCCCGGTCTACAGCGCCGACCCCACCGGTGGCGACGTACTGGTCACTGACGGACCGTACGTCGAGACCAAGGAGTACCTGGGCGGCTTCGCCGTGGTGGACGTGCCCGATGACGAAACCGCCAAGGTCTGGGCAGCCAAGGTCGCAGAGGCCTGCGGCTGGCCGCACGAGATCCGCCGCTTCAAGCCCCAACCTCAGCGCAAGTGATGCACTTCCCCAAGACCGCCTGACGCCTGACCACGACCTCATCGTGAGCGACTCCCGGCCCACGGTGAGGTCGCGGCCCCTTCGCCGTTCGATCGGCCCCCGATGCCGCCTCACCTGCAATGCGTACGCCGGCATCGTCCGGGAAGCACGCCTCGCACCGAGTGGTCCCTTCCGGCCCGATGGATGGATTCGGCTCTCAGGGATGGTGGCAGTCCGGAAGCTCCATCAACGCCTTGGTGGCCGGATGATCGAGCGGCCAGCGGGATGGGTGTAGCTGGCGGTCGGATGCCAGGCCTGCGTGTGCGCGTGTCCCGCCGCGCGACTCGGCGGCCTCGACTTCGAAAGACCCGCCATGACCAAATCAGTGCCATCACGACAACTGCCAGGACGGGCAGCAGAGACAGCGACCGTACGATCGGGCTGAGACCGGCATCCGTGGCGATGGCCACGCCGGCCGAGACGACGCCAATGGCGAAGTACGCGGCGATGCCAGCCGGGGTGTGGCGCCAATCGCCGCTCATAGTGTCAACGGCAGCCGAAAACTGACCAGCTTGCGGCAACTGAATGTTGACCATCTTCTGGTTCATGGTTCGTCGGTCGGGGCGGTGGGGACGCGG